>CALGTK010000063.1 GCA_937904325.1 uncultured Planctomyces sp.
ACCGAAAAGTCGGTCAGCACAAAATTGCCACTGTCACTACGAGCAAAACCGCCCTTCGTGAACTCAGAATGAGGAACGGCTTCGATTCGAATTCCGGTGATGCTCGACAAACTGGATTCAAATCCAATTTCATAGTTGTCGTTTTCTGGATTTTTCCCGGTCAGCAACATTGAACCATCGGCTTGCAGAGTCATCGTCTGCCCCTGCTCCGAAACAAACCGATCAGGTTTCAGCAACTCCCAGACAGACTCCTTGTCACCCTTCGACAGTTCAGCAAGCTTTGCTGTTTCCCATGACCGTTGTAACTCTGCAGTCGTGACGGATCGAAGCTGCTTCTGCAGGTCAGCCAGTTTCTGAACCAGTTCTACCTTTCTGGCTGACTGCGTCTTCGTTGGCGCTGGCAAAACTGGATTCGCATTCCCGCCGGCATCGACCCGTCCAGATTCATCAATCGAATTGAAATACGAATAGAACTGATAAAATTCCCGCTGTGAAATCGGGTCGTACTTATGGTCATGGCACCGGGCGCAGCCGAGCGTCAGGCCAAGCCACACGGCGCCCGTCGTTTCCACTCGATTCATCACGTACTCAACACGCGACTCCTCTGCGATGCGCCCGCCTTCGCCGTTCAGCATGTGGTTCCGATGAAAGCCTGTCGCAACCTGCTGATCGAGTGACGCATTTTCAAGCTGATCACCGGCCAGTTGCTCAATCGAAAACTGATTAAATGGCATGTTGTCGTTAAACGCCCGAATCACCCAGTCCCGCCACGGCCAGAGCGTTCGAGTACGGTCCTGCTGATAACCATTTGAGTCTGCGTACCGGGCGGCGTCGAGCCACGCAGTCGCAAAGTGCTCGCCGAACCGATCGGATCCGAGCAGCCGATCGACCACCTTCTCGAAAGCTTGCGGAGAGTCGTCCACCAGGAATCCATCAACTTCATCCAGAGTCGGCGGTAACCCGATTAAATCCAGAGTGATTCGCCGCATGAGTGTTTCTTTCGAAGCTCGCTCGGATGGGGACAACTTTCGCTCCGTCATACGACTCAGGACAAAATGATCAATGCCGTTGCGGGGCCAGTCGGCCTGATCCACTTTCGGAAGCTGAGGACGTACCACGGGTTGAAACGACCAGTGTCCCGTGTATTGAGCCCCCTGCTCCACCCAACGTTTCA
The DNA here is from genome assembly GCA_937904325.1 of uncultured Planctomyces sp. Lineage (GTDB taxonomy): Bacteria > Planctomycetota > Planctomycetia > Planctomycetales > Planctomycetaceae > JABMPE01. Next base: position 1,175 of record CALGTK010000063.1, read on the forward strand.
GTAGATCAATCTGTTGTTCACTGAGTTGCTGTTTTTCGTCAATCGGGGGCATGCGGTAATCCGGATCACCGCTCGTGATGCGGGCAATTAATGCGCTCGCGTCTGGTTTACCACGGACTACGACTGGCTCTTCATGATCACCGAACAGGCTCATCTCGACGTCAAATCGAAGCTCGGTTACGCGTTTATTAGCATCTGGCCCGTGGCACGTGTAGCAGGTGTTGGACAGAATCGGACGGACGTCTCGATCGAAATCTACAGTGCCGGAAGACTGCGCATGCACTGACGTTGCCACCGTACTCAGCAGCACGGTCAACACAGACAAAAAAGCGGAACGCAGCCTCAGATAATTCTTCAAGGCATCTCCAGGCGTCATTTGTGAGTTCTCACTAAAACGGGAACTGAATCAACTTATTATCGTACTGAATCGCATTGTTCGGCGTGAGTGTTCACGCCCTTCCAAAGAACAACGTCGGTAACGATGAAATTCCGGCCGACTGCTCGCTAACATTCGGTACTCTTCCCGCGGGAATCAACAATCGCATGAAATCACTGCGGCTGCCAAGCAAACGGAAAAGGCTTCGCAGCTTAAATTCAATCCAGAACTCAACACCTGGGAAGTGACATTGCCAGACGACATACCAGCAGATGCCCAGTCGGTCATCATTTTTCAAACAATCGAACCGGCAACGAAACCACTCGTCGTCAAACAATCAAAAGAATTCAGTCTGTTATACTGGGGGCTCACTATGTGATCACTCACGGAAAACTGCTGCGGTACGATCCGCAGCCTCACAAAAACAAATATGCCCACAGGGCAAACGTCGAAGACAGGACCGAGTGGCGCGTCAAAATTGCTCACCCCACGGAATTCAAAGTGGAGATTCTTCAAGTCTGCGGCAAAGGTCAGTGGGAAACACCATCGAGCTCCAACTTTCCGGAAGCAAGTGCCAGTTCGTAATCAAAGACACCGGCCACTTCCAGAATTTCAAAGCAAAACAAGTTGGCACAGTCCAGGTTGCAAGAGCCGGCGAGTGTCCACTGAAAATCCGGACGATCATGCAGGCAAAGGGTGCCGCCTGCGACATCCGACAGATCCGCCTGTTGCCAGTAAAGAAGTAACGCGACAATTCCGTCTGTCACCGCTTCCCATAAAACAAAAAGAACAGAGCACGAAGATCGCCAGGGTCTCGCAGAAAAAACGCAGAGCACTCTCCCGTCCTCTGCGTTTTTATCCTCTGCGACCTCTACGTTCAAAACTTATAGAAAGGGGCCTTAACAATGCTCATCGACGCTCACCAGCATTTCTGGCAGTTCAGTCAGCCGTTCGACTATTCATGGATGGACGCTCCGGAACTCGCCAAGATAAAACGCGATTTTCTCCCGAACGATCTGGCCGCACAAATTGAAAAGGTTGGTGTCGACAAGACGGTCTTCGTGCAGACTCAGCACGACGTCCAGGAAAACCGTTGGGTGCTGGGACTCGCGGAAGAACACGAATTCATCGCCGGCGTGGTCGGGTGGGTCGACCTTGCCAGCGAACAGTGCGAAGAACAACTGTCCGAGTTCAAAGACAACCCCAAATTCGTCGGAATTCGCCACATTACTCAAGACGAAGCTGATGACGACTTTGCCATTCGACCGAAAATCATCCGCGGCATGAAGGTCCTGCAGAAGTACCAGATGCCGTTCGACCTGCTGTTCTTTGTCAAGCATCTTAAGCACGCCGCGACGCTGGCCAGAGAGCTGCCGGACCTGCCAATGGTAATTGACCATCTGGCCAAGCCACGAATCAAAGACCAGGTCCTCGACGACTGGGTAGACGATTTCAAAGCCGCAGCAAAGTTTCCGAATGTCTACTGTAAACTGTCCGGGATGGTCACTGAGGCGGACTGGGTCAACTGGAAACCGTACGATCTGAAACGGTACGTCGAAACTGCCCTGGAAGCGTTCGGCCCCGAACGGCTGATGTTCGGTTCAGACTGGCCGGTCTGCGAACTCGCCGCAACTTACGCGCAGGTTCATTCAGCTCTCGTCCAGACAGTCGGGCCGCTCAGTAAAGCTGAAAATGCTCGAATTTTCGGCGAGACGGCAACCCAGTTCTACAACCTGCAACTTCACTGATATTTGAAAAACTGCAGCGTAGCAGTATTCAGCATCAACCATCTCGAACGACTCGATCAACGTCAGGAACCACGAATTAACACGACCCCAAACCTGCATTCGTGTCAATTGGTGGTTCTTCAGTCTGTAACTCTCCGCAGCCTCAAATCGTTGACACTCAGACAACAAGGAATAGTTCATGGCACGATTATCAGACCATTCACGACGTGCGTTCCTGAAAACATCTTCGGCAGCAATTGCAGCTGGATTATTCGTTACCCCTGCCTCGGCTCAAAACAAACCGAAGTCACCGAATGAACGGCTTCGAGTCGGGGCAATTGGGCTGCGGTATCAAGGTTCGGTGATCGCTCACAAGGCGAAGATGTACGGAGACATCACAGCCGTCTGCGATGTCGACTACCACGTTCGCAAACAGGCAAAGGCCGCGTTCGGCAGTACTCCTCGCGATTTTGAAAACTACCAGGACCTCATCAAACGCAACGACATCGACGTCGTCCTGATCGGCACACCGGATCACTGGCACACAAAAATGATCATCGACGCCTGTCGAGCCGGCAAAGATGTCTACTGTGAAAAGCCACTAACCCTGACGATCGACGAAGGCAAACTTATTCGAGACGTCGTCAAAGAAACCGGTCGAGTCGTCCAGGTCGGATCGTGGCAGCGCAGCGATCATCGATTCAGGCAAGCTGTCGAAATGGTCCACAAGGGAAGGATTGGCGACTTGAAAAGTGTCGAAGTCGTACTGGGCAAAAATCTGATCGGTGGACCATTTCGCAAAGTTCCCGTGCCGACTAACCTGAACTGGGATCTGTGGCAGGGACAGACCCCGGACACGCCCTACATCCAGGAGCGTTGCCATTACACATTCCGCTGGTGGTACGCCTACTCCGGCGGCCAGATGACCGACTGGGGCGCCCATCACCTGGATATCGCTCAATGGGCGATCAACTCTTATCCGGTCGAAATATCGGCGACAGCGAAGTACCCCGAAACACCAGGTGGCTACGACGTCGCCATCAATTTTGAAGCCAACTATCGCTACGCCAACGGCGTCACGATGAAGGTACTCGATACTGGCCGGAACGGCATTCTACTGACCGGAACACATGGCCGAATTTTTGTGAACCGAGGTACGATCTCCGGCAAGCCTGTCGAAGAGTTGACAACCAACCCACTGCGTCGAGAAGACTTTGGAGCCTACGACTTCGACAATCTCGACCGCCCGGCTCGCATGGGAAAACTCGACGCCATCATCAACCACATGGGCAACTTCTTCGACTGCGTTCAGGCTCGAAAAATTCCGGTATCCAGCGTCGAAAGCCAGCACCGCAGCGTATCCACCTGCCACCTCGGCAACATCGCCATGAAGGTCGGTCATCCTGTTTTGTGGGACCCGAAAAGCGAAACATTCCCTGGCGATGCCGCCGCCAGCAAGTTGCTCAACCGTGAACAACGAAAGGGCTTCGAAGTCGCCTGATTTAAATTTTAAGTTTTTGAATCAGAGAGGACTCGCAGAGAAGCGGAGACCTCATTTCCTTTGACTCTGCGGTTTAAACTCTGCAACCTCTGCGTTCAAAAAAACGTTTCCGTATCGACCACAGATTTCACTAATGATCACCAATCAGCAAAAGCAACAATACGCCGACGAGGGTTACTTCATCCTCGAACGTGTGATCCCCAACGAGCATCTGCAAATCCTGCGTGCCTCGTGCGATCATTTGATCGAGCTGATGCATCAGAAGATGGATCGGCTGGGCACGGACCACATTCACATCAGCCATCGCGGCAAGCGTTATCACATAGCGAAAAAGTACGAACAGGCTCCGCGACTTTCGGAATACGTATTCAGTGATCTTATGGCTGAAGTCTGCCGGGCAACCATCGGCGACACCGCGTTCCTCTTTTACGACCAGTACGTCGCCAAGGCCGCCGAGCAGGGCATTCAGTTTTCGTGGCATCAGGATAGCGGCTATCTCGGATTTCCGCACCGGCCCTACGTCACCGTTTGGGCCGCCGTTGACGACATGAGTCTCGAAAACGGAACGGCCTTCGTCATGCCGTATTCAACGATTGGTGTGAAGACTCTGGTCGAGCACATTCGCGATCCGGAGACCGGCGACAAAACCGGCTACTTCGGCAAAGAGTCTGGTATCCCCGCCGTTGTCCCGGCAGGCAGCCTGGTCGTCTTCAGCTCGTTGACGTTCCATCGAAGCGGAGCCAACACCACCGATAAGATGCGTCGAGCATACGTGACGCAGTATTCTCCCGAGTTGATTCACGCGAAGAATTCGGAAGAACTCATGCACCTCGGCGTCCCTTTTCTAAACGATGGGCTGAAACTAAGAAACAAATAAAAACGCTCAACACTGGCAATGACAGTGACCCTTTCACCAGAGACAAGGAACCAACAGTGTCTGACAACAGTCTTCTGATCGGTCGTCGTGATTTTCTCGCTGCATCTGCGGTCACAGCTGCCACATTGACGACACCGACCCTCGCACTTGCCGCACCGAAGTTCAAGCCGAAATACATCCTCGGGTCGTGCATGTACGGTTACACCAGGGTCAACGATATCGTCCCGGAAGTTGCCAAGGTTGGCGCAACAGCACTCGACATCTGGCCGAAGGTGCATGGCAACCAGCGAGAACAGCTCGACGCGATGGGCGAAGAGAAATTCGCCGCCCTGCTTAAGCAGTACGACGTCACACTGGGCAGCATTACCCAGTACAAGCTTGGCCCGTTTGGACTGCAGGAGGAAATGCAGCTCGCTCAACGACTGGGCTGCAAAATGATCATCTGCGGAGGCTCCGGCCCGAAGAATCTGAAGGGCAAGGAACTGAAAGCGGCAGTCGGGGCGTTCGTGGAGAAGCTGCAACCGCACCTGGCGGTAGCCGAAGAAACCGGAGTAACGCTCGCCATCGAAAACCACGGCAATAACCTGATTGACTCGCCAGACTCGCTGAAGTGGCTGGCCGAACTTCGAACCTCGAACAATCTGGGCATCGCCTTTGCCCCCTACCATCTAAAGCAGGACGAGGAACTTCAGTCCGATCTAATTCGCACACTCGGCGACAGCATCAAGATGTTCTACGCCTGGCAGCACGGAATGGGTTGTCACGTCAAACTTCCAAAAGAGCAGGAACTGCTGCAGATGCCGGGCCGAGGCGACCTGGACTTCGTTCCACTCTTCGCCGCTCTGCAGAACATCAAGTACGAAGGCTGGACGGAAATCTTCATGCACCCTGTTCCTCGCGGCATCCCGATTCTTGATACCACCGCCGAAGTCACTGCCGAAATCAACAGGTCTCGCAAATATATCACGAAATGCCTCAACACCATTTGATCAACTGCACTCTTTGAAAAGGCTGCCCGATGCCCAGCAACAAAGTTCTCATCATCGTCGGCGACGCAACGGAAACGCTCGACACGATGTACCCGTACTACCGTCTGATCGAAGCCGGCTTCCAACCAGTCGTCGCCGCTCCTGAAAAACGCAAGTACCAGATGGTTCTCCACGAGGTGAAGCCCGGATGGACGATCACCAAAGAGTGGGAGGGCTACACGATCGACGCGGACGTCGCTTTCTCCGATATCAAAGAAGAAGAATACGCCGGCATCTTCTTCTCCGGCGGCCGTGCCCCCGAGTACATCCGCTACGATGAAGACCTCATGCGAGTGACGAAATACTTCTTCGCCGAGAACATGCCAGTCGCCAGCGTCTGTCACGGTGTCGAGATCCCCGCCGCCGCCGATTGCGTCAAAGGCCGCAAAATGGCGACAGTCCCGAAGTGCAGGTTCGACCTCGAAATCTGCGGCGGGACCTTCGTCAACGAAGCCTGCGTCATCGACGGAAACATGGTCAGCGGCCGCACCTTCCACGACAACGGCCAGTACATCGGCCCGTGGATTAAAATGCTCGAAGAAGCCCGCGACGCGTCAGACTGAATATCTGTACGTCAGGCCGAGCCTGCCAGTTCTTAACTATTGGCCGCACGAGTGCACAAGAGGCGCAAGAACGAAGCACCCTGTTGATCCTGTGTCTCTTGCGCACTTTTGTGACTACATCGGAATCCGCTTCTTCCGAATTCCAACCTGGAAACATTCCCGATGCAACTACCAAAGCTTCCATTTCTGACGCGACTTATACTTCTTATCCCTAACGCTTTTCTGGCGGTATACCCGTCAGCATCATTAGCGGACTGGCCAGACCCGGTCGCGCATGACGTAATGCCTTATCACACAAGTGGGCTGACTCATGGGCCGATGCTTGGCAAACCGATGCCGACATCGATGCGAGTCTGGGTTCGGACCGCAGACCCTGCCCAATTTCGAATTGTTTACGACACGAAAAAACCGCTTACTTTGAAAAGTGAATCAGTCACCGGTGAGACCGTCGCCGGAAAAGACAACACCGGATTTGTCAATCTGACCGATCTGAAACCGAACACTCGTTACTACTACGGAGTTGTGACGATGATCGGTCTCGTTGACACGCGCATAGAATTCGACCGGCCATGGCCCTCGTTCCGGACGCTTCCGGATGCAAACAGTTTTGTCGACTCGATGAACAACAAGGATGGGCAGTTCAATCTGTCGTTCTCGATTGGCTGTTGCTCACGGCAGTTTCTGCCGAATGCTCCGCTTGGGATTTATGCCAATCCACCATCATTCCTGAACCTGTTCAAGAACCATCGTGACGAAATCGCTTTCCACATTGTGAATGGTGATTTCACTTATGAAGAAGTTCTGGACGGAACGCGAACCGGCTACGCCGCCAACTACAAGCTCTACCTGGAACGCGGCCGGAACATGTCCAACCTGTTTCGATATGTCCCCTACTTGACGATGTACGACGACCACGAGGTAAATTCAAACCTCGACGGCAGCGGAGAAGTTGGATTAGGCAATGGCGATTATCTCAAACGCGACGACGCTCTTTCCGTATGGCAGAACTACGCCGCGTGGGCGAACGACGAGACGCCTCGCAAGGCTCCCCTGCGATTCGGAAGCGGGCTAGCCAAAGCCGGATCAGACATCCTGATCGATCTGGATGCCGACTTCAGCACGCTCAAGCCGGAGCAGGTCAGCACGATCCATATTGGGCCATTCATGAAAGGCGACGGTCGATCACTGAAAGATCGCGGCGGAAAGAACATCGGCGTCTATGGTTTGAAAGAGATCGTTGACAGGAATCACCTGCGAGTCACGCCTCCATTCAAATCTGACGGTGACATCCCCTATAGCATCGGCACGCACCACTATTACGACCGTTTGATGGGCAACTGCCACTTCTTTTTTCTCGACACTCGCGGCGAACGGTCAAAATTCAAAGGCGAAAAACACGCTCACGACAAAGACCGCTTCATCCTGGGAGAAACTCAGCGAAGCTGGTTCCTTGACGGCGTTAAGAAAACGACCGCTGATTTCATCTTCGTCATCTCGCCCGACCCATGGGTGATTTACCACTCAGGTTACCATGTAAAACCGGAAGGCGGCACTGGCTCGAAAGGTGACGGTTTCTGCGGCTACGTCCACGAACGCGAGATGCTCATCCCCGAACTCGACGCCATTGAAAAGCCAGTCCTCATTTTTACAGGTGATGTGCACAACTCATTAGCCGTTCAGATAACCGACAACGTCTGGGAATTCATGTGCGGACCGATGAACTCTGCCGGCCACCCAATCGGCACCGCTGGTCTGCCACCGTTTGGAGGCTGGTTCGACAGCGAAGGTCGCACAGTCAAAATCAAATGGGTCGCCGGGTTCCCCGACAACGTTCACTACAGCCGACAACGAAACACATTCTACGCCGTCGTCAAAGTGAACAACGTGATGAAAGCCGCAAAACCCGAGGGCGTCGGTTATCAATACGTTTCCTACGACGAGCCACAAGTCATCGTGCAGTTTTATGACGGCTACACCGGCAAGCTGGTTTACGCCGAAGGAATCTCAACACTCGATGCAAAGAGCGAACGCAAAGTCGCACCGAAAGTCAGTCGCTGGCCGAACAAAAACTGACGATTCTCACTTGATGATTCATCAAACGGGAAAGATTCGATCATCGAGGTATCGTATTCAGCCAGAATTGCTTTGCCAGCTTGCTGACCTCCGCTTCACTGACCAAATCAGTCAAATCTCGCTCTCCGGTCCAACGGTCGGATTCGCCTTCGTGAATGATACGTACTTGGTCGTCCATGCCAGACTCTGAAACAACAGAGCAAGCGACGGCCAGTTGAAAACGATCTTCCGGGTAAATCGGAGTTCCGGTCGCAGTAAGTGACCACAAGTCGATTCTCAACCATGACCATCCATCGTTGGTTCGGCGACGCTCAACATACTGCTGCATCGTTTCCGGTAGGCGCTCAACATTGTCATGTCGCACCTGCACGAGAATTCGAGCCGGCGAGGACGCGTAGACTGCCCACGCGGGCCAAGCGTCACAGTAGCCAGCTGACCGGGTTACAGGAAACAGGATGGTCCCGGCCAATACCACAAGAACGTCCAACTGCAGAGTGCCCCTGCTGAACCATCTGGCAGGGGACGATCCAACCATCAATTCGTTGCTGGGCTGGCCCGACCTGGCACCCGATCGGCACTCCGCTACAAACAGAATTACGTTCTGCATGATAAAATAGCCGTTCCAAAGCAGCACTCCCGCTTCGTGATCCAGTCCCCACGGTCCAACCGCGACCATTAGCAGCAGATGCATCGCCAGGCTCGCCGCCAAACCATAAGCTCGACTCCTGCGAAACAGTAAGGCAACTCCAACGAGCAATTCACCAACCGGCAACAGCGCCGCGGCGATCATCCAGGTATCATCAGACCAGAAGTGAGTTGAGAGACCTGTCGCCTCGCAAATAGCACTAACCAATTTCGGGCCGTGTGAGTGCAGAAAGCTGGCATCGAGTTTCCACCAGGCAGACCACATGTAGATTGAGGCTGTCAACCAGATGATCGCCCTTCGTGAAAAGCCGCTTGCGTCGAAGGAAGGACAATGTCCCTTCTCAGAATGATCCAAATCAGAAGCGAGATCTAACCGCCGGGCGTCGATCGAGAGCAACGGTGTGAGAATCAGAAAATGATACATCCACGGTTGGAGGCAATGCTGATTCAACAGAATCAACGTCAAAGCGGACAGGACAAATACCAGGTCACATGTACGTCCAAGCTGAATGAGCGTTACCGAATCGCAGCGGCGAAAAATCCGCAGGGCAGTCACGACGGAATCAATCAGCAGCGAAGTAACAATAAGACCACTGAGCATACGATCAACAAGCCGAGGCACGTCGGTCAGAAAACTGAAGAACGGGACCGCTGGAAAATCCGACGCAGCGAACCAGAGTCGCAAAGTGACCGCGATCAGTGCGAGCGCTGAGACGTCACGGAGAAGATGCAGTTGCTTCAGCATGTGTCGCAAACTCGGTCTATAGTTGAGGCGGTTGTCCAGGCAGACGTTTCCCTACATGCCGGTCGGATCAATTCGTCACGTTACGCATGCACGCCCCTGGTGGGGTCAGCAATGCTCACTCTCGCGAAGAAAGCGGCGATCTTCCACGCCGAACGACCAGATGTCAGCCCCAGCCATCGAAATCGACAATCTGGTTGTCAAGTTTGGTCGCTTCACAGCGGTCAACAGGCTTTCGTTGACGGTTAATGAAGGCGAACTATTCGGCTTCCTCGGACCAAATGGCGCCGGAAAAACAACGACTATAAAAGTACTGATCGGCAGCCTGCGACCATCTGAAGGAGATATTCGAGTCGCCGGATTCAAGATTCCATCCGAATTCGAAAGCGTCAAACAGCAGTTCGGCTACGTGCCCGATACAGAAAACCACATTGAAGAATTCACCGGTCGCGAGAATCTCGAACTCTTCGCAAGGCTTTACGACATGCCCCTTTCGACGGTTAAAGAATCGCTCGCGCGACTGGAATTGTCAGAAGCCGCGGACGTCGTTGTAAGTGCCTATTCGAAAGGCATGCGTCGCAAACTGCTGATCGCTCGCGAGATCATGCACCGACCAAAGATTCTGTACTTTGACGAACCAACCGCGAACCTGGACGCTCACTCGACTGAACTGGTACGAGAACTGCTGCGTGATCTTGCATCGGAAGGTACAACGATCTTCCTGACGACCCACAACATGGAGGAGGTCGAACAAATCTGCGACCGGGTCGCGATTCTCTGCCGCGGCAAACTCGTCGACTGCGATACACCGACGAACTTTGTAACTCGCCACGCAATCCGAATCGTGAAAGCTCAGTTCGAACAGGAAGGCAAAGTCGTTCGAGAGGCACTCAATCTGGACCTTGATGATCAACGGGAGCGACTGGCTGAAATCATTCGCACCGAAATGTGCGTCCGAGTTCACTCACAGGAGTTCGACTTCCAGGACGTCTTTCTCAAAATCACGGGGCAGACCTACACATGATTCGCTCCGAAATGATCAAGATCCTACTCGCTCGCGAGTTCCGCCGACTAAGAAAGAATCCGTCAGCACTAATGCTGCTTGGTCTGCTGTCGGCAGTCGCTCTGCTGATGGCAACCAGTCGCCCGGTTTCGAACAAAAGTGATCCGCAGGGTTCTGGCGGAGCGGCACAAGCAGCAATCGACGTGTGGATAATCTATGACCAGCCATCTGTGTGGCTGGATCATCTTGCGAAAAACCTGCCAGATACACCAACGATTCGAATGGTACAGCGTGACCGGGTTCCCATCGTAAACGGAACGTGGAATCTGCCTCCGCAAGACGCCGCCGTAGAAGTTGTGTATGGCGAAAAATTCGAAACAAGAAAGGGCTCAGCCTTCGGCAAAGTAATTCTGAATGGCAGATATCCGGGTCAAGACGCCGAAGTACTCGCACCATTCTGGAACTGGTTCTGGCCGGCACTGACCGAATATCACACACAGGGATTGCGTTTCGAACAATCGACAGAGCCGCTCGACGCGAGTGCTTCCGACACACCTGCTTCGCTCAAGGACACTTCCGTCGCAGACCTCATCACGAACGAGTTGATCGCAACGATGCTGTTACTGATCGTAATGTTCTTCGCCTGCTGCCACCTGCTGGTTTCATTCACGGCTCAGGACCGTGAACGTGGAACGCTGGCAGCGCTTGTTCTGAGCCCAGCGAACACTTCCGAGATTCTGCTGGCGAAGTTCATATTCCACCTGCTGATTTCTCTGAGTGGCTGTCTGGGCATTGTTGCGATTCTGAAACCAATCGTTCTGACGCAGCCGGTGCTGTGGCTGGTCATTCTGCTAACGAGCGTTGGCCTCATGTGCGTCGGCACCTGCATCGCAACGCTGGCAAAAACTCAGGCATCGGCGGCGCTGCTGGCTTTATGCTACATGCTGGGTGGAACGGTGCTGTTCTATCTGTCAACCAAATTCACAGCGTTCGCCTTTATCAAGCAGCTCGCGTTTGAGAACTACACCTTCCCCATTCTCTTTGCGACGATGAATCGACCCGTCACAATTTCCCACACACCAGAGCTGATCATGATGTTGGCACTGGTCGGAATCTGGATTGGTATCGCCCGATCATGCTTCTTCCGCTACGGCTGGCGATAATCTGACTTACGGCTTCTCGCTGTCGTCGCAGTCGCAGATAATCTTTCCGCAGCCGGGGCAGCCGCCGCCGTATTTCTTCAGGAATGCTGCCTGAAGATCGACGCCCGCAACGTTAGCAATGGTCGCCAGCCATGCCAGAACATCGGCGAACTCGAACGCCAGCGCTTCCGTCGCCGGTCCGCCGGCAGCTTCGTTCTCACGGAGTGCGGAAGACAGCTCGCCAACTTCTTCCATTAGCCACATAAACGTGCCGGGAATTCCGCGAGCCTCGTCTTTGTCTCCGTACATTCCCTGAATCAACGACTGCATTCTCGCGAGGCTTAGTTCCTGCTGCGCTCCGTCTGAATTACTCACTCCGGTAGCTCCTCTGGCTGAATCAATGGCTCTGTTTCGTTCGGATCAGTGCGAATGTGGAAGCTAACGAGTTAGCCCTGTTTCTGGAACACGTGCGTTGTGTTGCGATCTTCGATCTGTGTTCACTACGCTCGACATCTCGCAAACAGAGAGAAGCCTTAACTCAAACGAATATGCCAACAGGAGCATTCCGCGATGCAGGAACAATCAACTCAGAAACTCAGCGACGATCAATCCGAAAACAATCAATCCACAAACAACGTCGTTGGCCGCCGGTCCTTCCTCAGTGCTACGGTCGGAGTGGCTGCCAGCGCAGCCGCAGCCCTTGCTGGATCGGCATCCGCCCGCGACTACGGCCCGAACGCCCAGCCGGCCGGTTACCCAGACCCGGATATCGTCGTGCTGGACGATCGGTTTAAGAAGTACGCACTCGGTAATACCCCAATCCAACGGCTCTTCCACAGCAAAGACATGCTTTGGGCAGAGGGCCCAGCGTGGAACGGATCGGGTAAGTACCTTGTCTGGAGCGACATTCCGAACAACGTACAGTATCGATGGCTCGAAGAAGACGGACACGTCAGCAAGTTTCGACACCCGTCGAACAACAGCAACGGCAATACGTTCGACTTTCAGGGTCGGCAGATTTCCTTCGAGCATGGCACTCGCCGAGTCGTCCGCTACGAATACGACGGTACGATCACCGTGCTCGCCGACAAGTTCGAGGGAAAAGGGCTGAATGCTCCAAACGACGGAGCCGTCCATCCCAATGGCGACATCTGGTTCACCGATCCCGGTTACGGCAGCCTGATGAACTACGAAGGCCACCGAGCACCGAAAGATGCCGACTGGCCTCGCCCTTACATCAAGGAAGCCATCTACCGCATCGACGCCAAAACCGGCAAGGTGTACAAAGTCGCCGACGACATATTCAAACCGAACGGCCTGTGCTTCTCACCTGACTACAAAAAACTGTACGCCGCCGACACCGGTTCTTCACACTACGAAGAAGCGACAAAAAATATCCGAGTCTGGGATATCGTCGGTGAAAAGACTCTCCAGAACGGTCGGCAGTTCACCTCGATGGCGCTTGAGCTGAATGGAGAAATCGTCGCCGGCCAGGCCGACGGAATCCGAGCAGATGAAGACGGCAACATCTGGTCCAGCGCCGGTTGGGTCGGAGAAGGCTACGACGGCTGCCACATCTTCGCCGCCGAAGACGGAGCGAGAATCGGGCAGATTCGTCTGCCGGAAATCTGTTCCAACGTCTGCTTCGGTGGAACAAAACGAAACCGACTCTTCATGACCGGCAGTCAGTCACTCTATGCGGTCTACACCGAAACCAAAGGCGCTCATATCACATAGGATGATCGCCACATATCGATACGAAAAAAGCCCGTCACTACTCAGTGCCGGGCTTTTCTCATTGCGAAAGATTATTCGACGGCGGCAGATACCACGCTTTTCGATACTGATAAAGACCTGCCCAAACGTACCAATTCATGAATTGTCAAGAATTCCAACCAGTCATGAAATAAGCCAAAGCAGCGGCAAATCGTTTCGCGTGAGAAACGTTGGCACGGCGATAATAAATGATGTACCCGCCCCAGAACCTGCAATGGGCATACAGCAGATTACTTTCTCGTCGGAATAGAAGTCGGATGCGACGATTAGAGCCTCGGGAACGTGCCCGTCAAACAAGCACAACTACTGCACAGCTTGCCGTTGCTGACCACGCTTTGAGAACAGTACCGTCAATAAACCATAACAAAACGCATGATGGCTCATTTCTTCAACACAAGCAGTTCGACTTTTCGGAACTCGCAGGGATGGCTTTCTGACTGCAACGAAATTGTGCCGCCGCTAAGCATTACGCCGCCGTTGGACTTGATCAGCTTCTTACCAACGTCTGCTGAGTCGTCGAGCTGAGGCTTGTTGTATTCCAGAACGACTTCGCCTTCGTACGAGCAACGCATGACGTCGTTGCCTCGCACTTCGACCTCGCAAGTCACCCACTGGTCGCCGTGGTAAGTTTTGGATTTTGCCCTGGTGCAATGACGTTTCACCAGTTTGTCGTCCATCACAACATGCGTGTAGGGCGTGCAGAGGTTTCCGGTTGTGCGATCATCCTTACCATTGCCACCGAGAATCTGCACTTCGATCGATGCAGGAAAATCCTGATCGATCGACATGGTTTCCGGTTTCTGACCATGCAGCATCAGGCCACTGTTTCGAAACGCCCAACCCGGACCGCCGTTTGCCTGTTCGCCGATGAAGCGATACTCGACTCTCAGTCGGTAATGCGAGAACGACTCTTTATAGAACAGGTGGCCAAAGCGTTCACCGAATTCGTCGTACTTGTCGTAGCCGACCTTCATCACACCGTCTTCAACTCGGAATGTGTTGCCGAAGTTTTCACCAGCTTTGTGATACCTGATTTTCGGAATCCAGCCGTCGAGATTCCTGCCGTTAAACAACTGAATCCACTCGCCCGACTTTGAATCTTCCGCCTTTGAGATCGTTGAAGCAAACATCAGTAAAAAAGCGATAAGAAACACTCGTGAAACATTCATGGTGACCTTCTTGACAATTGAATAAGACAAGCCTGATTTATGCCCGTTTAGGGTTCCAGGATTCCATCGAACCATACACGCTGGTTAGCAGCAGAGCGAATAACAGCCCGGATGCGAATCCACCAATATGAGCTCCGTAAGCGATGCCTGCTGCCGTTTCCGTAGCGACCGAATAAATGTCAAATCCGATCCCAACCAAAGCGTAGAGCACCAACTGGGCCGGCGGTATCGGATGGGCAAGCGGAAATACATCCGGCCAGGGCATCGCCCATCGCAAAGCCAATCCGAAGTAGACACCTTCCAGACCCGCGACGCTGCCTGACGCGCCAATGATTGGAATTATCGAATTCGGCGACATGTAAATTTGCGTAAGATTTCCAATCGCGCCGCACAAGAGACACAGCCCCAAGGCCCACCAGTTACCGAGTTGCCGCGAGACTAACGAACCGAAAGCCCACAAGAAAACCATGTTGCCGACAACGTGCCCAGGACCACCGTGTAGAAAGATTGGCGTAAAAAGTCGCGCCACCGTTGCCAGAAAATCTGCCGTCACTCCATTGATGGAGGCAGCGGCCAGGCCGTTCCGAAATTCAAGCGGCACGGCACCCAACGACGGCGCGAACCGAGCGTTGCAAATGTCCTGAATCAGAAAGATGAGCAAGCACGCGGCGATCACGGAAATAATCGGGAGGTGCGGCACCAGTCGCAGCTGATTGAGGTAACTCTTCATGCGAGCACTTTGTTGAAACAATTCCGTGAATGATCGATTCGGCGATCGACAAGAGAATATCGAACAACCGGGCATTTCTCAGGTCGACTGACTCAGTCAACGACTTCTTCAATCGATTCCAAAGCATTCTGGGCAGCGTTCTGTTCCGCCTCTTTTTTGCTCGGTCCCCACGCTGCCGGAAACCTTTGGGAACCGATCGCCGCAGCAATTTGAAAGCACTTGGCGTGGTCCGGACCTTTTTCGTCGAGCATTTTGTAGGCCGGAGTTTCGCCGAAGTTCTTCTGAGCGATCTGCTGAAGCTGACTCTTGTAATTCTGCCCGTGGGTTAAATTTCCGACCCTCGTGACTTCATCACTCAGTGTTTCGACAACGAAATTCTTCGCAGCTCCCCACCCGCCGTCGAGATAAATCGCGGCAATAATCGCTTCGAAGACTGCCGCGAGGACTGAACTCGGGATTCGTTCGTGAATTGCCAGACCTTTACCGAGCAGAAGAAAGCGATCGAAATTCAGCAGATTGCTCATCATTGCGCACGTTTGCCGACTCACCACTGCAGATTTGATCCGAGTCAGTTCACCTTCCGAATACTCGGGGTATTTCTCGAAGAGGTACTCGCAAACGGCAGCTCCCATGATCGCGTCACCGAGAAATTCGAGACGCTCGTTCGACTGCCCTCTCGTTGGAGCAATGGAAGAATGCGTCAGCGAGTGCTTCAGAATATTTCGATCGGAAAATGAATACCCGATCGCTGCTTCGCACGCGGCCAGCTTTTCGTCCGGAATAAAGACACCAGGAAGCGACGGCAAGTCTTCAGAGAGATCGCTCGCCGAGCGGCCAGATTCATCTGGCACTTCAGCCTCAACAGACATCAGACCTCCACAACGGAAATTTTGGACAAGCAAGAAACGCCGGTCTGTTTTCCGTTGAAGAAGGGGTTAGCCCCATTGCCGACCGAGTCACTCTGCGTGCTCAGCGCTCGATGGAACAAGCCCCTTTTTCAACGACTGAAAAATTGTTATTCGGGCCAGTAAAAATCAACAATGCATCTATGACGCATGACACTGAGACCGCGCGACCGCTTCGACACCAAACTGACTCCAGGCACAACCCGCTGCCCCAATGAACCCGGCACTGCCACCCAGGCTCGCATAGTCGATTCGAATATTCGACGACGGAACCGGGAATGAAAGCTCCTTGATCTCGTCACGAATCCCGCCAACGAATCGGCGGCCAAGCTCTGTTTCGTTTCGGCCGAACGTCACGTTGCCGCCAAACAACACAACATCGGGATCGATCGTGTGCATCAGGTTAGCCGTTCCATAGGCCATGAACTTCGCTGAATCGTCAATCAACTGCAGAGCCAATGGGTCACCGGTCGTGGCAGCATCAGCAATCAGGAGCGGTGTCAGCTCAGAACCTGAATTCACCAGGTCTCGCAGCAAAGTTGAATCAGCTCCCGAGTCCAAAGCATCCTGAGCACGCTGCACAAATCCGGCTGCTCCGGCATAGGCTTCCAGCGTCCCTTTCATGCCTGTCGCACAAGGTCGACCATTTTCAATCTGGACGTAGAGGAAACCGCACTCACCGCCGTGCGAATGGGCACCTTCCACGATCTTTCCGTCAACGATTAGCCCACACCCAACGCCAGTCCCGAGAGTCCACAAAGCGAGAGTATGTGCTCCCTGCCCTGCTCCGCCCCAGAATTCACCATACGCCGCTGCATTCGCGTCGTTCTGCAATAAAGCTGGCTTCTCGAAATGATCGCTGATGATCTGCCTGATCGGGATGTGTCTCCATTTTGGAAGATTCGCCGGCTCCATCAGGATCCCTTTTGGGATATCGAGCGTGCCGGGCGTGGCGAGACCAATCGCGGTGATATTCCGCATTCGGATCGGACTCTGCTCAATCGCTTCCTCAACCGCATGCTGAATAGTCTTCAGACCGTGCTCCGGTCCTTTGTCAGCTTCGGTTGGTAGAACAATGCTGGAAAGCGGTTTACCGTTGCTCGTCACAACACCCGCTTTGATATTTGTGCCGCCGACGTCGACACCGATGAAAAACTCCTGCACGCCCTTGTTCCGATCCTTCGGACTGATTATTCCGGACATGAAATTTCCTTGAGAGTTCGCAACTATGCCGGTGTCCATGCCGGAGACGAAAGTCGCGGGATATTCAGAAAATACGAATAATTAGACATTGTTTGGCCGTTGAGTATAGGCTCGTTTTGGAACGAGAATCAACGTGCGTTCCGGCCACAACGCCTTAGTGTGTCAGAATCTGCTTTTTCTGGCCTGCTCGGATCACCCCGGCGGTCGGTCGAAAGCGGTCGCCGCGAGTACTGTGAAAAGTGTCCGAAATAACTTTCCCGCTGTGGCACGACACTTCGTGTCGGCAGCCCGGGTCAGCGTGACGCGACGGAGTCGTGCCACAGAAAATCACTTCCGACACACTCCTGGCCTCGACTTTTGCTGGCAGGCCGGAAGTGCGACAGCATTGAGTATTGCCTTCTTTCTGCGTGCAGTGAGTTTCTCGACAGTGGTCCGTTACGTCGCCTGTGGGAAAAGGATTTTATCCCGGGCGTTGTATCGGACGGTTGGCTGGACGCCAGAGAAAGTGATCGACGTATTGCCTGCCCAGTTGACGTGAATCGTGTCTCTATTTCGCGAGAGCAGATGGCCGAACCAGTAAACGATCAGTGTATAGAGACAGAACAGACACGGCTTAACGCGAAGTACTGGGTTGTGGCAGCGTCCGCGAGTGGTTTCCAGCACCCCGGAGTTCTCGTATTTCGGCACAAATTGACTTCGATCATCCCGGCGGCCGACGAACGCTTCGACAAGGCGTGTGACGCTCATTCAAATCCGGGTGCTGGAAACCACTCGTGTCGATGACTATCCGTCAGATTACACACGTTAATCCAACGTATCAGGACGAACCGCTGTCGACACCAGTACCCCGTGCCGCTCTCGATTCTTCTCATCCCTCCGCCGTAGCACTTCACCGTCAGTCGCTGACGATTGCTGCTTGAGTCCACCGTTGCATCCTGGGAACTGGGCAGTCGAGTCCCTGCAACACGCGGTCGTCCATTCTGACCGGTCTGCCTAACCGGCGGTCGGCCGGGCAACACCGCATCTGGTGGAAAGTTACTGGCCAGCGTCAGGCGGTTCTGATGGCGTGAAGCGAAGCCGGCCAACTCATGAGTGGCGAAGCCGCCAGCGTCTGGAAATATCGTTTTCGCTGAGGAAACGACCGCAGCCAGACTGCCAATAGCCCACGCATCAGTTTTGGATGAGTTTTACGAATCACGCCTGCTTTGCAGCTTTCTTCGGGAGTTCGATACAAAGCAATCAACATCGGAAGTGCCCAGGTCCGCGCGGCATCGATCACCTGGACGCGCAATGCCACTACAACCCACTTGTGTCCCCAGCGATAGACCAGATGCTGATGACTCGACCAAACGGAATCACGGTGACAGCCCTTGCCCTGAACGTTGTCGCCGCGGTGCTGGCTGACCGTACCATCGCCGATCAGCTCCAGAACACCCTGGGCAGCAAAACGTTCTACCAACACGAAAGCCAGCCGTTTCGCCAACGCATGACTCGACCAGCGGCGATGAGAAAACACGCAATGACCAGAACTGAAATAGTCCAGGGATCGGCCAGCTAACCAGAGAATCAGCCGCAGTCAGGAGACCCGCAAAACGCTGCCACACAGAGGACGTAAAGCCTTTTGAAAAACAATCCAGCAACTCCTGCACCGCATCTGGCACACTTGCCATCGGAGCATCCTTGCTCGGGAAGTGTGTCGTCGTCACAACACTCAATCTACCGAACTGGATGCACTCTTTGCTTCACTGCTTTCCCACCACAACATGGCAACAGTCGAGGCTAGGCAGCAGCCGATTTCCGAGGCCCCACGACATACCAGTCGACAAATGCAAGGACCATGATCAGCGCGAGTCCTGTCAAAATGGCCCAGGTAAACGGGTTGTCGATGGTGTAGGCGGTCCCCTGATCGTCGACCGGGGGCAGGCGATTTCCTGGTCGAAGTTTGGTCAGATTCGACTCGGCAGAATCGAAAAAGTTGGCGGCAAATTCACCAATAACGTTCGAACCGTCTTTGATCTGAAAGAAACCCGCCTGATCGAGCGGTGGTATCTCAACGACGGCTGCTCGTACGAGGTTCCGTGTACGGGATTCCTCAACCGAATCAGTTTGTATGGCATCGTGAATCTGCTGAAATGTCAATGTCTGGCCTGCTGATCCAGGCGGTTCCACCAGCCCTTCGAACAATCGAAACTGAATGTCTTCGTTCAGTCGGTAATTCCAACGTCGAAGTCCTGGCAGGCTGTTACGACGCTGCTCGACCAGGTTGTTGATCAGGATTGGCCAGTCAGGACTCTCAGGCAGATTGGAACGTCCCAGGTCCACATTCAAAAGCAGGGCTGTCGACCGGGTTCCGCTTAACCGCGAAAGTAATAATTGCTGACCGGCACTGATGACTGGCGTCATGGCGATGTCGACAGGCTGAACGCCGCCCCAGATCACACCACCGAGAGAAACTCCCTCAAGCAACGGGTCGCGTTTTTCTTTAAGGTAAGGCCCAAGCAGGTCTCTCGCCGATTTCACCGCGGCCTCCGACGAGTCAATCGGCCCGACGCCCAGCCACCAGAGATCCCTTCTCGATTCCGGCAGCGTTCCGCCTTCTGTAATCAAAAGATGCGCCGCTTCAGCATCGGACACCTCGATGTCAGTCGCGATTTCCAGAACACGACGAACGGGCCGAAGCGCTGAATGGCCATCTGGCAGATTGACCGCAACCCGAACAGTTCGCACCTTGGGCTCAACGAGCGAAACAATGCTGTCAGTCGCCAACCCGTCCCGGTCAGCCTTGACAGTCACGACCAGACGGGCGAGGCCCCCCGGGACCTCGGTCTCCAGTGGTAGTTCCTGCTCAGGCGACAGCTCCAGCTTTGACTGAAAGACAACTTGATTTCCGGATCGTCCTTCAACTGTCACAGATGACGGACGAGGCCCTTCGTTTCTCACTCGCAAGAACACCCGCCCAACCAGCGTCGCGGAATCAATCGTCCAGCGTGCTGCCGTGATCGCGACGTTGCTGAGCGACTCCCCCACTGCGAAAATCTCGGCGCCCGTCGGAAATGGCTGATCATCTTCCGGCAGAGCATCCGTCATAAAGACGACCTCGCCACCGTTCTCCGCAAGCTGGACTGCCATATCAAGAGCGGAAAGAATGTCGTGCCTCGGCTGCGTCGGGTTCCATTTCGAAAGGGCCGTTTCGGCGACGTCCCACTCGACCGCCGGCCCGGCGAGCATAACTGGCCGGCGCCCGGTAAGAATCAGCGTAGTCCGGCTTCCCCGAGGAGCGTCTTGCATTCGCCGAGCCACTTCGGCCACTGCCCGATCACGAGAAGAAGTCTCGGCCGCCCCAACGGCCGACATCGATGCTGAATCGTCCAGCACAGCAATCAGATGCCGAACTTTCCCGGAATCACTCACTCGCGGCTGAGCAAGAACCATTGCCAGTAACAGTGCAGCAAGCAACTCCAGGATCAACGAAGACGAAATCGGAAGTCGCTCACGCTTGCGTCCGGCAGTGGGAACTCGAACTTCCGCTCCCCAAAAATGAAGCCCCGCCACAAGCAACGGCGGGAACCGTCGATGAAAGAGATGAATCGCCACGATTGCCGGCAGGGTTAACAGGCCCAACAGTCCCAGAGGATTCGCAAACTCCATCACTTTCAAACCCTCCGTTCAGGATGCTCGCAGGATTTCGGCACGTGACAATTCTTCTCGACACGCAACCGTCAGCCCCTGATCGGCGATCAACGTTACAGGCACTGCATGGTGGCGGCGGCAGTGCAACGCAATCTCTTCCTGCAAATTCTGCAGCCGCTGCTTGTACTCAGTAATCGTTTGCTGATTGAGATAAACGTCGATCTCATTTCCTGATTCGATATCGATCAACCTCGTCCCGCCGGACGCGGCCGGATTGGCTTCCCAACCGGTCAGTACTTGAACGAGCCAAAGGACACTGGCTTCTCCAGCCAGCCTGCGGACCAACTGACTGGGCTGGTGAGGAAACAGAAAGTCGCTGATGACAACTCGAATGGCCTGACGCTTGAACGGGACAGCATGATCGGCCAGCAGGTCATCCATCGTACCCAGGGCCTGAAACGGAACGTCGTCGAGCGTCGCGAGATTCTCAAGACGCAACGAAGGAGACGGGACCTCGTCGCCCACTAGCCAGATCGACGGCTGGCTGCCTGTTTTGCCTGCCATCATCGAAAACATGGCCGACAACTGCCGGGCCATCTGCATCTTAGCAGGCGAAGTCGACATCGACCGGGAAACGTCCAGCAGCACGTCCATCCGTGGGCTGATCTCCTCGCGATAAAGTCGGACCATCAACGAATCGGATCGAGCGTACGCCGACCAATCCAGATGACGGATGTCGTCTCCCGGCATGTACTCGCGGTACTCCTGGAATTCGAGCGACGTTCCAGTCCCGCGTCCAAGCAGCTCGCCAGACCGACCGGACGCCGGCATCCGCGGCAGCCCGAGCTGGTACATGCTGACGGCCCGAAGGACCTCTGGATCTTGGCGTGGCAAGGCGACTGTTCCGGATCGACGAATCTCTGGATGAGAGCTGGCGGCGAAGCCCCAACACTAGCAGATCAACACAGCAGGCAACACCGGCTCACTTACCTCGATTTCCGCAAGCAGCTCGCAAATCATCAGATAAACCTATTGACAGTTTTGAACGCACAGAACCCCACAAGGCGAACTGACATCACATCGACAACACCGAAGCGACGTAAGAATCATTCTATAGACACAACCATAACCTATGGACGGTGTACCAACACACAACCAAACAATCAAAAATAAACTCTTAAAAACTCATTTCCACAACTCCGAACAGCCTAACACCAATAATCACTCAACAACTGGCACGCCGCTTGCCTTATTAAAAACTCAACGCCCAACCAAATCGCATACGGAAAACGACCAGGGCACTACCCGAAACTGGAAGGAATACGGATATGAAAACTGCAACTGCAAAACTCGCTCACGGATTGATTCTCGGACTTGCAGTCACTTTGCATGGAGCAACCGCCCAGGCTGGCCTCTACGAACACATCGATGACCATTCGCATGATATCGAGCGTCAAGCCGAACGTGCTGACGCCATCGTCAAATACAACTTTCGACACGCTCCACCGTCGATCGTCCAATACCTCAGGGAAGGACTCTGCGAAATTGCAAAGTCGGCTCATGAACTTCACGAATTGACCAGGTGTAGCGGCAACGTCCTGGCGATTGACGCCGTGGCCTCGCAGCTCGACGTTCAGTTTCATGAAGTTGAAGAGGGAGTTCTGGTGCTTCAGGAATGGGCTACCCAAAGCAACTGCTCCGTCCGCCGATTCAGTAGTTGCTTTGCTTCGTGCAAACCACGAAGTGTCGACCGAGCAAATCTGACTAGCCTGGACCGACGCATCCGTGACATCGACGAAGAACTTCACGACATGAGGAAGGATCTACAGAAAGTACTGGCCACACACCACCACAGCCGACACAGCTCGCACGGACACATTTCGTCATTCGGCCGTGCTCCGGCCCCCGCTTCAAACGGCCGATTCCAGTCATCTCACCAGATCATCCCGCTGGAATCGTACGAACGACCGGGACACGACTTCTCACGGAATCGAATGTCGTCACGCAACTTCATCTCATCATTCGGCCGTAGTAGCTGTGATAGTCGAAGCAGTTCACGCAACCGCAACAGTGCCAATTCTGGCGGACACAGCCGGCACTCTGACAGCTCTTACATCCACACTCGCATCGGTGGATTCGGACTGTCATTCCGACTGAGGTAATACATCGGGACCGCAACTTCCTGATCACTCAATACCTGAAACGCCCGGACAGCCAATGGCCGCCCGGGCGTTTTTCCTTGCTGCGACCGGCGACATCAAAGATAAGTTAATCCCACCACCATGTTTTCAAATCGTCTGTCGGCACAGAATCGCGAACGCAGCTTTCCAGTTCACGATTGCCTTCGCGTTTAAACTCAACCTGCCGCAGCAATCGGTTGGGAGAAATGGTGACTCCACCTCCAACCAGACCAACCATTCGGCTTCCAGCCTTTCGGTAGTTGCAGACCGAAGCGACCTTCATCGGCACGTTCCCCTTAGCTAAGGGAGTTTGGGCCTCGTCCAGAAACAGATCCATCGACCAGTCAACACGTTGCGGAAGTTGCTCCTTCTCAAATAACGCTGCAAGAATCGCCAGATCGATGATGTTCTGCAATTCCGCAAAGATTGGTGACACCTCAGCCACATCTTCGTAGCGTTCGGTAAACTGTTTGGCAAATTTCTCAATCGACTGAGCCGTCAACGCCGCCGCAGTTCGCTTGCCCGAGGCACTGACCTGTTCCGATTGCGACATCAACTGGACTCGCTGCCCTGAAATCTGAAATGCGTTGCCATCCTGCGACTTCCTGAAAGCGTCATACAAAGGCGTGAACCACCAGCGTTGCAGAGTGTTTCCTCCCGAACCGATCAGTTGAAGATGGCTCTTCCATTTTGAAACCTTCGGCCGCTCCAGGCCAACCGACATCAGCTTCATTCGGTAGTCAGCCTCGACGAGCACGCTCGCGTAATGAGAATTCGCAGGCACACCGAATACCGAAACATCCTGGAGCCCCATGGCCTGAGCCATTTCACGAAACCGTCGCTGAATGACCGCGGTCGTCGCCGCGAAACCGTTTCGATTCAAGTAGTCGTTGAACCGGACGAGCCCCTGCTGAGTCGGGTCGATCGAACAACCAATTAACGACGTCTGCGGGACGGTTCGCAAGGCAACAATCAAATCATCAAGCCGCAACGGCGGCCGCCCCGTCGACGTCCCCAGGACGCGGCCAATCACATTGGGAGCAAATCCTTCCGCCGGACCGGCAATCACCAGGTCACCCGTCTCCGGATAAACGAACACGTAGTCGATTCGTTGAAGCCCCGCCAGAAACTGCATTTCGATTGGCACGTGCTTGTTCTGCCCGGCAAATTCGCGGCTCGCTTGCTCGAGCCTGACGAGCGAGACCTTTCGCATCAGACTAACCGTATTGACGTCTGACGAAAGATGCTCGGCGGCCAAGGCTTCCTGTCGCCTCTGATTCAGCCGGGCCGTCGTTTCTTTCGCGAACGCCGGCGAAACAACTCCAGCGGCATCAATCGCAATGCCTCCAAGATTATTCCCCTGATTTCCACCTCCCTGACCTCCGCCAGCAAACTGGGCGAGTGCCGCCGATTCACCAACGGTTAGCCCCAAAACAGTAACGATCAAGATTCTGACAGTCAGGCCACAGTTGAAGACCACAGAGTCAGTCATCACAGTCAGCTCCAAACAAAACCCGGTCATTTCGACTCTCGAAACGTCGTACTTTCGTCTCATATTGAATCGTTAAAACGAAAACCAAGGCGGACGTTCAACTCCCAAAACCGTAAGACTATCACTGCCCACCCCCGCTCACCATGAGTTCTCTTGCCGAAAATCGGCAGATTCCGCTACAAGTCTTTCGTTCTGAATGAGTTTCAGACACCTCATTTTCCCGTATAAAGCATGGATGCTATGCCGCTCGAATCTATTCGGAGTCGAATTGCTGCGCGGTTCACAAATGCCCGAACCGCTTCCGCCCTGACAAGTTCCGCCCTGACAAGTTCCGCCTGTGGCATTCTAGCCATGTGCTGGACTCAGCAGGCTCTCGCTGGTTTTGGAACGTCGCTGATCAGTCAAACAGCCCTGGCCATCGTCAGCCTTCTGGGCATTGGGCTCGGCCTGGTCGCTTCAAACTGTTTGACTTCGATCAAGGCCGGTAACCCTGTAAAAAATCAATTGGGGCTACTGTTTTTTCTCCAATCAGTAATTGCTCTCACGGTACTGCTACCAGACGTTTTCTACGCTGCTGGCTGGGCGACCATCGACGTGGTCACTGGAGAATCGCTACCCGCTTCGACGAACGGGCAAATTGCTGCCCTTTGTTGTGGCCTCTGTGTTTCATGGCTCTTGCCATTTGCAGCCATCGTGACGCTGTTCTGTCACCAAAGTAACAGCCATGGTTCGACACATTTTGAGTTCTCAGGTTCCAGCCGACTGGTAATTGCGGCAGCGGCAGCGACAGTCACGATAACAACACTGTCGGGTACGCTCGGACTATCAGAAATTGCCCTTATTGTGTTGCCTGTCAGCATTGCAGGATCGGTCATCAAATCGTTGCTTGCTCTTCGAGCCCAAAACGCCACAGCCACGAATGGCGACGTCGTACCGCGCCCGTCGCCAACGATGTCTCAAGCGGCTTCTGACACATCGCTCCAGGCGATATTCCCTCTAGTTGCCTTCGCAGTTCTAAGCGGCGTCCTCTTTGCGACGCTTAGCCGAGTCAGCGGGCAACTATTCTTCGCCTCATCATGGCTGTCGATTCTTAAGTGTTCGTCGATCATCATCGGTGCGATTGCCTCTCGGTGGCTGATTAAGAGCGGGACGACGTCAGTTGCTCACCTCATGCCGATTGCCGCGGCGTGGGCCATCGCAAATCTCGCTGCCTGGCCTGCCGTCGTAAGCTTGTGCCTGAATATCAACTCTGGAATATCCAGCGTCGTGATTGCCGCAACCGCTCGAGCGTTCGTCGCAACGGCGTGCGTCTTGCCCGCAGGCCTGGTGATCGGAGCGTCCACCGCCTGGCGAACTAACAAAGAACATCAGCCAGAATCGACCAAATTCAGCAGCCTCGCCTCGTTCGTGACCATCGCCTCGATACTCGCAGGATGGCTTTGCAGCCAATGGTGGCTTGCTGGCCAATTCAGTACTCAAGCTATCGTCATAGCGATCTCGACCATCTTCGCTATCAGTGCTGTCCGAAGGATAATCCGCATCGAGCCCCGACAAACACTTCTCCGCCCGACGTTCGCCGTCTGCTCGATCGTTTTAGTTGTCAGCTCCATTTTCTCGCATCACTATGCCCCGACGACTTCTGCCAAGCTGCTGTTCGACACCGCCGTCTTCGTTGCCCATCAGCACGAAGCAAGAAGCGACATCCTCCCCCACCTGGATGAAGGCCGCTGTGTCGCGACTGCCGAAACAGATCACGGCACCCTGACTTTCTGGCGTTATCGCGGCCAGCAGTTACAGGTCCGGTCGTCAGGTTTGCCAGTCTCGTCGGTAAGTTGCGATACGAATATCTGCACACAACCTTCTGCTGAATCGCTGCAGACAATCTTACCGATGGTCATGCACGAAGGACCGACTCACCTGATGCTACTCGGAGCCCGTTCCGGAGCCGTCCTGCAAACAAGTATCGCGTTCCCACTCGAATCAATCGTCTGTGTCGAGCCCGACGAAAACGTCGTCGCCGCCGTTTCAAACAATGTCTTCACGCAAATTACTCCCAATCCACTTAACGATTCACGAGTCTCACTACAAATTGCTGAGCCACTTTTGAAGCTGCGAACGGCAAGAAAACAGGCCGACATCATCATCGCCTCAGCCGACCAGCAGGGTGTACCTCAAGCCGCTTCGTCAATTACGACAGAATTTCTTGAATCAGCATCTGGAGCGCTGCGTGAAGACGGCCTCTTTTGTCAGCCTCTCGACTATGCCGATTTCGGACCAGACGCTTTGCAGGTGATCTTCGAAACGTGGCAGTCGGTCTTCTCAGAGATTGCCGCAATCGAGATCGCTCCCGGAAAGCTGCTGCTCATTGCAACCAACAGCCCCGCAGGAATCATTCGTAAAGGAATCGTTGAACGTCTGCAACGGCCGAATGTGCGATTTGCCCTGGCGCAAACAGGCTGGGACTGGAGCACTCCCCTTCAACTTTCCACCTACACAGACCAGGGCCTGACAACGGCATTCGGAGAACCTCGCGGCAGAGTTTCAGACGTTTCGAGTAACCGTCTGACATGCCTTCTGCCTTGGGAAGTAATGCGCTGGGGAGACAAGTACACGGCAATCATGGATCGGCTTGGGCCGATTACACAGACGCTTCAATTCACGATTGGCGAAGAAGCCTACTCTCCGAAAGTCAGCAACCGCCTGGCTGAACTGACCGAGCAACAAAAACTCATCCACGATCATCCAGATGAATACTGGTTCTACCGCCGTACGGTCAAAAACCGTCTGAAAGATACTCCACAGTCAGAACTCGTTCAGGTCAAAGGCGAAGAACCACTGCACCAACTGCATGAAGATGAGAAACGACGAGTTGACTACTTCACAGCACTCGGCGCTGCAGCCAGGCAGAAAGTACCAACGCCCGACGACCTATTGGCAGTTGAAGAATTTGCCAGCCCGCATGACCCGCTGATCAGCCTGTTCCTTCATCAGGAAGTCGCCGAACTTGCCACGCGTAACCGTGCAGAAAACTTTCAGATCGAACTACAGAATCGGCTTCACAGAATTTACTTCTCGGCCAGCAACGACCAGGCAGTCCGCAACGTCATTGCTTCCATCGAACTTCTCTGCGAGCACCCGGAGGCAATTCCCAACGACGCAGACAGGGGCGATCAACTGGATGCCTTATTGCAGACTCTCCACGATCGCTGGCACAACCGAGGCGAAACGCCACCCGGTTCTTCGAAAATCGTTCTTAACGATATCGAGCAAAGTGTTTCCGCAATCGACAACGCATTCACCGAACTGGCAAGCCTCAACGATTCTCGCGGCTACTCACCACACCAATGGCAGGCACGAAAACTGGCACTCGAAAAATCACTGCGACGACCACTGCAGGCCTATCGTTCAAGCCTGATGCCGCATCACGCCAGGGCTCGATAGGAATGACTGCGATTCTTTGCCAGATTCCGTCCCCAACTTCAGTGCAAGACCGGATCAACCACGAAGCGAACTGAGTCGCCGGTGGCCACGTCGTCGCAACGTTGGCTAAGAAAAACAGTGAGCCGCCGTTCTGATTCCCGTTCGCGAAGCTTTACTTCGGTTACAACCGCAGCATTCAAAACTGACTCCACAACGAAGCGCGCGTTGGAGTCCTGCACCAAGGTCAGATTTGACGGCCGGACACAGACGTCAGGACGACATATTCCGGCACATGCTTCCACTCCATCGACATCATCATGGCCGAGCCAGTTGCATGGGCCGAGCAACCAGGCAAGCTCTTTCGACGGGGGATCAAAGTAAAGCTCGTTCACCGCACCCGCAAATACGATGATTCCTTTCTCCAGACATACAACGTTTTGAGCAAACTTTAGAACTGCGTCTGGATCGTGCGTTGAGAAGACAACCGTCGTACCACACCGATCGATATGTTCCGCGATAATTTGCCAGCATCGATGAGCGTGCAGTGGGTCCACGTGTACCAGCGGTTCGTCGAGCACCAGTACGGCAGCTTCGGACGCGAGGGACCGAGCAATCGCCAGGCGAGACCGCTCTCCCTGCGAGAGCGAATCAGGAAGTACGTGCTGCAACTCCTCAAGACTGAACAACTCCAGCCATTCGACTGATGACCGGTCCAGCTGCGACTGAGACGGCAACACAAACTCAATATGATGCTGAACGGTGAGATGCGGCCACAGACCGTCATCCTGAGGACTCCAGAACAGAGGCAGGTCGGTCGCGGTTTCAGGAGCAGCGAATTCAACACTGCCTGCATCCGACTTCTCGAAATCAGTCAGAAGTCCGAGCAGTGAGGACTTACCTGCGCCGGAACTTCCCATCACAGCCGTCACTCCGTCGGAGATCGCCAGCGTCAAGTTATGCACACGCGGCCGATCGCGGCCCGCAAGCGTAACACGTCGCAAATCCCAAACAGGGTTCGACATATCTCCCATCGTCAATCAATCCAACGGTAAAGCAGCACATTTAGTTTGGTCGCGTATGACGCGTCATTCGTAAATAAACCTGCGGGGCAACTTGCGAGGTCAGAACAAGCAACACGAATGGGACGAGCACCGACAGCACGGCCATCACGGACAAGGCCGCAGTTCTGCCCTGATGAATAAATTTGTAAAGACGAACAGGAAGCGGAACGACATTCCCGTTGAAGCTGAACAGTGGAATCGTTGGAGGACACAGTATCGCGGCAGCTGTCAGATTTGCCAGACACCAGTAGAACAGCACTGCCGTCACAAGAAACATCGGCCGGCACTCACACCACCACTTCAGATCTGCGGCATTCTTGAGCCGAGTCCGACCTCGCGACTTACCAAGGAGCGTCGCAAGAAACGCTGACTCCGAACTGCGAAAAACCGGCAAAAACGCCACCAGAATAGTCGCTCGCGGAACCAGACAGATCACCAGTGCCGCTGCCATCGGCCAGGCAGTCGTTCTCAAATCAAGCAGCGGTGCGTGCTGCGTTGCCACAAGAATAGCGATACTTACGACAAGTGATCCGAACAGCCCCGGTACTACGGTAAGCAGCAGTGGTACCGACGATACCGCTTTCGCAAAATCACTTTGAGTCGCGTCATAACCGTGAAAGATCTGAATTACCTTACGAGCCAGAACGAGCGACAAAATTGCACATGGAATTGTCAATGCGATCGCTGTGGCAAGGTCAAGGAACGTTGACCGCAGCAGCACCTGGTTCTCCAAAACTCCGCCAATTCCAGACAAGCCGGACCGCGTGACAAATGCCAGCGGAATCACCCATGTCAGTAACGCGGCGAGAGAGGCGACAATCACTCCGAGCCAACGACTTGAACCGGACGCACAATCTACCGACCGCCACCGCGGTACGATCACAGCAGAATTCGCAAGTCCCCACCAAAGCAGAGGCACCAGAATGACCGCCTGCAGAAGCACCGGCCCGAACAGCAACTTCAAAGTCGCGGCCATATTCAGACCGCTGGCCTGAGCGTCGAACACGTGCACGGTCCAGGCGGGAATCTGCAGCAGGGACGCAATCTCAAATTCCTGCATGCTTAGCAAAAAGACTATACCACACACGGGAATGTGCCTTAGCAACTCAACATTCAACCGCATTGGTCGATGCTGACGTTTTTCGGCCACTCCGCATTCAATCAGGCGAGCACAGTGGAGCGCCGCCTTTGATACCGGAGCGGGCGGAGAGCAGATCCTGATTACAGCAGCGGCTGGCAGGATTTTCAGAAGAATCAGAACAAAATAGAAGCAGTGATTCAGCACCGGGCGATGCAACAGCGACAACTCAAAAGAACGATAGCCATATCCAATAATCAAGTCCGGTGCGACAAGCGGGCAAAGCACAAAAAGCATCCACCAGAATCGTGAACGCCCCGTGGCCTGTTGAACCAACTGCGAAAGACAAATGGACATCGGCACAGCAAGTGTGGTCGCGGCGACCGACCTTAAAATCGTCCACACAAACGCTTCGTGGAAGCTCATTGCAGATACTCGCTCTTCAACCACGACAGACAATCAGCGTGAGCATCAGCAAGCAACTTCAGGTCGACGCTTCTTTCAGACCACAGCTTCAAATCCTGTACTTCTTCCGGCAATCCCGTGAAGTCAACTTGACCGAGCGGAATCTGACGGGACGGCGAACAAGCCAGTCGAGTTTCAACGTCCTGCGACAGTAGAAAATCCACGAGCTTCTGAGCCGCGCCGAGACGCCGCGTCCCGCGGATAATTGACACCGAATTCGGAATGCAAATTGCATGTTCGCACGTCATAATAACGGGCACCATCTCGACAGGTTGCCCCTCGTCGACAGCCAGAAAGAAGTCGTCAGTATCAGTCCAGCCAAAGTCGCAGCGGCCACTTGCCACCAGATCTTTTACGACAGAGTTTCCGTTTACTTCAAGTAATCCGCGATCGCGCAGGCTCTTGTGCTGACGTTTAAGTTCTTCTCCGCCGACTTCGTCCCACAAAGCGACATACTGAGTCAACGTCGTTCCGAACATCGGCTTCGCAACAGCGACTCGCGCAAGTCCACCCTTTCCAAAAGCGTTCAATCGTTGAAAGATGGCCTCGTGCGTTGCGGCCATGCTATCCGTATTCACAATGAAGACTCTGAGACGGGCGGCAAATCCGGTCCAGCTCCCATCGTCGGCCTTATACTGAGCCGGAATTCGAGCAAAGCCTTTTCCCTTGTACGACTGAAGCAGGCCGAGCTTCTGCAAATTCATCGTGCCCAGCACTTCGTTATTCCAGAAGACGTCGCACTGGGGATTTTCACGTTCGGCGATCAACAGGTTCATCAAGCCAATCGACTTCGTCGCTTCCGTGTCAAAACGAATAATCAACCGAATACCGAACTCTCGTTCAAAGTCACGGAGAATTTCTTCGGAGTACGTCGAATCGTGCGAGCAGTAGACAACCAGTGCATCCTGCTGAGCCCCACCGCCCCACGACAACAGCGCAATCATGCCCAGACAGAGGAACGTCGCCACGGTCGCAAACCTGGAACCTTCACCGGACGTCATTAATAGCCTCGCCAGCGCCAGCTGCATCAGAACTGTCTACAGATTCCACAGTCGGCCTGCCATTGAGACTGTCTTGCTGGCTAGTCTGCTCGAGCGAATCGAAATAGCGACGAATGCCCGATACGTAACCAGGTGGAATCTCTTCAACCTCAATCACTGTGAGGACTCGTCTCTGAAGACTTCGGACAAGCTCTCGGTACTCATCAGAAACCTCACCCACTTCTGAAAGTCCCTGGCGACGCATCGCCAGTAAACGACGGGTTTCTTCAAGCCTCAAGCTTTCCCTCGCATCCCGAAATACAGTTTCTGCGCGGTCGTTTTCCCCGGTAGTTGCTTGCCCGGATGAACTATTTGTCGACCTGCCTGCTGACTTTCCCTCACTCGCGACCCCCGACTTACCTTCACCTTTTGATTCTGACTGACCATCAGTCGAAGCAAGCTGCTGCCCTGGCGAATTGGGCATGCCTTCGTTTTCGCGGCGTTGATCGTTTCCGGCATCCGCATCCCCATTCTCGTCTTCCAACTTCGCGTACTTGTCAACGAATTTCTGAATCCTCGACCCGTCGCTCTGAGAAGTTTTTCCAGAGTCAGACTGCACCAACTGCTTTGCTGACTGGATGGCGTTCAAGGCATCTTCCAGCAATGCGACGTCCTTAGCATTCTGAGCAATCTGGTGCATCTCCTGCTGGGCCAATTCGATTGATTCTCGTGCCGCAGTTGCTGCTTCCGATTTCAGTCCCGAATCAAGCCGCATCGAATCAAGCTGACTCATCGCTCGCTGCATCGCCGTTTCCGCAAACTTTGACTCGAGCTGATTTCCACTAAATCGCTGCAACTCGGCAACCTGCTGGCGAACATGCCTTTCGAGTCCCTGGCGATCAACTTCGTCAGCGGAAGACGCCAACTCCGAAAACTCATCCTGCAAAGTAGCAAACGCTTCATCGAGCGAATCCATCTGCCCTTCTGCCATATCTTCAACCCACTTCCGGCTGCCGTTGTCGGTCGGCCCCAGAAACTGATTGACCTGAGCATACTCAAGCAGCCGCGCAACGCCCTGATCATTTCTCGCCTCACGCCAGCGTGCCTCAACCAAACGTTGACGACTCTCAAGTTCCTGCAAACTTACAGCGGATCGGTAATCCGTAAGCCGCCGCAATTCAACAGCAAGTTCTGTCAAGAATTCATCGGAGCCATCTACCAAAGCAGTCGACTCTCGACGAGCCGATAATTCAGCTGCGCGAATGGAAGTCGCACGACGCGACTCTTCCAAATCCCGCCGCACAGCAACAAATGTATCTGCAGACTTCACCATACCGAACGGGTCAAACTGAGGAACAAACTGCACCGCAAGGACAAGTACAACAGCTCCGCCAGCAAGACGAACTGCTGATCGTCGCCAATTCCACGGCACGATCTGCGACGATCGAATTCCAACGGAAAGCTTCTCGGCCTGATTAGAAACGACGACCTGATACGCACCACCGCAAGACCGAAGCTGAACGAGCGTCAAAAACAAATCATTCGCTCCACAAGTTGTGTCGATCTTTCGAGCCGCTTCCACAATCGTCGGTTTATGACCAGCTCGAAATGCGATCAACACGGCGAACACCGGCAGCACAGCGAGTGCATCCGCAGTAAACCAATCCGAACCAACACCGCACAATCGCCGAATCAGCAAGGCAACCAGACAGGCAGCGACGAGCCAGCACATCGTCGAGCTGAAAGTAAAACAATATTCTGCAATTCGAAGGCGCGCGACCACTCGCTGAGTAAGTCGCTCAGCGGAAGTCCACTGTGATTTTCCCCTGGAAACATCCACCCGGTCCATCTCCGAATTCGAAACCTGCCACATTGCAATCCGTGAGTCTACAGTCGGCCCAGGCCGACTCGCAATCTGCTGAACCAACGCGTCGCATCGTGGCTTCGAAATTCGGCGACCACCGGGCAACTTGGAAAGACGATTAAGGACCCGCTACCGACAAACAAGGGGCAGCCGCACATCCTCAAGGCAGTCGTTAACGACGCACGGTCAGACGGAGGACGAAGATCGCTCCGATCAGCAGGATGGCGTTGCCAGTCCACATGGCCCAGGCAGGGTTGACGGAGCCAGACTTTGCGAGGCTCATCATCAGCAAAACGACAGGGTAATAGACCAACAGGATCGGCAGAAAGCAGAGAAAGAAGGTCGTCAGAAACTGGCGGCGTGCCTGCAGGATCGAAAACGGACCGCCTACCAGTGAGAAGAAGAAGCAACTGCAGCTTAGTGCAAATCGGTTATGCAGCTCGGTATTGTGTTTTCGCGACTGACTGGTGCTCGCGATGATCTTGTTCGACTGTTCGGCCATCGGCGTTTCGGCCAATGCATCGAACTCGCCCATCGCCAAAGCAAACGCTGTCCTGATTGCCCGTGCGTCTTCGGCCTCCTGGCAGTTGTCGCTGAAGTCGTCAAGCTTCTCACGGATCGTTGAAATACTCAGATGACGTGGCTTTACTTTCTGACCACTCATCGGCAGAGGCAGCTCGATGTCACCCTCCTTGAGGCGGACCGAAATTCGCCCCGGACCTGCAAACCGAGCATCGACTGGCTGCAGGATGACGCGTTCTTTCTCGAGGTCAATTCGCAGGACGGCTTCACGAACCTGTGCAACGTACTGCTCGCCACCGACCATGTATCGCAGATTTGGTCGGTAAAGCCGTCGTTCTTCTTTGTCGACACCTGAAACAGTGATCGCCCAGCCCTTGTCCGGGTACTCAACCATATGCTGAGCCGAAAGTACATCGAAGAAAATGTCTTCCATCGCCAGCGTGACAACGCGTTGAATGTTGGCCATCGACCAGGGGATCACCTGATCGTTCAGCAGCAACGAGCACACAGTCAGAGTTCCCCCCAGGAAAAACGCTGGAGCCAACAGCGACAGCACGTTAACACCCGCCGCTTTAGCCGCCGTGATTTCGTAGTCAGCGGCCAATCGCCCATAAACGACACACACAGAAAGCAACAAAGTTGCTGGAATTGTGAATGGCAGCAGGCTCGGAACGACGTACGGAAGGATCTGCAGAACCTGGAGCGGACCGAGACCTCGCTCGGTGACTTCGCGGAAAACGCCGACAAACACCAGCAGCACGGTCATGATCGTGATCACAAGCAGCAGCACCTTGATCAGGTCGATCAGGATATATCGCTGCAGAATTCTCATGCCGGCATAAATCCATCGGCGGAACCGCCGAATTTGCGAAATCTGATAAAACAAGGGAAGTGTCTTGACGCAACAAAAGCTCAGCGCAGAGTTAAAGCTGCGTCAAGACGCACACTGCAGCGCCGGCCGCCAAGTAGAGCCACTAATTACGGAAAACAGCGTTTCAGGGTCAAGACGAGATGCTGGACATGCCGCCTTGGATCAATCCGTAAGCTGTTTTGCAAGTATCAGATACAGCAAGACAACCAGCTCCAGCCCAGCCAATTCGACACAGCGATACCGGCATTGCCCGAAAAGTCAGCCAAAGACACCGGGACCGGCACCAAGAGACCAGACCGTGGCGGAGTCGTCCTGGCTGACTGATTCTGTCGGGCTTCGTTGAAGTGAAACCAGTGATCTGTCCGAAACCACTACCGTTGGAGTCGCTCCCCGCACTCCTTCCAATCGAGCAGATATCGCTCGCGTGGAAAGTGTGACTCAACACACCACTCGACACATTTCAGCGAGTTTTCACATGGAATTATTCACAAACGCCGCTGACGACCAGATCGCTCTCATGGGCTGTGCCGCTGCACTTCTCTTTTCGGGCGGGTTGATGTACATCAGCTTTTTCGTTGGTCGCCACGGGCAGAATGAAGAAACAACAAGCCGTTCCATTCCGCTGGCACCGGTCCAGAAGACGGATCCCGATTCGTCTGAACGGAAAGCTGCCTGATTCGTCAGGAACGGTATGACCGCAGAGTCCACTCGGCCAACTGGGTTGAGTGGACTCTGTTCTTGCGCTGTCAGCCGCTTGCGAAGATGCCCCAGAACTCAAACCGGGACGACCGAGTCAGACGCTCCTAATCAGACTTTTCACTGAGATCTGACTCGTACTCATAAATCGACACAGACGCTCCAGACTGACACTCCAGAACTGCGCCGTCCTGCCACTCCCTCAAATATGCATTGCTTCTTGAAACCGCACAGCCGTGCGTACACCATATCACCACTGCTGAATCCGCTCACTATTCTGAAGTCCCCTCTGTTCACGAGTGGTCTGTCAATCTGCAGGAAGAATGCCATGCGAGCTATCTGGAAAACAGTTTCAGTCTTAAGCATCTTTGGGCTCGGATTCCTTGGAGGCACGATGCAGTGGTCCGCTCAATCGACCGCCATCGCTCAGAATGACGACGCAGGAGCCAGCGAAGAGGTCACCAAGTCGATCACGGCTGCCTATTCTGCCCTGCAGACCGTGAAGAGCAATCTGAACCAGGAAGGCCGGTACACGCCGGCAGCCAGAATGCTGAACGTCACAGGCGTGATGGCAGGCGGCATCGATGCGATGGCCGATCTCGAATCTGGCCAGGGCGTCGACCCGGAAACATTCGGAGCCCTGTACGCAAACATGGCTTCTGATGAGGTATCCATCAACTTGAACACCGACGAAAATGGCCGACTGACCTACAAAGGCAAGGTCATTCGCATGTACTCGATCGAGCGTCTCAAGGTCTTCTACAAAAAACGCCTGAAGTTTGCTGGCGATGACGAGGAAACTGCCGGCTTCTGATCCTGATCTAAGCCGCTAAACTCCCGCGCATGGCACTCCTCAGCATAAAAGACGTCACCTTTACGTTCACACATCCAGTTCTTCTGGACGGCGTGACGGTCAACATCGAACGTGGCGAACGCGTCGGGCTTGTCGGTCGAAACGGCGCCGGCAAGTCGACACTTCTCAAACTGATCGGCGGCGAACTGAAGCCCGACGACGGAGGCGTCACGCTCGAAGCCGGCGCATGCCTGGCGTCGCTGATGCAGCATGTGCCCGACGCCAAAGGCGGATCGATCTTCGCACAGGTTTCCGACGGGATTCCGAACATTGGCGGAGACATCGCCGAATTCCGAACACTCGACCTGAAGTCTCATACGGAAACGCTTACAGCGGACGAGCAATTGCGAATGGATTCGGCCATCGAGCGAATCGGGGCCGAAGAAAAAGGTTGGGATGCTCTCCACAGTGTCGAACGCACGCTGCGGGAAATGTCACTCGATCCAGACCAGACATTTGACTCGCTGTCGGCCGGCAAGAAACGCCGAGTACTACTTGCACGAGCTCTCGTGACGGAGCCCGACGTCCTGCTGCTCGACGAACCGACAAACCATCTGGACATCGACTCGATCCTGTGGCTGCAGGACTTCCTTTCGAGATACTCCGGCACGCTGATTTTCGTGACTCACGACCGAGCGTTCCTGCAGGCTTTGGCCAATCGGATCATCGAAGTCGACCGAGGCCGCCTCTTCGACTGGACCTGCGATTACGCCACGTTTCTCACTCGGCGCGACGCGATGCTCGAAGCGGAAGAGCAGCAGCAGGCGCTCTTCGACAAAAAGTTAGCAGAAGAAGAACGCTGGATCCGACAGGGAATCAAAGCTCGGCGAACACGCAACGAAGGCCGGGTACGAGCGTTGAAAGACCTCCGCGAAGTCCGCAAGCAGCGACGTGACAAAGTCGGCAAAGCAAAGATGCAGCTACAGGAAGCCGAACGGTCTGGAATGCTGGTCAGCAAGGCGGACAACGTTTCTTTCGCCTACGACGACCAGCAAATTATTCGCAACCTGTCGACAACCATCTTCCGAGGAGACCGCATTGGTCTGATCGGTCCAAACGGCGTCGGCAAGACAACGCTGCTGAAAGTTCTGCTGAACGATCTGAAACCAAACAGTGGAACGATCCGTGTCGGTACGAACACGTCGGTGGCCTACTTTGATCAGTTAAGAGCACAGCTCGAAGAGGATAAGTCCGTCCGCGAGAATATTGGTGACGGCTCCGACTATGTCCTGATCAACGGCCAGCGCAAACACGTTGTCGGATATTTGCAGGACTTTCTGTTCTCGCCCGACCGTGTGCAAACCCGCGTCAGCTTTCTGTCCGGCGGAGAACGAAATCGACTGCTGCTCGCCCGACTATTCACCAAACCTGCCAATATTCTGGTGCTCGACGAACCGACGAACGACCTCGACGCAGAAACTCTGGAACTGCTCGAAGAACTGCTCGCGCAATTCTCAGGAACGCTCCTGCTGGTCAGCCATGACCGAGCATTCCTCAACAACGTTGCCACCAGCACGTTTGTCTTCGAAGGCGACGGCGTCATCCGAGAATTCGACGGCGGCTATGATGACTGGCTGAGACAGAAGTCCGACAGCAACTACCAGGCTGCCGCGCTGGCCAAATCTGAGAAGAAGTATCAGGAATCCGGCAGCAGGACAGTGCCTGCCTCCGACAACTCGCCGCCTTCAACTCCCAACTCGACGGCTAAGCCACGTAAGCTTAGCTTCAAAGAACAACGAGAATTAGAAACACTCCCCAGGCGGATCGAAGAAATCGAGAACCGCCAGCAGAAGCTGCACGCCCTGATGGCAGACCCATCTTTCTATCAGAAGCCTCGCGAAGACATCGCAGCCGCCACCGAAGAACTCGAACAACTCGAAGAAGAGCTCATGGAAAAGTTTGACCGCTGGGAATCGCTCGAATCACAAACCTCTTAAAACGCTGCCCGGGCGACTGAAGCAACCACCAAGCCGCCCAGTCGCCACTCTCCGGGCAAGCCTCCCACCGGATTCTTCACCAAAGCCTGATAGTCAAAACATGACCGCACAGCCAGTTGCCCCCGCGACGTCTCCGGATGCCCAGCACAATGCGGCATTCACATTCCACAGCTGTAAGACCAGCCGGCGACATTTAAAAGTATCTGCAGTTTGAATAGCGATTCACTGGTCAATCAGACTGATCCCGATGCGCCCGCAGGTTCGGATAATCAAGCCATACACAACGGCATACGACGGTCGTACCTCTAAGCAAGACGCTGCCGATCAGCAAGTCAATAAGACCACTCAATGATGAACGCGTGCCCACACATTCCACTTTAAATCCGGAAATTGCTCATCTTGCCGGGTTTTGAGGCATCTGATAAAAGCTCATTCGAACACAAATTCACTCTGGTTTCAGCGAAAGGGATGTCGCGTGAGCCAGCACTCGGCCGACACGGCTACGCACAATAAGAACAAGCAACCTGGCAGAGTTCAGCAGCTTTTACCGCTGTTTGCAGCGATGTTCCCGGTGCTTTTCGGGCTGGGCTTCCAGGCTGCTGGACCGCGACCTCAGCAACTGAAAGACAGACCTGAACGGCCGCCGCTGGCCTTTCATCATTACATGGTGAACCTGGGCGATGTTCCCGTTGAGCGCTCACACGCCGCTTCATTCTCGTTCACAAATCGCGGTGAACAGGCCATTGAATTGCGACGTCTGGAAACAAGCTGCGGCTGCCTGACTCAGCAGTTTGAACAGGAAGTCATCGCACCAGGCGAAGACGGACGCTTCAGGCTGTGGATCCAGACGGCCAGCCAGTCCGCAGGAGACAAACAGTACACCTGTAAGGCGATCTATGGACCCGTCAACGATCCCAACATTGAATACAAAACCGATCTGGTGTTTCGGATCACGCTACCCGAGCAATCTGTTGTCGTGACTCCAAAGGCGATGATCTTCCACCAACCCAACAACCAGGTCACCGAGCGAACTGTGGCTGTGACTGACCTGCGATCAAAGCGGTTGCGAGTTCTTGAAGCAACCACCAAGTCGAAACTGCTTCAGGTCAACGTACTGGAACCATCGGTCCTAACAAGGACAGAGCGTGATGAGGGCGTCGTCGGTCGACTTAACGTGGCTGTTGGAGCAGTGCCGCAAGGAATTCATAATGCAGTCATCCTGATTAAGACTGACGACGAAGAATTCGATCAACTCGCTGTCCCTGTCCGAATTTACGGCCCGAAAGCGACTACCGACGCTGGCTTCGACCACACAGACAACGACATCGGCAAGTCTCGAGACGTACCGAAGTTCGAAGACTGAAACTCAACGCCGCCTCAAAACTCATCCCAGATACAACCCGCAACTCTCATTCAGCACGGATGCTCGATGATCACCTCTTGCCTTAAATGTCCCCTGCTCTCACTGACCGTCATTAGCTCTGTTTTGCTCGGCACAGCGACGACCCGTTCGTCGCACGCCGCTGACGAAACAACCACAGCCAAAGCCAAACCGACCGAGACACAGAAGGTTGCTGGCGAATCCACAAATGCGGAAACGACAGACCCGGAAGTAACAACCAGGCCGGCAGGTATCCTGTTGAGATATCACTTCAAAAAGGGCCAGTACGTCCATTACGAAGAGGACTCGCAGTCCAAAATGACATTAATGGCCCGCGAGCAGACACAGGAGACGTCTGAGAAGCGACGAACCAATAAACACTTCAGAGTTGTCTCAGTCGACGAAGATGGATCGGCTGTCGTCGAACCCATCATTGACCGAGTTCAGATGGAAGTCCGTAATGACAACGGCCACCCTGTCGCCTACGACTCAGCCAATAAAGGGTCCGCTCCGAAAGACTTCAAAAAAGTCGAAGAGACTATTGGAAAGCCGTCACTTCGGATTCGCTACGCAGCCAATGGCAGGATTGAACAGTTATTACCTCTGAATGTGCAAAGCCACAAAGAGATCGAAGCCACCGAGCAGAAAAAGCAAAACTTCCTGATCGCGTTCCCGGAAGACGTTATCGCCATCGGCGAAGCCTGGTCCGACAACTACATGATTGACGTTTCCGTAGACGGCAAGCTTCGTAATCCATTGAAAAAAAGAGTCAAGATTCGACGTACTTACACACTGAAAGAAATCAAAGATGGAATTGCCAGCATCGGATTTCGGATCTTCCCGCTCGCTGTTGAGCGAGACCCACGAATCAAAGGCGAGCTCATTCACCACTCGCGATTCGGGAGCGTTCAATTCGACATTGAACGCGGCATCATCCTCAAATGGCAGAGCAGCGGCAAAGGCCAGGTATTCGAAGCTTTTGGTCCATCGTCAATGATGAAAGCGCTGTCGAACACCACCGAACGGTATGTTCCGTCGCCGTCCGCTGCGAAACGCCAGCCGCCAGCTCCAAAGAAACCTGCGGGGCCGGCTGGACCACAACTGCCAGGCATCTCCAGTCTGTAACAGGAATAGTCTGCGGCCGTTCGAAAAACCGTGCAGCTCGACTGCTCTTCATGAAAAACTGCGGCTCTTCATGAAAAACTGCGGC
>CALGTK010000064.1 GCA_937904325.1 uncultured Planctomyces sp.
GTCGCGAGTCAGGTCGCCACCGTGCAGCAGGAATTCAGGGTTCAGCGAGGCCATCTGTTCTTTAATCGCGGACCAGCGTTTATTGATGGCTGGGCGAAACCGGTATGACCTCGGCGTTCCCAGGTGGCTGTCGCAAGCGTGCAGGAAGGTCCAGTCCGAATTGGCAGTCTGTGTGTGAGTCATGAAAGTCGCAACCAGGTAAGTAACACTAACGATTCATTAAGGCTGTTCTTCAGCGGTTTTCTTTTCAGAGAGTTTCTTCTTAGGGGTTTTCAGCTTTGCGATGACGAAATCGAAGGCTCGCACGGTATCTTCGTGATTCGTGCTGTGTCCGCCGTCGGGGCGATGAATGCTCAACACGTGGTCGTTGTTTCTCTTAATTTTCTTGAGCAATCGCAGAACGCTGTCTGGCGGAACGATTTTGTCTGCTCCGCCCGTTGTCGCGGCGATCGGCATCGTAAACCGTTCCGAAAAGAATTCCGCGCTGCGGTCGCGGTACTTATCGGGAACCTCGGCACGGGATCCTCCGAACGATACGGCGATCGCAGCAGAAAAGCGTTCGTAATTTACGAGGTTAGCCGTTCCGTTCAGTGCGATGACTCCGTCGATCAGGGCCGGGTTTCGAACTGTGAAAGTCAATGCTCCCGTACCTCCCATTGAGCCTCCGGAAACAATCACGTGTTCGACGCAAAATTGCTTTTTGAGTGACACTATAATCTGCACAAGGTCCTCTTCAGCCTTCGGCCCCATCCATGACGTTTTCGCACGGTAGTCTGGTGAGACCATTAACATTCCATGTCGAGTTGCTGCTTCGCGAGTCCCGCTGCATTCGCCCCGCGTTTGCTTCACGAACTGCCAACGGTCGGAGCCGTGGCCGTGCAGAGCGATTAACAGAGAAACTGGTTTGTCAGAATCAAAGCCTGGGGGGTAGACGAGTACAAATTTCTGCTCCGTGCCGTCGTTCCTGGCGCGGAACGTCCGATCTTCGATGCGGGAACGGTCCCCAGCGACTTTCTCGCGACTGGCTGTTTGTGAAAACGCAACCGTTACAGTCGTCGTGAAAATCAGCAGGCACGAAATAGTTGGAAGTTTCATAGCCGTTTTCTTGTCTGTGAAGATTTCGAAATGAACGTCTCACCCTTTACGATAACGCCAGCGGGGAGAATCTGAGACCGACAAAGAATCTCAGACTCGTCGAACAACACGTGGAAATGCGGCAGGAGCGGACACCATGACGGGAATGAACTTTGCGCCAGTTCGAGTTGGCGTGGTCGGCCTTGGACGCTTCGGGAAGCTACATTCACTGACGCTTGCCGGACTGGCAGAGGCAGAACTAGCTGGCGTGGTGGCTCGCCGCGAAGAAAGCCTGCGCGAGTTCGATGCTGTTCGTCCAGGCATTTCGGGCTGGACTGATCTTGATCGAGCAATCTCAGAATGCGATGCCGAAGCGTGGATCGTTGCCTGCACAACCGCTGCTCATGTTGAGGTGACTCGGAAACTACTCGAAGCTGGCAAGAAAGTTCTTCTGGAAAAGCCGATCTCAGGAGACCTGGCTGAAGCGCGCAGCCTGCAGTCGCTGGTCGAGGTAGATTCTTCAAATCTGATGATCGGGCACATCGTCCTGTTCAA
The DNA here is from genome assembly GCA_937904325.1 of uncultured Planctomyces sp. Taxonomy (GTDB): domain Bacteria; phylum Planctomycetota; class Planctomycetia; order Planctomycetales; family Planctomycetaceae; genus JABMPE01. Next base: position 1,630 of record CALGTK010000064.1, read on the forward strand.
CAGCGAGTTTCAGCAGCTTCGCGACGAAGCTGCACAGCGAGAAGCGATTTCCTACATTGACTGCGTTCGACACCGGCCGGCCAGCATCGTGAAAGATTTCGCGGGCGAGAACCCGCTGCATGCCGCGATGGTTCACGACCTGTACGCCACACAGGTCCTGGTCAATCGAGCCGAACCTTCACAATTCAGTTGCCACTACCACCGAACAAAGTCCGACGCGATCGACCTGGCATCTGCACGTTTGTCGTGGGATGACGGTCCGGTGGCGACGTTTGCGGCTTCGTATCTGACACCCGCCGGTATGCCGCCTCGGGGCTTTGACCGAATGGAAGTTTTCGGCGACGGCTGGGCAGCAAGAATTAATCCGAACCCTCGCCCAATCGAACTGTGGAGCGATACAGCCGAGTGGCCGATGGCGCTTGAAATTCGAGCCGACTCCAACGGAGCCAGCGGCATAATGGCCGAAGAACAACGTTGCTTCTGTCGAGTCGTTCGCGGCATCCAATCCGTCCCCGTCGGGGCTACTTTCGCCGACGCCATACAGGTTCAGAACTGGATGGACCAGTTGTGTCGAAATGCCGATGACCACGAGTGAATTTACAACGGTGGCACAACGTCCTTCTGTTCTGTGATTCGAGAGTAATGCTCTACGCGTCGATTCGCCGAGAAGCTGAACATCTCATTCCGGTAGTGAGCGCAAAGATCGAGGTCGCAGGAGTAAACGATCAGCTCGTCTTGCAACGAGGATGTCTGAGCGACGATCTGCCCGGTTGGCGAAACGATCGATGTGAGACCAATCTGGCTGACTCCTTCTTCTACTCCGGCTTTCGCGACGGCCACGATCCAGCAACTGTTCTGGTACGCCCCGGACTGAAGACAAAGCTCGTGGTGAAACGCAACCTGATGGTTCAATTCCGGGTACTCTGGAATGTTGTCCGGCGTGTTGTAGCCCAGAACGATCAGTTCGGCTCCCGCCAACGCGAGCGAACGCCAGGTTTCAGGCCATCGGCGATCGTTACAGATGCACATTCCGACTCCGCCACCAAAGGCCTTCCAGGCGGGGAATCCGAGATCGCCGACTTCGAAGTAGCGTTTCTCCAAATTCTGAAACGGATTGTGCGGACGATGCTCCGTATGGCCTGGCAGATGAATCTTTCGAAACTTTCCGACAATGTGACCGTTGCGTTCGACTAGCATGCTTGAATTGAATCGTCGCTTGACTCCGTTTTCGACGGTCAGCTCTGCGAATCCCAGACAAAATCCAATTCCCAAACGGCGAGCCTCATCAAACAAGAGCTGCGTGCTCGGTCCGGGCATTTCTGTCTCGAACCACGAATTCAGCCTGGCTTCGTCTTCAATCCACCAGTGCGGAAAGAACGGCGTCAGCGCACACTCGGTAAACACAACCAGATCACAGCCGTGCCGATGCGCTTTCCGCAGTTGGACCAGTAACCTGTTTACAGCGTCTGACCGAGACTCTGATCGTGCGATGGGGCCACTTTGTGCTGCTCCGACGGTAACCATTCTGGTCATGATTTCGCACCTTGCGTCGTTGTCAGAATATTCACCGTTGGGACCGTTTTAGAAAGTGTTCGAAGAAGGAATAGATGACTTCGTTCGAATCGTCGGTGGGTGAGTGGTCGGGGCGGTTGGTCATGGCGACTCGGTTTTTGTGGCCGAGGATTCGGTTGATTTCGATCGAATGGTTCAGCGGCTCCCAGCGATGCGGACCGTCTTCGGAGCCTCCGGAAACGAGGAATGGGCGAGGAGCCATTAAGGCGTGCAACTCGTGCAGGTCTCGTCCGTCAGCGGTCAGTTCTGGATACAGGCCGCGGGCTGGGTTTTCTTCGGTGATCAGGCCTCGTTTCCGCCACGGCTTCGGATGGTAGCCGAGGTACCAGGGTTCCCAGTAGTTGACGCTGCCTCGCGCTTCATCAAACACGATGCCCGGATCTGACCACGCCGCACAGGCGAACTTGTCGAACAGGCACGAAGCAAACATCGCCCACTTGCCGCCAAAAGAGTGACCGACGATGCCGATCCGCGTGGCATCGACTTCCGGACGACTGGCCAGTACATGCCATGCGTTCGCCGCCGCACAACCGAGCATTGAAAGCGGTGCAACTTTCGCGTCTTCGATACCTGGGTAGTAGAGCGCATAAGTTCGCGCGGCGCTGGCTTCGGTCGTTCCGATTGAAAGTGCCACGAAACCTCGCCGAACCAACTGCAGCGCGAAGTCACGATTCGGATTGCCGATTCCGATGGCCGTTTCAGGATCATAGAACACGGTCACGGCGGCTGGGTGAGGGCCTTCGCCGTCCGGGATCAGCAGGTAGCCAGTTGTTTTTTCGTTCGGCGTCCAAAGAAAGCTGACTCGGTGTTGCGTGAAGTTTTCGCGCCGTTTCGATTCGAGGATTTCGACCTTCGGTTCAGTAATCAGTGGCGGCCATTTGCCGAGCAGGCCTTCCCACTCGGAAAGAATCTCCGCTCGCCGGCGTTTCCAGTCTGCGGCTGTTTTGGCGGTCGTTCCATCTGAAAACTTGAGCGGGGATGAGTACGGCCCGGTCTTGCCTTGCCACTCTGGCGGCGGAGTGAAGTAGGGCTTGATCTTCTGCCAGGAAGAATTTGCTGACGCCGTATTCACGGCCGATTTCGATTTCGTCGGCTGATCCTGGCCTGAGACCAGCGAAGCTATCAGCATTATTGGTACGTTGAAGAGTCGATTCATGGGTTAGGCCTCAAAGGTGGTGCGTCATGACGCAGCCTACGAAGGTCGACACGTTCTGGGAACAGTTTCGGGCCGCAGTTAGTGTTAAGTGGCTTTGCTGAAACAGCCTTGCGTTATACGTGTGGATGATGACGGCACTGTATCTTCATTTTCGGCGGGAGAAGTTCAGATGATATCAGACAAGCCGTCCGAATTTCCCGCTGCCGATTGTTCGTGCGTCTGCGCGAAGAATTTGGCGAACTGATCGAGGGGAACGAGTCTGCATGACTGCACTTCAGGATTGATGTTTACTACTGACCGCTACGAAGTTGCTGCAACTGATTGAGGATTGAGTCGGTGATCTTTGTCGACGCATCGGTTTCGAGATAACTCCAACTTGATCGCCACGTTTCGTAGCCTCCGAGTTTGTGTTGTTCTGGCGAGGGAAGGTAGCCGTTGTAGCCGTTGGCCAGTCCAATCAGGAAAGTCGTTTTGAACGGGCTGCGGCGTTTTATGTCGATGCCGATTTTTGCGAAAACTTCGCAAGGAACGGTGACGATCGCCAACTCGCCAATCGAAATTGTCTGCAGCTTGATTCGGACAGTCGGCGCGGCCTGAGACAACCGTACGGATTCCTGAGCGTAGACCTCGTTCATCGTCAGTCGCTCCGGATTCGCAGCCTGGGCGAGCAGAGCTTTTGCCTTCTCGAGTTGTCTCACATCAGGTTGGCGGATGCCAACTTCAAGCTCTCGTTCATTCATCAGGATCGTTGTTTCGCTCTGGAAGTCGATCATTGCGTTAGTTGCGCCGACTCGATCAGCCACAAGCGAGGCGACGGCTTTCACTCGTTCAAACGGATGACTGCGCGGTCGAGCATCAGGAAATCGGTAGTTGTTGACATCGCCGCTGGCTCCGTTGGACATGATGCCCACAAAGCCGCTTGCTGCATCAGCTTTGAATCGACTCGCGATCTGACGAGCGAATTCGCCGAAGTAATCAGCAGAAAGCTGGCTGGGTGGAATGCCACCTACATAATGCAGACCATAATTCGCGAGCAGTGACACTGGCTGTCCCTGCGCACTTCGTACCGACAGAAACGTTACGGTGGGGTCGACTGGCCCTGCCGCTTTGATCAACAGTCCGGTTCCACGCGACGGGTTGGTTCGTACCTGGTCGCCGGGTTCCTGGAACGGGTTCGGCTGAAGAGCCTGCGGCTTTACAAACCACCGACGATTACTGACTTCTTCAGGAACCTGTGCGGTTCCCCAGCCGACTTCGACCGGTTGCATTTTGGCATTTGCTTCGATGATCGCCTGAGTAATCTGTCGTGTGAGATGCTCGACGTATTCAGGATCGGGGTTGCACTGAGCAAGTGGCACGGCCGTCGGTGCCGAGTGTGTGTGCGTCGCGGCTGTCACAATTCGATTCACCGGGATGCCGGTTGCCCTGGCAGCGGAGGCCTTACTCCTGTCGTAGATGTCTCGCGTGATCAGACAACTGTCACATACCACAATCGCGATTCGCGTTTCTCCATCGCCAATCACTACGCAACGGGCATGCAGCCGGTCATGAGCCTGCATGGCAAGACGATCCTGAAAACCACCTGTCATCGAGACCGGAAATCGCAGCGGTGTAATGTCAACAGCCGTCGCTCCACCCCGAAGTTGACCAGCGTCGAGACGGGCAGTAATTGCCAGAACGACTGATAGCAAGACTGTAAAAACGGTATGTGTGTTCATTTGACTGGTTCCTTGATGAATCTCGTCAAAGTCGAAGGTCGTTACTTCGTCAGCTTTAGCTCAGCGACGCCGATTCCAGCATAGACGGAAGCGCCATCGCGACGAGTGCGGCCTTCGGCGTCGATATATTCCCGCTGCCAGTCGCGGGCTGAGTAATACATCAGCAGCCTGTTGTCGACGCGGACAATGCACGGTGTCGACGCGTAGCGACTATCGAATCGCTGGTTGCCTTCCGCGACCGGAAAAGCTGGTTGGGTATGGTCGACATGCCAGTTCGTTCCGTCTTTTGACTGTGCACAGAAGAGCTCGAACGTGCCACCGTCAATATGGCAGCCATGCCACATGTACCAGGCATTACCTTCGCGAATGACGAATGGATAGACGACGCTCCTCGCGCCGGTTCGCGGTTGCAGGACAGGCTTCGCCCCTCGGATCCACTTCAAACCGTCGGTTGAATGGAACTCGTAAATATTAGCGTAGAGGTCACCGTTGATCGTGTTGTGGTCCGGCCGCGAGCCCATCCACATGCGGTAATCGTTGGCCGCAATCTGCGTCACGCTGGGCGATCGTCCGCAGGGGTACAAAGGCTGCGGATCAACCACCCAGTGAATGCCGTCCGTGCTGGTGGCGTGTCCGAGTCGCTGGTCGTTCCCGATGATCTTGTTTTTCGCATCTCGCGATACGCCGTCGCCCGACACGAACCACATCCGAAACTGGCCCGTCACCGCATCGTGTTTTACAAACGGAGTCTGAACAGGAACTCCCCAGGGAATATCGTCACCCGTCAGCACAGGATTGCCTGGATGCTCTTGCCACTGAATACCATCATCTGACTCAGCATAACCCATGACCATGTTATTGGTCCGCGACGCTTCGGAAGTGCCAAGGTACCACATCCGGAATTTGCCGTTGTGATGAATCACGTGTGGCGAGTAGCAGACAACCCTGCACCAGCTTTGCTTCGTAGTTCGTGCTGAGAGAATCGGCTCGTCGCGACGCTGCCACGGTTGAGGCCTCTGGCCAAGCGGCGAATTATCATCAGCCAGGACCGACTGGCCCCACGACAACGTCAGCGCCAACATTGCAGCCGATAAAATCGATTCACGAATCTTCATGGAAGTCTCTCGTGCGACGCTCAATGCAGGGTCGACCTGCAACCGATCAATAAACTGTGCTAAGATTTGAGCTTCGCAGAATCACCTCGGCGACACCAGGTGCCGCCGTTTTTTGAGTAAGAGGGTTTCGAAATGCTGACACTCGCCGGCCAACCTGAACGCGGTAAATCGTTTTGCGATGGACTTTCCCGCCGCAATTTTCTGCAGATCGGAGCTTTGGGTGGCGCCGGGCTGACACTGCCCGGTCTACTTCGGGCCGAGGCTGCTTCCGGAAACGGTAGCTCGAATAAGTCCGTAATTATGATCTACCTGGTCGGAGGGCCTCCGCACCAGGATATGTTCGACCTGAAGCCGAACGCTCCGAAAGAAGTTGCAGGTCCCTGGCAGCCGATCGCTACCAATGTGCCGGGCATGGAAATTTGCGAAGCGTTTCCAAAGCTGGCCGGGATGGCGGACAAGTTGGTCACGATCCGCTCGATTGTTGGCTCGCAGTCCGGCCACGACGCCATTCAGGTTTTCAACGGGCACAATCCGGCAAAGCCAAAGCCGAGCGGTGGCTGGCCTCAGTTCGGATCCGCGGTTGCCAAAGTTCAGGGAGCGACCGGAGCGGCGGCACCGCCGTTTGTCAGCCTCTGCTACGAATGCACTCATGGCCCGTACAACGAACCCGGTTCAGGATTCCTGGGAGCGTCGTACTCGCCGTTCCGTCCGATGGGACCGACGAAAGATGACATGATCCTGAACGGCGTGACGGTCGAACGACTCGGTGATCGACAGTCGTTACTGAAAAGCGTCGACAAGTTTCGCCGCGACGTTGATGCCAGTGGCATGATGAAGGGCATCGACACGTTCACTGGCCAGGCGATGGGGCTGTTGACGTCTTCGAAGCTGGCCGACGCGTTGGACCTTTCGAAAGAAGATCCGGAAATCGTCGCCCGCTACGGAACTGGAGATCCCGTCAAACGCATCGATTCAAACGGTGCTCCGCGAGTGCCTCAAAGTCTGCTGGTTGCTCGACGTCTGATCGAAGCGGGTGCCCGAGTCGTGACGTTGAACTATTCAAAGTGGGACTGGCACGGCGGGCGGAATGCCGAGGGGCGAGCGAATAACTCGATCTTCCTTCGAGAAGCCGAAGACTTCCCGATCTTTGACAACTGCGTCAGCAATCTCGTTTCCGATCTTCACGAGCGAGGCCTCGACAAAGACTGCACCGTGATTGTGTGGGGTGAGTTCGGCAGGACTCCGACGATCAGCGCACGAGTCGGTCGCGATCACTGGCCACGAGTCAACTGCGCGTTGATGGCCGGCGGCGGAATGAAAACCGGACAGGTCATCGGCTCAACCGACCGCCTTGGCGGAGAGGCTGTTTCACGACCGGTGACGTATTCTGAAGTTTACTCGACGCTGTATCACAATCTGGGAATCGATCCGAAACTCACGACGATCGACGATCACAACGGCCGGCCTCAGTACCTGCTCGAACAGGACGCTCCACCGCTCCACGAACTCGTTTGAGAGTCCTGCAGGCAGGGTACGACTCGCCCACTGAGTGAGTCGACGTAAGCCATTGGTGCGGCAAGACGCAGACTGCTCTCCGTCCAGTCAAATACCCGCGGCAGCGTCCGGATTCCATTTCCGTTTTGGACCAGGCGGCTTTTCGCCTCGGCGATCGATGATCGCGTCATCCCAGGTCGCGGCCTGTGGAATAAAGCGGTCGGGGGTCAGGAATTCAGTGTCTCGCCGATCGGTAACACATCGGGCGGTCCCAGTGACAGCAGTGTCCGCCGACATGCGTCCTGAACGAAGCGGTATATCGACAACGAGAGCCACGGAAAAGCAGCACACCGACAGCGATTGATTCATGTCACCATAGTTTACTCCAAGGATCGAAGAAACTACTCGGTAGCATGCTGTCGAACCGCGATTCGCTGTCAGACAGGCTTTTACGAGTCCGAATTATCTTGTCAGTACTGAACGAACGAAGTAAGGAATGGTCCAGTACGATCTCGCTTTGAGGAATATCATTCCATCTGTCAGAGATGTGATCGTAGGGCCATGCATAAAGTCTACGCTTGAAAACTCTGAGTTACGCCGAGTGACCCTCTCAATTAGCGTCAGCTGGTGGTCCGGTTCCGGCTCGACGCCCACTGAGATATGCTAGAGTCAGATTGTCGGAAGTATGGCACAGCAACAACCGACACAGTTACAAACCGGACGGCGCAGGAACCTGGTTTTTTCGGCAGATTAATTCTGGAATTCGCTACCATTATGCCTGAATGCGTATTTGATGCGTTTGTCAAAAGTGCCTGGCCACCTTACCGAGAACGTCATGAGTAGAACGTCGAATTATTCAGCAGTTGGCACATCAGTGTTGTTTCATGTTCTGATTCTTGGTGGATTGACGACGATTCATTTGTCGTTGGAAGAAGGGCTTCCGGAAATCGTTCTCGAAACGGTCTTCGAAGACGAACGCCAGCAGGAAGAGTTCACCAAAGAACTCGATGACAATACTGAGATCGCTGAAACTCAGAACTTCACTGCTGGTGGCATGGTCTCGGCGACGCTCGGCGGATCGGGTGCTCCGGCGGTAGCCCAGCAGAAGGTGGAGACTTCTGAATCGCTTCAGGAAGTCGATTTCAACGTAAACCCCAGCACGATCGATCTGCCCGGAGAGAATCTGATCGGCCAGGATCTGGGAGTCGGTGAGGTGAGTGGTGAAGTCGGCGCCGTCGTTGACGGTTACGGAGCGGCACTTTCAAGAATGACTCAGGAACTGATCCGCTTGATGCGCACTGAGAAAGTGATGGCGGTCTGGCTGTTCGACGAATCAAACAGTATGAAAGATGACCAGCAGGAAATCGCGACAGAGTTCCATAAGATTTACGAGGAGCTGGGTATCCAGTCCCGAAAAGATAAAACGATGAAGGACCGTAACAAGGTTCTACTCACAGCAATCTGCAGTTTCGGTAAAGGCGTGCGGCCGCTGACAAAGTCACCGACCACAGACGTCAATGAAATTCGACAGGCCATTGACAGGATTCCCGTCGACGAAAGCGGCGACGAGAACATGTTCATGGCCATTCAGGAAACATTGCGGGAATATGTCCCAAAGGCCAGGAGTCAGAAGCGTCGCCTTGTCCTGATACTGGTCAGCGATGAATCGCCTTCCGATGCTGGAGACACCAACCTCAGCGACTATGGTCAAATCGAACAAGCCATCGCCGCCTGCGAAAAAGCAAAGACTCCCGTGTACTGCATGGGGCGAGAGGCCACGTTTGGATACCCATACGCCCGCATCCGCTGGCAGGATCCGGTTTACCAGCTAAATCACTGGGTGCGCATTAACCGAGGTCCCGAAACTGCCTTTCCTGAGTGTCTTCAATGGGACGGCCTCCACGCTCGGAACGACAGTCACCCCAGTGGTTTTGGCCCGTATTCACAGGTGCGAACGTGCAAGGAAACAGGCGGGATCTTTTTCCTCCTGCCGGGCGAAGAAGAAAATCTTGTCGGCAAGCCACGTCAACTGGAAGCGAAAAAGTTTCAGTCATACGCCATGAAGGAATACGAACCTCTGCTGCTGGCACGTCGAGACTATGAAGAGCAGCGAGCACGCAGCACATTCCGAACGGGAGTCTGGGAAATCATCAAGAACTTGAATCCACACAGCGATTCGAAGCTGAATATGCATGGCTATTCTTTTTCAATCGAACCTGAGCAGTTCGCTCAGCAGGGGGCTCGAGTATTCGAGCGTGCCAGTTACGCAATGAATCAGCTCAACAAAGCCATTGGCCTGATCGATCAAATCGGACCATTCCGAGCCAAAGAAGAATCACAACGATGGCGAGCAGGCTACGACCTGATTCATGCTCAATGTCTGGCTTATCGAATTCGGCTGTTTCAGTACCTGCTCGTCCTTGATTCACACGCTGCCAGCGGACGGAAACCGAGCGATCCGAAACACAATCGATGGCATATCCATGGAACGGACAAACAGCTCGATCCGACAGAACAACAATTCAAGCGAATCAAGACTGCGTTCAATCTCAAAGAATCGCGAGAGGAATACATTGCACGCATCAAGAGCGAGGTTCAGAAGTCAGACAATGCATTTGAGTTTGTGAACTCAGAACACGCCGGTACGCCCTGGGCAGCTCGTGCTCGCTGGGACCGAGGCCGTCGATACAGTTACCAATTCAACTCACATTTCCACGACCCTCGCTATGCCGAAGCTGGAGAAAAAGGGAAACGCATCGTGATTCCCAAGTTCTAAATCGCTCTCAATGTTGAACTTCAGGATGCCATATTGTCCCTTGAATGTGACGTTTCAAAGCATCTCCGTTACTCGATGACGAGCACGCCGTAGACCAGAAACTTCGGCAAAGTGACTTGCAGGAATTGAGATTTCAGACGTACGTCGAGCAGCGTTTTCTCAGCAGATTCGGGCGTCAGGAACTTGACGCTTGATACGATCTGGCCTTTCGGTAAACGGATTCGTACTTTTGATGACGGGACGGCGATCGGTTTTTCGTCTGAGATGCCTCGTCCGCCGCTCGGTTTTCCGTTTCTACCGCGAGGCGGTTCTTCGCGGTTGTAGTTCACAAGGTGAACGGCAAGCCCGTTGCCATTAGCGGGACGAGTGGCTGAGACTCGCACGGTGTACGGCAACTCGAATTGGCTGTATCCACTGTTTGAAATGATGGTTTGCGTGTCGGATTTCTCGACACTGACCAATTGCGAATATTCGGCAGACAACTCGTCTGTGACGAGGTCGTCGGGCACCACATCGAACAGAACGTGCTCGTCGAGGAGTTTCGTGCCGATTTTGCGGAACTGCTCGACAGATTCGACGTTGCCGGCGTGAACGGCTTTGCGAGGGAATAGCAGTGCAACTTCAGCGTGAGAACTGTTTGCTCGATAGATCGCATCGTGTTTCTTAATGAACTGATAATACTGAGCGATTACTTTGCGGGCTTCGGGATCTGTGTAGCGAGTGTAGAAGCCCATCGGTGCTCCGCCGTTGGCGGCCAGTTCGGCGATCGCCGCTCGGATGCGAGTACTCTCGTACTTGCCGAGCGTGTACGGCTTATCGTCGAATGCCCCGCGAATGTACCGAGCTTGCAGTGTTGCATCGCCAAGGAATCGATTCTCCAGATCGGTGAAGTAAGCAGCCCCGCCCGTACTGTACCAGAGGTAGTCTTCGCCCTTGCCCCACAGTTCGGCCGGCATCAGGCTGCGCTCGTCGCCGCGGATCGGAGTGATCTTTCCAAGATGGTTCCACTGAGCGGTGATCAGGTTCGATTTTAACGAGCGGCCGTACTTCAGAAAGACATCGTCGAAGACCTGCTTGTTAGAGATCTGTGACCAGCGAAGCATCTCGCGTCGCATCGGAGTCGATTCTTCCGGATTGTGCCAGTAGACGATCTCTTCGAATTCGTGAGAAGCCAGATCATCAATCTTAAACTTCTGTTTAAGTTCAGCCGGAGTGTGTCGATCGGTGAGGTACTTGCGGAAGCCGCTTTGACAATGCTCGCACAGGCAGTTGTGACGGTAGAAGTAGTTGGCAATGTAACCGTCGACGCCACGTTCAACTCCACGTTTGACGAGGGCTTTCATCACGGTCTGCCAATGAGGATTTCTCAGGCACGCCCAATATTCGTGCATGCCGCCGATGCCGTAGCCCTTTTGACCAATCGGTTTTCCATCCGGCCCAATCTCCAACAGGTCGATCGGATTTTTAACCGGCTTTGGACCAAGCTCCTTCTCGTCCCAGTGATTCCTGTAGAAGTCAAAGAAGCCCGTCGGTCCGTTTTCTCCGTCGATATCGCCGACCAGAAATTCGACGTTGAAGTGGCCGACGACTTTCACGCCGCGTTTTCTTAAGGCCGCGTTCTTTTCTTCGAACCAGCGGCCGCACGCGGCGTGCCCCTTTACCGGCAGGTGAGCCGGGTAGCCTTTATAAGCGTCGGTGTGAGCAAGACTCCAGAAATGGCCGCCGTAGAATCCGAGCTGAACCAGCTCCGGCTCGGCCTCGTCGATGAACGCCAGGTATTCCGGATCGTCGTACTTCGCCCAGTGAGCCACCATTCGAGTGAACTCAAGCCTCGGCGGGTCGGCGGCGGGCAGCGACTTGCTTCCAGTGATGGTAATCGCCGCGAGTCCGAACGAAACGCAGATAGTTCGAAGCATGTTATGTGGCCCTTGTCTGAAGCCAGTCGTCGTCGACCTGAAGAAACGCGTCAGTCATTGCTGATGGGTTCTGGTTGGAGAGCATAGCCTCGGCGGCTCTGGAAGGAAGCATCGGAGCAACCTGTAAAATTCATCCAGACGCTTCACCTCGGCTCACGTGAAAAACTTCCGCAAGGGGCCAGTCCTCCCTGGTTCTACAGGTCGATTCAGACAGCACGATGTTCAGAACGTGGTAGATACTTCCATCACAGTTTTCCTGGACTTACCAGATTGACGACAATAGGTGACGAATCGTGATATAAAGTGAAATAAAAGTGACTGGCGGTCATTGAAAATGTCAACAAGAGTCGGCATGCTGCGAATACTACGTCACCTGTAGCACCGCAGGGAAAGCGAAAATGCTGCTCAATGAACGCCGAACTCAGATTCTAAAATACATTGAAAAACAGGGTTTTGTGTCTCTACAGAAGCTTGTAGAGCACTTTGGAATCAGTGAATCGACGGCCCGGCGGGACGTGGAATATCTCGACGGAATCAGCAAGGTTCAGAAAACTCGCGGCGGAGCGGCTTACATCGGAGAATCGATGACCTCGTTCGAGGATCGGACGGTCGCCGCTCTGAAGGAGAAAAGAGAGATCGCTCAGGCGGTCGCAGAGATGGTTGAAGCTGGAGATGTCGTGCTGCTGGACGGCGGAACGACGACTCTGGAAGTCGCTCGACAACTTATCGGGCGGTTACTCACGGTGGTTACGAACTCGGTTCCGATCATCAACCTGCTGTTCAACCAACCGGGGATCGAGCTGATTTCGATTGGCGGGTACGTGTATCCGCAAACGGGAGTCGCTTTGGGGCCAATCGCTCAGGCGGCACTTAAGGCGATTCATGCCAGGCGACTCATCATGAGCGTCGGCGGGATCACCGAAGCGGGATTGTTCAACAGTAACTCGCTGCTCGTGGAGACTGAGCGGCAAATGATGGAGTCGGCGGACGAGGTGTGGGTTGTCACTGACAGCGGCAAGTTTGGCCGTTCGGCACTCGCTCACCTGGCACCGCTCGACTCGATGGATCGACTGATTACGGACGATGGGCTCACGGATGAGTGGCGACAAATACTTGAAGGCGCTGGCGTCGAGGTCGTATGCCTGGGCGAGCCAGCAGAAGCCGCCGTTTAACGGAAAGATCCATGACTGCATTGTCATCTTCACTGTCTCAGACAGATATCGAACGCGTTGTGCGCTCCGTGTTGCAGCAGCAACTCGGCCCGGCAGCGAACGTCAAACCGAATCCGCTGGTTGTAAATATCAGCGCTCGACACGTGCACCTTTCGCAGGAGCACGTTGAAGTTCTGTTCGGCAAGGGAGTTGAACTCGAAGTTCACAAATGGCTTTACCAGGACGGCTACTTCGCGGCGAAGCAAACGGTCGCTGTCGTCGGGCCTCGTCGACGCATGTTGCCGGAAGTTCGCATCCTCGGACCGGTTCGTCCGAGTCAGGTTGAGCTGGCGTTTACGGACGGCATCTCGCTGGGTATCGATCTGCCAGTCAGGATCAGCGGCGATCATCACGAGACACCCGGTTGCACGCTCATCGGGCCGGCCGGGGTTCTCGAACTTCAGTCGAGCGTCATCCGAGCCATGCGTCATGTCCACATGGGACCGGCAGACCTCGAGTACTACGGTGTCAAAGACGGTGACGTCATGGATCTGCGCATCGAATCGGAAGGCTGCACGACCGTGCTTGAAGACCTGAAGATTCGAGCCGGAGACGACATCAAGCTGGAAGTACATCTCGACACGGATGAAGGCAACGCAACTCGCCTGGACAAAGCGACGAGCGTTGAGCTGATCAAGCAAGACTGCGGCTGTGGCTGCGGCGGAGCCGGCACTTGCGGAACGTAAGAGCGAACGGTGAGTCCGGCGTTGATGAAAGATCGCCTGTCGGAGTCTGACTCAAACATTTTCCAACTATCAACCACCAATTTTTTTCTGGAGATTCCAAATGGCTAAGGCTATGGAAGCCCTCGGCATGATTGAGACCAAAGGTCTTGTCTGCATGATCGAGGCAGTTGATGCGATGCTGAAATCAGCCAACGTTCAAATCGTCGGCTGGGACAAAGTGGGTAGCGGTCTGGTGACGTCATTCGTCGTCGGTGATGTTGCTGCCGTCAAAGCTGCTGTCGATGCCGGTGCAAGTGCAGCGAGCAAGATCGGCGAAGTCGTCAGCGTGCAGGTCATTCCTCGTCCGCACGAAGAACTGGCAGCCGTCCTGCCAGTGGTCAAGGCGTCCAAATAGTTTGATCGTGAGCCGCTGATGGTCGACACGAAATCAGAAACGCCCATCAACGACGCTTGCTATCAACAACTCACATTCAACTATCAAAACCAAGTCAGGATTCTTCCCATGAAGGGTGAAGCAATAGGTCTCATCGAGACCAAAGGTCTGGTTGCCCAGATCGAAGCGGCCGACGCAATGCTGAAAGCAGCAAACGTCGTTCTCGTAAAGCAGATTCAGATCGGTGGCGCTTTTGTGACGACCATCGTGTCCGGTGACGTCGGTTCGGTTCGAGCAGCCGTTGACGCTGGAGCATCGGCAGCCACACAGGCCGGCGAACTCGTTTCAGCTCACGTCATCGCACGTCCGGATGCCAGCACGCTGGCAGCGTTCATCTAAAGTAGTCATTTCAGGGCCAGCACGGAGGTGCTCATGAAAGTCCTTGTTGCGAATCTGGGTTCTACGAGTTTCAAGTATCGACTCTTTGATATGTCGACCGAGCAGCAGCTTGCTCGTGGCGGCATTGATCGGATCGGGCTTGCAGACAGCAACTGTTCGGTTGAGATCGGTGATTACAGTGACGAACGCGTCAGCAGCATCCCCGATCACGCGGCGGCCGTAAATGTCTGCCTCGAACAATTGTCGGATCCGGAGCACGGATGTCTGAAGGATGCCTCTGAGCTGAAGGGGATCGGTTTTAAAGCCGTGTTCGCTGGAAAGCTCAGTGGAGTGCGAGTCGTGGACGACACGTTGCTCACACGGATGGAGGAACTGGCGGATGTGGCTCCGGCTCACAACCCGCCATATGCAAAGGCGATGCGTCAGCTGCGGCAGGCGTTTCCGAGCATTCCTCTGGTCGCAGCTCTGGAGACAGGCTTTCACGAAACGATCCCGCCCGAGATTCGTGCCTACGCGGTGCCTTTCGAATGGCAGGATAAATACGAAACGAAACGCTGGGGATTTCACGGCGCGAGTCACCGATTCATCGGTGGCCGCATCGGCGAAATGCTTGGCAACGATGATCTGAAAGTAGTTTCGTGTCACCTGGGCGGCAGCAACTCGTTGTGTGCTCAGCGAGGAAACAAGTCGCAGGCCAACAGCCTGGGCATGAGTCCTCAGACGGGACTGCTTCACAATAATCGAGTCGGTGACTTTGATCCGTATGCTCTACCGCTGCTGATGCGGTTGAGCGGAAAGTCGATGCAGGAACTGCTTGATGAGATGTCAACCAACGGTGGGCTTCTCGGTTTAAGTGGACTCAGCAGCGACGTGCGGGACCTCGAAGAAGCCGCCTCGAACGGACATGAACGAGCTGACTTCGCACTGAAGGTTTTTGTCGCGTCCATTCGTCAGTACCTGGGTTCTTACCTGGTCGTTCTTGGCGGAGCAGATGCGATCGTCTTCACGGGCGGAATCGGTGAGAACAGTCAGAGGATTCGTCGCGAGGTTTGTACCGGTCTGGATTGGGCCGGGATCACTCTCGACGAAGAGAAGAACGGAGCTGTCGAGCGAGACGCCGAAGTGTGCATTTCGACCGACGATTCACGGACGCAAATCTGGGTCGTTCCGACGAATGAAGAAATTGTCGTGGCGAGACAGACAGTGGAAGCGGTTGGTTAATAAGGAAACAGCAATGTTCCTCGCAAAAGTTACAGGCAGCGTCGTTTCGACGCAGAAGGTTCAGCAGATGGTCGGGCAGAAGCTGCTCGTCGTCGAACCTCTGCGTGTGGACGAGAAAAACAAGAAGAGTCTTAGGGGAACCGGGCGAACATTCATCTGTGTCGACACCGTCGGTGCGGGAGAAGGCGAAACCGTACTCATCGTACAGGGATCAAGCGCCCGCTTCACAGAAGACACGAAAACGCTACCGATCGACGCCGCAATCATCGGCATCGTCGACAGCGTGAACTCGCACGGGAACACCGTGTTCAAGGGAACGAACTGACTTTCACAGAGTGCGTCTCGACGTACCCCTGAAAACAGAACGCGATCAACGGTGCGTCAAGACGCACCCTACCTATAAAGGCCAGTGATCAATGACAGCCGTTTCGACCGAACAGACAGTTCGCACCGTAGTACAGGAAGTACTCGCACAGCTCGCGAAGTCGAATGGAGTCGCGTCGAATAATGGACACTCAAACGGCGACTGGGGCGTTTTCAACAACGTCGATGACGCCGTCGCCGCCGCTAATGCAGCCTTCGAAAAGCTGAAGTCAGCGTCGATGGAAGATCGGGGCACAGCGATCCAGATCGTCAAAGACATCTGCTTTGATCAGGCTGAAGAACTCGGAACGGCCGAACTGGCCGAAACACAGATCGGGCGACTCGATCACAAGATTGAAAAGCTGCAGATCATCAAACGGGTGCCGGGCATCGAGTATCTCAAATGCGACGCCGTCACCGGCGACAACGGCCTGACCGTCACCGAGTACGCTCCTTTCGGAGTCATCGGGTCGATCACTCCGGTAACGCATTCGCTGCCGACGCTGGCTGCGAACTTCGTGAATATGGTTTCCGCTGGTAACACGATTGTCGTGAATCCTCATCCCAGCGGAGCCGGCATCGCCTGCGAAGGCGTTCGGCGATTTAACAAAGCGATCTACGAAGCCATCGGCATCAACAACCTGGTCACGATCATCGGTACGCCGACGATCGAATCCGCCGACGAAATATTCCAGCACCGTGGAGTCAAACTCCTGTGCGTTACCGGTGGTCCCGCCGTTGCCCGAGCCGCCCTGGCAAGTAACAAACGTGCGATTGTCGCCGGACCGGGTAATCCACCAGTCGTCGTAGACGAAACCGCCGACATCGACAACGCCGCTCGGTCGATCGTGACCGGAGCCGCCTACGACAACAACCTGCTGTGCATCGGCGAAAAAGAAGTCTTTGCTGTTGAATCAATCTTTGACCAGTTGATGGACTCCGTCGGCCGTAGCGGCGGGTACCGACTCAACGCTTCGCAGATCGATGCACTGACAAAGGCAGCTTTCTCACCACCGAAGGAAACCGGCGGCCACTGGATGCTGAACCGTGATCTGGTTGGGAAGGACCCATCGGTCCTTGCTGCAGCGATCGGCCTGAGCATTCCCGCCGGCACTCAGATTCTCTACGGCGAAACGGACACGTCGAACCCGTTCGTTCCCGAAGAACAGATGATGCCCTTCGTGCCTTTCGTCCGTGCTCGCTGTGCCGACCACGCCATCGAAATGGCCCTCGAATTCGAACACGGCTTCCGTCACACGGGAATCATCCACACAACCAACGTTAAGAACATGACAAAGATGGGCCGCCTGATGGAGACCACACTCTTCATCAAGAACGGTCCGTGCGGAGCAGGACTCGGACTCGGCGGCGAGGGCTATCTTAGCTTCTCAATCGCCACCCCAACCGGCGAAGGAGTCACCAATCCGTTGACATTCACTCGGCAGCGACGCTGCACGCTGGTGGATGATCTGCGAATTATTTGATGATGACTGGCTGCACGGTTTGAAAGATCAACGATGCAACTTGCCGAAATCATTGGCCGAGCCACAGCGACCGTGAAGCACTCATCGATGGATGGGTGGCGGTTGTTGATCGCGCAGCCTTTGGGGGCCAGCGACCAGGATGATGGCGAACCGGTGATCGTGATTGACGATCTCGGCAGCGGACGCGGCGACAAAGTAATGATTACGAGCGACGGGAAGTACGTCACAGAGATTGTTGGAACCAAGGCATCTCCCATCCGGTGGGTGGTCCTTGGAATTGCGGACTGACGCTCGTCTTACGTTGGAACATGATGACTCAACAGGTACTTATCGAGCAGATCGTGGCGGAGGTCATGAGGCGACTCATGCCGACTGCTTCTTCTGCGCCGGCGAGTTCCGAAACGAATAACGGACAATCGACGCAACTGTCAGACTCAGTCATCACAGCGGATGTGCTGACTGAGAAAGTGACTGGTCAGAAACACGTTGTTGTCGGAGAACGGGCGATCGTGACTCCGTCGGCACGAGACTGGATTCGGCATAACAAAGTTGCATTGATTCACGAAAAGACAGCGGCATCGACAGCAGCACCGGCTTCGGTCAAGGAGAAGTCTGACAATTTGGTGATCACTCACTCAACTGGTCAGACAATTGATCGCGTTCTGGAAGACGCGGGCCGACAGATAAACGGCGGATGGAATCGAAAAAACGTCGAGTCGGCAGATGAGGCTGCAAAGAAAGTAATCGGTGAACTCAGACGCGAAAGCTCCCGAGTAATCGTGGTCCTGACTTCCGAACCGGAAGTTGCCGCGTGTCTGGCGAATCGAAATGAGCAGGTGAAGGCAGCAGTCGTTGGGGATACAGCAGCAGTTGCTCGAGTGAAGTCCGAGCTGGATGGCAATGTGTTTGTTGTCGATCCCGCGGGACGAAGCTTCTTCGAACTAAGAAACATATTGAGGAGAGTTCAGAACTCTTAGTTCAGAACTCACGAGGGCAAGTTCATGCGAATAGCAGAGATTATCGGAAGGATGACGCTCAGTCGGTGCCATCCGTCTCTGCGTGGTGCGACCTGGAAAGTCGTCGTGCCGCTCGATCGACAGGGACTTGCAGGAAAAGAATCAGGACGAGGCGAACCGTTCGTCATTTTTGATGAACTGGGGGCAGGTGAAGGATCGCTCGTCGGAGTCAGTGAAGGCGCGGAAGCAACGGCTCCGTTTCATCCGAACGTAAAACCAATCGATGGCTACGCGGCCGCGATTCTTGATCAAGTGGATTTAGGCTGAGTGTAGCGAGTCCATCGACACGCACCTTCGCCATCAAAGGAACCGAACGATGAGCAGCAACCAGTGGAACAGCGGCGTTAACGATCGAACCCTCAAAGAAGACATCTGCGAGATTGGCCGACGCGTTTATAACAAAGGCTTTGCCGCTGCGAACGACGGCAACATCTCGATCCGAGTCGGTGAAGATGCCGTGCTTTGCTCGCCAACGATGATCTGCAAAGGCTTCATGAAGCCTGAAGATATTTGTGCCGTCGACATGAACGGCGACCAGATTGCCGGCAAGCGGAAACGCACCAGCGAAATTCTGCTTCACCTGGAAATCATGCGGAACCGACCGGACGTCAAGGCCTGCGTTCACTGTCACCCGCCTCACGCCACAGCCTTTGCTGTTGCCAACGAAGCCATTCCACAGTGCATCCTGCCAGAAATCGAAGTCTTTATGGGCGAGATTCCCGTCGCCCCGTACGAAACACCAGGTGGTCAGAAATTTGCGGAAACGGTGACACCGTTTCTCAAGTCGTCGAACACGATTATCTTGAAGAACCACGGCACGATCAGCTTCGGCAAGACCGTTGAAGAAGCTTACTGGAAGACCGAAATTCTTGACGCCTACTGCCGCATTCTGCTGCTCGCCCAGCAGATGGGCACAGTCGATTACCTCAACGAGCAGAAGTCACGTGAGTTGCTCGATCTGAAGAAGAAACTCGGCTTCGACGATCCTCGCTTCCACAACGAAGACTGTGACCTTTGTGGGAACAGCGCATTCCGCGACGGCTACAAAGAAGGCGAAGCGCCACAGAGTTGCGCTTTCGAGCCAGCTCCGTCGTACCCTGGATATTTGCAGACACCGGCCTATGCAGGTGGAACTGCTACGGGCGGCGACAATGAAGCCCTCGTGAAGATGATCACCGAGCAGGTGATGGCTGCAATCGCCAGGTAATCGTTTCGCATTTGGAAACGACTTCAATTTCTAAACAATCGAGATTCCGTCAGGCTTAGTCTGACCAACGGAGACTCAGATGAAAGTCAGTATTATCGGTGGCGGTGGGCTTGTTGGTTCGTGTGCTGCGAGTGCCTTGCAGTTCGGCGGTATTGTCCGCGAGATCGCACTCGTCGATGTAAACCTTGAACTGGCCGAAGGTCAGGCTCTGGACCTCTTGCACGGAGCTTCGCTCACCAGCGATCAGAAGATTTACGGATGCGGTACCGAAGCTGTCAAAGACAGCGACGTGATCTGCATCACGGCTGGACTGCGACGAAAGCCGGATGAAAGCCGCCTCGATCTGATCAACCGCAACGTTGCTCTGTTCCGAAACATTCTGGCCGACGTCAAGCAGCACGGTCTGAAGCCAACCGCCAAAGTGTTCGTCGTTTCGAATCCAGTCGACGTTCTGACCTATCTGGCGGTCAAAGACCTTGGTCTGTCGGCGAATCAGGTTATTGGCCTCGGGACAGTTCTCGACACAACGCGTCTGCGAAGCATGATGGCCCAACGACTCGATGTGCCTCCGACTCAGGTTCAAGCCTTGATTCTGGGCGAGCACGGCGACAGCATGGTTCCGGTCTGGTCCGCTGCTCAAATCGCCGGCCTGCCACTCGACAAATATCCCGGAGTCACGCCAGCAGTGATAGCTGAAGTTGAGAAGAAAACTCGCGGCAGCGGAGCGGAAGTTATTAAGAAGAAAGGCGGAGCCGGCTTCGCCGTCGGAGCGTCTATCGCCGACGTCATTCACTCGATCGCTCTGGATCAACGCCGCATTCTGCCAGTTTCGTCGCTGCAAAACGGAGCGTACGGTCTGCGAGACGTCTGTATCTCCGTGCCAACTGTTGTTGGTGCTCAAGGAGTGGTCAACTGCTACGAAATTGACCTCTGGCCAAAGGAAAAGATGGCCCTGCAGAAGTCTGGCAGCGTCCTGCGAGGCACCATTGACAAAGTAATGCAGGGCTGACGCTCAGCACTCGACCGACTATTCTGAAGGCCTCGGCAAACTAAATGGTTGCCGGGGTCTTTATGCGCGCGACGTTGTACGTGCGGCTGCTTTTTAAGGAACACATTGTGGACAACTGGTCCGACGAATTTGATGACAACGAGTATCCTGATCCTGATTACGATGACGATTCGGAAGATGTCACCGAGACCGTGCGCTGTCCGAATTGCGGCACCGACGTTTACGAGGATGCCGAGCAGTGTCCGGCGTGTGGTGAGTATGTTGTCATGTCGACGTCGGCCTGGGAGGGGAAGCCGTTACTGTGGGTTCTGATCGGGCTGACTGGGATCGTTGCAGTCATTATGGCGCTGTCGGGTTGCTGACGTTGTTGGTTCTCTTCTGCGAGGCGGCGGCTTTCGTCCTATGATTAGCTGTCGACTCTGGTCATTCTGGGTTTAAGAATGGTTCGGATCATTGAATGATGTCGCGGCCTCAATTTCTTCAACCGAGGCCGAAATGTTTGCTGATTTTTCTCAGCTTCAGGGAGTCCGCCGTGCGGGTCTTGTCCTCCATTTTACAAATCTGCGAAGCCGACCGATTTTCGTCGCGTCGAGGTGTCGCTCGCTGGATAGTTATCGTCGCGGCTACCGTGGTTTTGATTGGTGTCTGCAGTCTTTGGTACTGGCTGTCTGCATTGAATCGGCAGAAGATGTTTGTCGAGCAGATCCACGAAGCTCGTAAGCACTTGCAGCTTTCGAGTAATCAAGCAGCTCTGGAATCTTTGAGTGTCGCGTCTGATACCGATGCTCCTCCCGAGTTTCGCTATGTGAAGGCGGTCACGCTTGACCGGCTGATGCGGTACGAACCTGCTCATGCGGAGATTCGTCGGGCGATCACAGCAGCCCCGGATGATCCGAAATACAAAGGTCTGGAGCTGAAATTCCGGATGCTTGCTCGCGAAAGATCGGCAGTTGATCAGTTGATTGAACTGAATCGGGACTATGCGTCCACGGCTGCTGTTGCACTTTTCGCTGCTTACGGATTCAAGGCAAAGGCGATTTTGCTGGAGCAGGAAGGAAATCCGAAGGCGGCGGAGTACCATCACCAGCGCAAGCAGCAGACGCTTGATACGGCGATTACGATGGCTGCCGATATCCCAGAGTTTCATCCCGAGTTGCTCACGTTTGCGATTCGCGAAGGGTTACCAAATGAATCATTGGGCCTGGTCGATGGGCTGCTGAAACTTGACCCGGAAAGCATTTCGCTTCGAAGCAAAAAGGTGCGAGTGCTGGTTGCTCTGAAGCAAATTGACGAGGCGGCCAGACTAGCGGAAGTTCTTTACACGGAAACCGACGAGAATCTTCAGGGAGCCGAATACTTTGCTTCTGTCCTTTCTCAAGCGACGGAGAATGCGTATCGGGACGAGCTTTTTGAAAAAATGATCGACCGGTTCCCTCTCAGCACCATCGTCGTTTCCAAGCATGCCGTCTATCTGACAAGGAGTGGTCGATTACCGCAGGCTCAAAAACAGCTTGACGACGCGATCGCCCGCCAGACCGACAAGGAAGAACGTGAGTCTCTGGCGTTTGTTTCGATCACGCTGCCGCTCGAAGTGAATGCTCCGTCGGTCGCTGAAGAGTATCTGCGAAAGCATCGGAAGTACCTGCAGGACGACCTGCTGGTTGATTTCTTCGAAGCTCGCATTCTTTATCTGAGGAAGCAGTACGGTGAGTCCGTGCGAAAGATGATGCACATCGTCAAAGCGTCGAAGGACGCTGAAGGTGGCTCTCGAATGTTTGCGACGGAAGCTCTGACATGGGTACGCCGGATTCTGGCCGAGCAGGTGATGACTAATCAGTTGGACGAAGTGATCGAAGCGACCGGGCAATCGTCAGGGGCTCGCGTAAAAATTGCCACAAAAGATCAGATCCAGGCAGAGAAGGAAAAGAAAGAAAAGAGCAAAGGTCCTGACGTGACGCCGGCAGTCTTAAGCAGCAAAAGCGAGCCAATGCCGCCGCCTGAAACTGATGTTCCGTCCAGTTCGTCTGTCGCTCCGGCACCGAATGCCGTTGAAGGTGAGCCCGAAACGGTCGAGTAAACTTTGCCTTCGTTCGTTCGTGCCCCGAATTCAAGACGACTTTATTTGGCCAGTTTTGCTGCAGCGCTGGCATGTGAGGCCGTCGCTCCGCTATTTTTCGTTCTGTTCATTGTTACCGACGGCGCGAAAAGGAACGGACCATGCCTGCACGGAAGATCTTTGCTGCGACGATGATGTACCTCGTCGCGATTTCTATTGTCAGCACGACGTCGATTGTCCGAGCTGAAACCAAGCTGGTGACTTCAGTCGAAGGCATCACCGAGTTCGAACTCGATAACGGCATGCGAGTGCTGTTGTTTCCAGACGATTCGAAGCCAACTGTCACCGTCAACGTGACTTACTTTGTCGGCTCGCGTCATGAAGGGTACGGTGAAGCCGGTATGGCTCACCTGCTTGAGCACATGCTTTTCAAGGGGACGCCGACTCATCCCGACGTTCCGAAATCTCTGAAAGACCGAGGAGCTAATTTCAACGGCACAACGTGGCTTGACCGAACAAACTACTACGAGACGCTGCCGGGCAATGAGGACAACCTTGAGTTCGCGTTGAAGCTGGAAGCCGACCGCATGATCAACAGCAATGTGGCCGCCGAAGATCTGGCGACTGAGTTCTCCGTCGTCCGCAGCGAATTTGAGCGCGGCGAGAACAGCCCGACGTCTGTCCTGTGGAAACGAATGGTTTCCGCGGCATTTCTGTGGCACAACTACGGAAACTCGACGATCGGTAACCGAGCGGACATCGAACGCGTGCCCATCGAAAACCTCCGCAACTTCTACCGTCGCTATTACCAGCCGGACAACGCGCTGCTGGTCATTGCTGGAAAGTTCGACGGCAAGGAAGCACTGGCGCTGACTGAAAAATATTTTGGATCGATTCCTCGGCCCGAACGAAAACTCGACAAAACGTACACGCAGGAACCCGCTCAGGACGGCGAACGTTTCGTCACTCTCCGCCGCGTGGGAGAAGTCGCTGCGGTGGGAGCAGTCTATCACATTCCGGCTGGACCGCATCCGGAGTACCCGGCGATCGACGTTCTGGAGTCCATGCTGACCGCTCAGCCGGCCGGGCGTCTCTACAAAGAACTTGTCCAGAAGAAACGAGCATCCAGTGTGTCTGGAGCCGCGTTTGCGCTGCACGATCCGGGCATCTTTCTGCTGATTGCTGAAGTTAACAAAGGTAACGAACCTCGGATCGTGCTGGATTCAATGCTGGACGTTGTTGAAGATTTTGGCGAGTCCGAAATTAGCGAGGAAGACGTCAACCGGGCAAAGCAACGATTGCTCAAGCAGTGGGAATTGGCGACGGCCGATTCGCGACGTTTGGCCATTCAGCTTAGTGAATGGGCGGCTCAAGGTGACTGGCGTCTGTACTTCCTCTATCGAGACCGATTGGAGAAGGTCGATGTCGAGCAGGTGCAAAGCGTCGCGAAGAAGTACCTTCGCCAGAATAACCGCACGGTTGGTGTCTATCTCCCAATGAAAGAAGCGAATCGGGTCTCTGTGCCTGAGACGCCGTCGCTTGCCGAGATGATCGGCGATTACAAAGGGAGAAAGGCCGTAGCGGCTGGTGAAGACTTTGATGTCTCGCCGGAAAACGTCGAGCAACGGACGGAGCGACTCACCATTAACGGGGGTCTGAAGGTTGCGTTGTTGCCCAAGAAAAATCGAGGCGAAGCCGTTCAGCTTCGATTGACGCTGCGTTACGGAACGGAAGAAAGTCTGCATGGTCAGGCAACGATCGCCGAGTTTCTTCCATCGTTGATGACGCGAGGAACAAAAGACCTTGATCGACAGCAGCTTCAAGATGAACTCGATCGAAACTTTGCTCAACTAAGCGGCAGCGGTTCTGCTGGCGAGGCATCATTCTCGCTCAAAACGAAACGCGGCAATCTGAAACGATCGCTTGAATTACTGGGTGAAGTTCTGCGAAACCCCACGATCCCGGAAAGCGAACTCGAAATTATTCGAAACTCTGCCGTGACATCGTTGGAGCAAGGTTCGTCGGAGCCAACAGCTCTCGCACAACGAGCCGCCCAGAAACGGATTTCTCCCTACAGGAAAGGCCACCCGCTTTACACGCCATCAATTCCGGAAGAGATCGAAATGGTTAAAGCGGTCACGGTCGACGATATCAAAAAACTGTATGCGGAATTCCTTAATGGGGCGAATGGAGAACTCAGCGTCGTCGGTGACTTTGATTCCGAAGCGACGCTCGCACAGATCAAGTCAATCCTCGGTGGCTGGGATTCGAAACAGCCTTATGCTCGGATCAGAAAACGCGGTCAGCAGAAACTGACGGCCGAAACCGAGGATATCAACACGCCTGACAAGGCCAACGCTATGTACTTTGCAGTGACGTCGTTTCCGATGAAGGACGATAATCCGGATTACCCGGCACTTCTGATGGGCAACTACATCTACGGCGGTGGGGCTCTTGCCAATCGCCTGGGAAACCGCGTTCGCCAGAAGGAAGGCCTTTCTTATGGCATCCGTTCCGGACTTTCGGTTTCGTCGCTTGATGAACGTTCGGTTTTCTACACGTACGCGATCTGCAACCCGGCTAACATGAAAAAGGTTAAAGCCGCGATCCGAGAAGAACTCAATCTGCTTCGAGCCGAAGGCGTCACTGAAGAGGAACTTGCCTCAGCCAAGCAAGGCTGGCTGCAAAGTCAGGCGGTGGCCCGAGGAAGTGACGCAACGTTGGTTGGAACTCTCAGCAGTACTGCACGAGCTGAACGGTCGATGGAGTACTACAGCGGTCTTGAAACAAAGGTCCGCTCTGTTACAACCGAGCAGGTTCTGGAAGTCGTGCAGAAGTATCTGGACCCCGAACGAATCGTCACCGTCGCTGCGGGGGATTTTGAAAAAGCAGCGAAGGACGCCGAGGGATCGTCTGAAAAATCCAAAGACTGAAATCGATTGGGTGCTTGGGGATGGCATGCCGAGCGAGGTGCGGTGTGCCGTCACCGGTACCGGTCAGTTGGTGTGCCGCAGAAAAAATCGCCAACGTTTCGATCGAAATACCAGGCGTTGCAGAAACAAATTGACGGTCGATTGCCACAAAATCTTCAGGTGAGATTCGATTTTACAATGAAGACTCCTCAACAGTGGATCATGGTCGGAGCGACCCTTGCCGCATTGGCGGTAGTGTTTGGAGCGTTCGGTGCGCACGGCCTGGAACCTCGACTGAATGCCGTTTATGGCGACCAGGAGAAGTCGATTGCAGGTCATACAGTCCCCGCGACGTACAAGTATTTCCAGGATTTCAGGACGGGGGCCGAGTATCATATGTACCATGCTCTTGGGTTGCTGGCACTTGGTATCGCCGCGGGCCAACATGCTGAAACTCGCAGGAGCCACCGGATCGCCGCGTGGTGTTTTCTGTTGGGCATCGTTTTGTTTTCCGGAAGCCTCTATGTGCTCGTTCTGTCTGGAATGCGCTGGCTCGGAGCGATCACCCCGATCGGTGGTACGCTGATGATTGTTGGATGGATTGCTTTTGCCATTGGGGCCACAAGTTTGAAGCAGCCGGCGTCGCCGGACTGAACCGAGTTCCTGATTGGGAGATCGATGCTTGCGGTCACCAATCGTCCGATGGTTCCATTCAGTTGTCGTGTTTGTTTATGATCGCACATGCGGTTGCACGAGAGTCGGTTCTCGGTCTACCAACTCAGAAACGCTACCAACTCAGAAACGCTACCAACTCAGAAACGCTACCAACTCAGAAACGGTCAGCACGCGAGCCAGTGATGCAGCGAATTAACGGCGTATTTCGACATGTTGCTGCGATGCTTCTGTTTTCCATCCTGATGGTGCTCAGTATGGATACGTTTGCTGCCGATGGACTGCTGGCTCAACCACCGACACCGGTTTCGAATGTTGTTTCAGGTCGCAGTTTTACGGTCGAAATCGGTATTGTTGTCGTCATGTTTGGCGGAGCTTTGTTTGCCGTTTGCCGATCCAGCAACCGCACGTAAATCACCAGTCCCGTAGAACTCAGGCTGGTCGCTTCCGATGTCCGGACGAAACCGAGTACTCATTACGGGAATCGGAGTCGTCAGTCCGCTGGGAAATCGCGAAGAATTCTGGCGACGACTGATTGCTGGGGAAACGGCGACGCGTCGTCTGGTACCCGAGCACCG
The DNA here is from genome assembly GCA_937904325.1 of uncultured Planctomyces sp. GTDB lineage: Bacteria > Planctomycetota > Planctomycetia > Planctomycetales > Planctomycetaceae > JABMPE01. The sequence continues at coordinate 28,564 of CALGTK010000064.1, forward strand.
GGACCGGGAATTCTGGCCTATCGAGTCTTGCGGTGCCGCGGCAGTCGCATCGAAAAGCCTGTCCACGACCCTGCAGACTATGTCGCGTGCTGAGTTGATTCCGCTGCTGGCCGAGCCAGCGATCGCTCACGCACTGGCTGCTTCGCTTGAAGCTGTTGCTGATGCCGGGCTTCAAATTGACATGGAAGGCAGGCTTGCCGTAAACCGAGGACGTGCAGGGTGCGTCATCGGGACAAGCAAAGGCGGCGTTCGTACGCTGCATGAGTTGATGCTCTTGGAACGTGATCGTGGAATGCCGATCTCGAAAGAGAAAGTCGTTGCGGGCAACTGGTGGCCGATGATCGCTCCTTCCGGTCCGGCTTCGAGCGTTTCGGCTTTGATTGGAACTGAAGGGCCGTTGCTTTCGCCGGTCGCCGCTTGCGCCACAGGATTGATGAGTCTTGTCAGAGCCGCCGAGCTCATTCAGTGCGGAATGTGTGATGTCGTCATTGCGGGTAGCTCGGATGCTTCGCTGTCACCGGCGATCGTTGCTTCGTTTCGGAAGCTCGGCGTTCTTTCGAAACGTCATGATGATCCTGAGTCTGCGATTCGACCGTTCGACAAAGATCGAGACGGCTTCTTCGTCGGCGAGGGGGCTGGCGTGTTTGTTCTCGAGTCGGAAGAACACGCTCGCCAGCGTGGAGCAACTCCGTATGCAGAGTGGTTGATGGGCGGTATGGTTGCTGACACGTTTGCCATGACGAAACTTTCTGACAACCCGGAAGCTCTGTCCTGGCTCATTTCCGATGTGCTGCGGAGAAGCGAACTCGTTTCAAGTGACATCGACTATCTGAGTCTCCACGGGACGGCGACTCGCATGAACGATGTCTGCGAAATGCGAGCCATCAACAAGTCGTTCGGCGATGCCCGGCATCAACTGGCTGGATCAAGCATTAAAGGAGCAATCGGCCACCTGCTCGGTGCCGCCGGCAGCGTCGAATTTGCGGCGATGCTCCTGTCGATTCGCGACGGGGTATTGCCTCCCACCGCCAATCTGCGGAATCCGGAAAACGAATTCGAAATCAACCTTGTCCCAAACGAATCGCAACAGCGATCGGTCCATCATGCCATGAAATTTTCGCTCGGTTTTGGGGGGCATTTGGTCGCAGCCGCTGTTCGCAATTGCTGACAACCTGCCGTAGATCATCCCAAAGTTGTCCATGCGGGAATCCGCAGTTTCCGACTGGTCAGATCGCCAATTTGCTCCAACAATCAGGTATTGAAGCGGGGAAGAGCTCTGCTCGGACGTCAGATTTGGGTGTTCAACGTGGCAATGGCCAGGAGATTGGTAACGTGAATGATCTTGTTGTTGCGATCACCGGAGCAAGCGGTTCTGCGTACGCGGTGCGTTTACTGGAAGTTCTGGCCGCTGCTGGTCGAAGCGTACATCTGGTGGTCAGCCCGGCGGGGCAACAGGTCATCGGGCATGAACTCGGGCTGAAGATCGATCCTGCGAAATTTTCGATCGAGCAGCTCTTGCCGGACTTCGATACTTTGGAAGCTGGAAACGGCGGGCGTGTTCAATTTCACGGTTATCGAGATTTCTCGGCGGGCATTGCGAGCGGCTCGTTTCATACTGACGGGATGGTCATCTGCCCGTGTTCAATGGGGACGTTGGCCGCCGTTTCGCAGGGGCTCTCGCAGAACCTGATTCATCGCGCGGCGGACGTGCATCTTAAAGAGCGTCGCAAACTAATTGTCGTCCCGCGTGAGACTCCGTTGGGCGCCATTCAGCTTTCGAATATGAAAACGCTGGCGGATGCAGGAGCGGTAATTCTGCCGGCAATGCCAGGATTCTATAACCAGCCGCAGTCGATCGATGATCTCGTCAACTTTGTTGTCGCCCGGATCTGCGATCAGCTTGGAGTCGAGCAGGATCTCACGAAACGTTGGGGCAATCAGAGTATCGAGCTGTGAGATTTCTCACAGCGATCCGGGTTTGCCGCAAAGAAGCTCAGGAAACGGGCTGACGGCGGAGTGTTACTCTTTCTTGATTTCTGGCTCGGACTGTTTTGAAGGAACGACCCTCCGGGGCGGATTCGCAAGCCGCTGCTTCTTGAATTCAGCAGTTTCGATCTTACCGAACATCAGGCCGCCGGCCTTGCCATGTTGCCAGGTACCCGCGTACCGGTTTCCGTGAAACATCAAGCGGGCCGAGTAGGTGCCCATTCCGGCGATGGTGAACTCTTCCAGCGTGAGCACCGCGGTCTTACCAGCCCAGAGTACTTTCATTGTGAGAGGCAGTGGCACTCCCTTGTGAACATAAACGAACAGCCAGAAATCGTCTTTGACTTTGTTAACCGTTGCCAGTTCGTAGCGATCAGGCCTCAGGAGCTGTGCCGGATCGACAGGCTGATCAGAATCGGTTGTGAAGTTTCCGACGAGTGTCGCACCCGTCAGCAGTTTTGAAAAATCAGCTTCTGCTTTTTGGCGAACGGCGTTTGCCTGTTCAGTAGTTGCTGGCTTAGAGGGTTGTGGCCTGTCGTCAGGCTTTGGGGAATCGCCGTCCTGGGCCCACACCGGCACGGCAGAAAGGGCGATTGTCAGGATCGTCGTAAGCATCGTCAGTCTGTTCATAACACGCAATTCCCGTCCTCAGGATTCGTTTCTCAAAACTTGAATTCGCGGTCATTCTGGCACGCAGGCGACTGTTCAAACCGAAAGTTCAAGGCCTTGTGCAACAAATCCGTCAACTTTAGAAGACAGCGACCGTTGCCGGTTCGTTGGTAAGAAATGGATCGTACGCCGCGACGCTCTCGTCAGCAAAGGAAGTGCCAATTGTCAATAATTTGACCGTTTGCCGTAGCGACAGGCAAAACCGGACGCAAGCGGATTTCGGACATTTTCAAAACGCTGGGAAGAATGTGCGTAGACGGTCCAGAGGATCGTGGTAGCATCGCGAAATACGGATCTCCGGAACGAATGCCGGTTCTCTCACGGAAAGAAAGGACTCTGCCGATGAGAAAGCTTCCCGCAGCTTTTGCTGTATTCCGTATCCAACCCCCTGCTGAATTTTCCGCATGTCGCCAATTGATTTTTGACCGGCGAACACCTTGTGGCGGATGTCTGTCTTCATTTGAAGGTTCGCTCTATTGCTCCAGAACGTCGTTCGGAGTGTCCCTAATCGCGGCTCTGACTCTATTATTCTGTCCGAGGTCGGGCGTCTATTCAGATGTTGATTCCCAAGCCTGGTTATCCGGAGTGGGAAAACTCTGTCACGTTTTCTGTAAGCTTGACCAAAAGATGGGCCTCGCAGCGTTGCGAAACCCGTCTAAAAACGAACAATCGACGTAATGGCTTATTGGCCTTCCGAATCATAATCCACTGCGCATAACCGCGACCGGATGTGCGGACAGGACGTTTTTCAAGGAAAGGGTATCACCGTGTTTCGGTTTGATGAGACGCTGACTTCAATGCTCGGAGTCGCGAAATCTGCGGGATACATGACGTACCAGCAGGTCGACGAGTACCTTCCGGATGAAGGGGGCAACCCTCGGATGGTCGACGACCTGATTCTGTTGTATGACCATTTGGGGATCGATCTTCAGAACGATCCCGACGCTCCGGACGAAGACGAAATTCCGGAAGCGGAACGGGAAGCAAAGAAAGAAGCGGAAGCTGTTGCAAATCAGGGATTGAAGCCTCTGATTGGACCGGAAACGACACTGTCGTCTCGCGATCCAATCCGTATGTATCTCAGTCAGATGGGGAACATCCCACTGCTGACGCGTGCTCGCGAAATTTTCCTGGCGAAGACGATCGAGATCACTCGAAAACGGTTTCGCCGAACGACGATGGAATCCGATTTCGCCCTAGACATCGCCATCGAGACGCTCGAAAAAGTCTCTGCACGCGAACTGCCTTTCGAACGAACGCTGCGAACTTCTGATACAGAGAACGCGCGAAAGGAGCAGATTGAGGGACGCATGCCGATCAATCTGCCAACGCTGCGAAACCTGATTCAGCAGAACATTGATGACTGGGAAATTCGTAAGAACCCCAGGTCTTCGGATACGAAGAAGGCCGAAGCTCTCGACCGTATGAACAAGCGGCGTCAGCGTCTGGCGACTCTTTGCGAAGAGCTGAGTATTCGAACTCAGCGTCTGCAGCCAGTCATCAAGCGAATGCACCAGATCGCTGCTCGTCAGGAAATTCTGATCCGTCAGATTTCTGGTCTGAAGCGGCGCCGAGGCGGTAACGCCGAACGCGACCTGAAGATGCTCGAAAATGAGCTGCAGGAACTGGTCGAAATGACTCGCGAGACTCCGAAAGAGTTCATCGCTCGCAGCAAGGAAATCCAAAGACGCTTCGATGCCTGGACCGATGCCAAGCAGAAGTTGTCAGGCGGTAACCTGCGACTCGTCGTTTCAATTGCGAAGAAGTATCGAAACCGGGGCCTCAGTTTTCTGGACCTCATTCAGGAAGGTAACGCCGGGTTGATGCGGGGAGTCGAGAAGTACGAATACCGACGTGGTTACAAATTCTCGACTTACGCTACCTGGTGGATTCGGCAGGCGATTACGCGAGCGGTGGCTGACCATGCTCGAACGATTCGTATTCCGGTGCACATGTTCCAGAGCATCTCGACGCTCAAAGCAAAAAGTGAGCAGATTCGACAGGAAACCGGTCGTGAGCCAACCATTGAAGAACTAGCCGAAGCCGTCGATCTGTCGATCGAAGAAACCGAACGGATCATGAAGACCTGGAAGCATCCGGTCAGCCTGGACACTCCGGTCGGCGAAAGCGAAGACAGTAGCTTTGGAGACTTCCTTGAGGATTCGCATCACCAGGCACCTGCCGAAAACGCGATGCACAAAATGCTCAAGGACAAGATCGACCACGTGCTGAAAAGCCTGACCTACCGCGAGCGGGAAATCATCCGACTTCGCTACGGACTGGGCGACGGTTACAGCTACACGCTGGAAGAAACCGGCCGGATCTTCAAAGTGACTCGAGAGCGAATTCGCCAGATCGAATCGAAGGCTCTGAAGAAACTGCAACACGCAACGCGAGCTGTGCACCTGCAGGGCTTCGTCGACTCGATCCCCGAGCAAACGCCAGAACCAGCTCTGGTTGAAGCAACGTAAGAGTCGGTCAGTGACCAAATTTAAGGCGGCGTTTCATTAGAAACGCCGCCTTTATTTTTTTAACACCGAGTTCTGACTAACGGAATCAGAGTAATCGCTGGAGTCAGCACCCAGAAACATTCCTCAGTCTTGCTGCATAGCCGGGCGGCGAAATAGTTGGTCCCGATTGTTGCGAGGTACGAACGCGTGGCGGCACTTCCAACCACATCAGTCGCCGCGTCGGCTGGGACTCTGCTTACTGACGTAATTGAAACTTGTACTCGTCGGTGGCAAGAGGAAATCGGTCCGGCCAGTCGGCAGATCGGTTGGCAGGAACAATTGTCTCGCTCGGTTCGACATTTACGAGATCAGGCCGCGGGTCACTGTGAAGTTACGGAACTCCGTCACCACCATGCCATGATCTGCGTCGCTTCATTCCTGACCGAATGCCGATCGATTCGAGAGCTGGTGCAGTTTCACCACGGTAGAGTTCCAAACTACCTCGTTCCGCCGAAAAATTGGGTCCAGGTCGCGAAATCAGCCAAGGTGCTGTTGGTGCATCAACAGCATGATCATGATGGATCTTCATGAGATCAAACCAGCAAACACTGGCACATCCAGTGAAAGGATCGTTTAGTGAGTCTCATCCGTCTCGTACACACCTGTCAACTTGTGACGCTTAAGTCCGTCTCGTTGACAATTCCGGGATTTCGTCGACAAATCCAAAGTCTGCTGGAGTTGCCTGTACATCAAAGAGTCTATGTCGATACAGACAATCGTGATGCTGAGTCCAGTATCAGCAGCTTGCGCATTCGCCTTCTGATGTCCGAAGAATCCGGCCACGAAAACTGACATGGGAAATCCAAATACCTGCAGCCATTTCAGATCGGGCCTGCCCATTCTGCGACACCAATTCGAAATAGTGACAATTCAGTCAGTATTCGGATTCACGCGGATGACGCATTGCCGACTCGGTTAATCCTGTGGTCGCCATGGTGTCGCACTTTCTGGCGACTTTGCCTGGAGAAACTTTGCGTCGACGTTTTCGTACCAGTTGTGGAGCCGGGTTCTCATTGACGCGACCTGGTCTGGCATTGATGCAGCCAGGTCGTTGCGTTCGCCGATGTCGGATTTCAGGTTGTATAGATGCGACTGACCGTCTTCGAAGCGTTCGATCAGTTTGTAATCACCGATTCGGATGGCTCCACCAGGGATTCCGCCCTGATTGGAGTAGTGCGGGTAGTGCCAGAACAGGGCGTCTCGAGCGACAGTCTTATCGCCACTCAGCAACGGAACGAGGCTTTTGCCGTCGAGATGCTGTTCCGACTTCAGGCCGATTCCGGCCAGGTCCAGGATTGTTGGGTAGAAGTCCGTACTGATGACTGGTGTGTCGCAGACGTTGCCCGACTTTGAGACTCCCGGAGCACGAATCAGGAACGGTTCGCGGATTCCGCCTTCGTACAGCCATCCTTTGCCGCCTCGCAGTGGAAGGTTCGAAGTCGGAGAGCCTTCCGATGTTGCCAGGCCACCGTTGTCCGAAGTGAAGCAGATCACGGTGTTGTCGTAGAGGTTCAGTTCTTTCAGTCGATCCATGATACGTCCGACAGCAGTGTCCATGCTCTCGACCATTGCGGCGTACGTTGCATGTTTCTGCAGAATGCGAACCCGGCGTGCTTTAGCTCCGGGCCAAACCTGTTCATCTTCAGCGAACTCAGGCTGACCTGCCAGTGCTTCGGCTTTCTTACGGTACTTGGCAATCAAATCCTTCGGAGCCTGCAAAGGAGTGTGCACCGTGTAGAACGCCAGGTAGCAGAGAAACGGATCGTCTTTGAATTCGCCAATCTGGCGAATGACTTCATCGGTAAGACGTCTGGTCAGATGCTCGCCCTGTGATCCATCTTTCAGCCGAGGATTGAAATACGGAGAGAAGTAGTTGCGAGGGGCCCCTCTGGCATGCCCTCCAAAATTCAGGTCAAAGCCCTGTTGCTCTGGCCAGAATTCCTCGGTCGGGCCAAGATGCCATTTGCCAAAGAATGCTGTTCGATATCCCGCTTCTTTCAAAGCTTCAGCGACCGTCATTTCACTGAGCGGCATGTGATTGTTTAACGGAGCTGGCTTAAATCTGCCCTGACGTTTTCCGCTGAAGAAGTTGGTCGCGTCAACTCGCGATGGATACTTGCCCGTCATAATGCTGTAGCGAGTCGGACTGCAGACAGGATTAGCAGCATAGCCGTTCGTGAATCGGACACCCTCACGAGAGAGCTGGTCAACATTGGGTGTTTCGTAGAACGTGGCTGGATTATTCGCACCAATGTCCATGTAACCCAGATCGTCGACCAGGATGAACACGAAGTTTGGTCGCTTTGCAGCTTCGGCAAACATTGGCACTGCAAGAACAAACCAGGTACTTAGCAGCAAAAAGCAACGCATCAGAAGATCACTCCGGAAAGGAATCGAGAATCAGGCAAAGAACGTCTTCCGAGTGATATGGCCTCCGGCGAGGCATCGCAACTGGGCAAGAGAGCGAAAGCCGCTTCCGATTTGAGTAGCCGGAGTCGCAAGACGTCGGGCAGGAGCGGATGCTTAACTATCGAATTCCTGTGAATCCGTGGCGTCAACGTCGTTGTAAAGAGCGTTTACCACTCGACGAGGGCACGAAAAAGCCCTGAATGACTGGCATTCCTGCCGAGTCATTCAGGGCTTTCAATTTATTGGTTACCGCTGTCGATCAGTCGGTCGATGCTTCTTCTTCAGATGAAATCGCGTAGAGCGTCGACTTATTGGCAATATACAGGACGTCGTTCGCTACGATCGGAGAACTGTAGACCGCATTACCGACATTGATCTCGACGATCGGTTCTTCGTCCGGCATGGCGATTTCCGGGTCAGACGACATTTTGAAGATTGCGATGTCGCCATCCTCGTCGCCAATGTAGACCTTGCCGTCGACGATCAGCGGTGACCCCCAGGCGGCTGCGAACATGTCGTATTTCCAGTAGAGGACCGGCGGATGAGTTCCGTCTTCGTTGGTTGTCTTTTCGTCAATCTTCTTAGCGTCCAGGCAATGGAAGAGTCCGCTGAAGTCAGAGATGAACATCAGGTCGTTTTTGATGGCTGCCGTACCGATTGTGCGGTGCATTGTTTCTTCGAATGAGAATTTACCGTTTCCGTCTGAGTCAACCTTTGTGTAATGCCACACAACGGCTGAGTTCGGGTTCTGCTCGATCTTGTCGCCTTCGTCGGTATCGACAGTCTGGAGACGCCGCGCAGAAATGGCTTTACCGTCTTTGTCTTTCGCGAGCGTCGAGCTGACGTCACCTTGTTTGTTGGGGTTAATGCACCAGATATGGCCCACGCCTTCGCCATGTTCTGGATCCTGTCCCACGGAGACGTAGACCATTCCGTCATAGATGACCGGTGTGGCAATGATATTGTTACGTGTTCCGCGGCCACCCAGAATCCATTTTGAGTCTTTCGGATTGCCGTCGAGTTTCCATAGCAGCTTTGGGTTACCGTTGCCGTCGCCTTTAGGATCGAAGCTGTAAACCCAGCCGTCGCCACCAGCAAAGATCGCCTGCACCTGTCCGTTGAATTCTCCGATCGTCGGAGACGACCACTGGCCGTGCAGGATGTTGGCTCCAGGCGACTTGTCGCTCCAGAGCAGTTCGCCAGTGTTTCGATCAAGGGCGATGAAGCTCGGAGCGTCCGGCGATGGCAGGTTGATGTGCGATTCGTCCAGGCCGTTCGACGTGTTGACCAGCAGGATGTCGCCAGCCAGAGCAACCGAGCAGCTGCACATGTTGTGCTGCGAAACCTTTAGTCTGGCCATCATGTCGAAGACCCAGAGCACGTCGGCTTCGTCTTTGTTCTCGTTTGGTTCGGCGGTGTAAGAGCCGTCGTTTTCGTCGTCAAGGAAGCCTTCTGTATCGAGACAGCGAACTTCGCCGCGGCTGGTCACAAACCAGAGTCGGTCGCCGTCAATGACTGGTGAGCAGCAGACGCCCTGGAGTGGCCAATCGTGAACTCGACCGGTCGAGAGCTTAGGACTCGAGTGCTGCCACAGAAATTTCCCAGTCTTCTCGTCGAAGCAGAGCAGGCAGCCGAGGTCGACATTGCTTGGGTAGCGTTTCAGGTGTCCGGCACCGTTGTTTGTACCGACGTAAACTTTTCCGTTGGCGATTGCCGGGTTTCCGTAAGTCTGCGAACCGAGCCTGGCGGACCACTTAATGTTGGTTCCGTCGTCGATGTCCCATTCAATCGGAATGTTCTTTCCGTTTGGGGTGTTGTTCTTACCGGACCATCCGCCCCACTGAGGCCAGTCTTTCGGGCCGACTTTCAGTTTGGCGAGGTCTTTGGCGATCTCGGCGGTGGGATCGTAATCCTGAGCGTGTACCTGTCCGACGCTGACGCCGATCGACAGCGTCAGTAGCGTCAGGAAGTAAGCTGTATTGTTTTTCATAATTCACCTTCAGAACGTTTCAGAAGAGAGTTTCCAGTATTGAAACGATGGTCAGCCGTAAACATTGGCTGGTCTAGTTGCTGGAGACTTTTACGTTGTCAAAGAAGACTTCGGCGTCCTTGGCGTTTCCAAACAATCCAGGGCTACCGATTTCGTTGGCGGGATTATCTTCCCAGGTAATCGTCCATTCTTCAGGCTCTTTGTCGCCTTGCGGCCAGCATTTACCTTTGAGTGTGGAGACTTTATGCCCGTCTTTCTCTGTCACGCTGGTATTCAGTTTCAGCGTGTACCACTTGTTGGCTTTCCATTCGAACGGAACAGTGTGGAACTTCTCTTCGTGCGAGATCCATGAAACGATTTTCAGTTCCTGAGCTGCTCCCATCAGGTCCAGACGGTAGCGCTGTCCGATAACGCCAGCGTCGCCGATCTTGCCATTCCGTTCGGCGCTGTAGATGTCTGCCTGAATGGAGTAATTCGAGAAGTTTGTACGCCCCATCCACCCCTGGCTGCGGGCTCCCTTTGGAATCGTTGCGATTTTGCACATGACTCCGTTGCCGGAGACCTTGTCTTCTCCGCGTTGTATCGTCAATCGCGGGCCGTTGCCTTCGACGTTCTCCCAGGACCATTCAGCCAGCACGCCTTCATTCTTCAGCGTCGTCAGCAGTGGATCCATGACGGCTTTTGCGTCGTCGAGCGTCTTGACTGATTCCAGCAGGTTGGAGAAGTCGAGCAGCCCGGTCCAGCGTTGTCGCGGGGTTGTGTTGTCGAAGACTCGCGTCGGAGCAAAGTTCACAAACTCCGACCGAAAGTAAACGTAGAGTCGTGACAACAGGACGTTTTCGGCTTCCAGCTTCTTGTAGAGATCAAAGTCGAGTGCAATGTGTCGGTAACGGGCTCCGATCCAGGTGATGGGAATCTCGCCGTCAGAGAATTTGAACTCCCAGGGGAAGTCCGGAATCACTCGGATGCGCGACGTGCCGGTCAGTTCGCCGACTTTCGCTGTGAGAATTGTGGCGTCGTGTGAGTTTGCTTTTGATGCCGTGAAACGACCATCGGCATCGATACTGCCTGCTCCACTGATCGAGAACTCAACTTCGTCCGCTTTGCACGTCTTCAGATACTGGCCGTTACTGTTGTAAAGACGGACATGGTGAAGCTGACGCTGTCCTTGCGGCCCACCCTTCAGCAAGGTGTCGACCGGCACAAGCTGCAGATGAGCAGGCTCCATGTCAAATCCGACAGCCTTTTCGACCTTCGCTTCCGGACGAGGGTCAGCAGCCGGTTTTGCATCCTTTTTGCCGATGCAGTACATGCCTGCTCCGGTAGTGATGTAGAGACGTCCGTGCGAAATGATCGGGGACGCCGAGACATCGCCATCCAGACGCAGCTTATGAATTCGGTCGAGGCTGCCGTCTTCGTTGACTTTAAAAATGGCCCAGCGTCCGTTGCCTTCGCAGGTGAAGATTTTGCCGTCGGCATACAGAAGGCTTGCCCGCCCCATGGTGCCAAGCTTCTCGCGACCAACCTGCTCGCCAGTTTTCAGGTCAATGATCAGCAGGTTGCCCTTATCCTCGACGGCGTAGACGCGATTGCCAACGACGATTGGGGCACTTTTACCGATGTACATCTCGCGGTTACGCCAGACTTCGCCGGTCTTTGTGATGTCGCCTTTAGAGTTGAGCTTCAGCGAGAACAACGCACCCATTTCAGTACTGTCTACGTTTTCTTCGCTGTGGCCGCCGATGACAAAGTCGCCAGCGACGACAGGTGCCGTGTTGATGCCACGTCGCGAGATGTTGTACTTCCAGATCGGAACACCGGTTGAAGGTTGAATTGCGTGCACGCCGCCGTCGCCCGATCCGAAGACGAGAGCCGGTGCTCCGTCAATGACCGTCAGCGAGGGAGCACTGTAAGTCGTGTCGTAAGGCAGCGGTCGAGTTCCGTTGAACCAGACCGGTTGACCGTTTCTTTTGTCGAAGCTGATAAAGCTGTGTCTTGGCTTTGCCTGCTCTCCCCAGCCGATGATGATCGAGCTGATGATCACCTGGTCTTTATAGACGATCGGGAAGTTGGTTCGTCCGCCGTAGGTGCTCAGCAGGCCGAATTCTTCGCTGAGTGAATGACGCCAGAGTGTCTTGCCGGTTTCGCCGTTGATACATTGAAAGTAGCCGCAAACTCCGAGAGCAAACACATTGCCGGTTTCGGGGTCACCGCTGACGCTCGACCAGGCAACCCGCGTGTCAGGGACGTCTGACAGGAAGACGTTGAATTTGTTTTCCCATTTGACTTTGCCAGTCGCCGCGTCGGCACAGACGACCTTCTCGCCTTCTTCTTCTGAGCCGGGATTGAGGTTTGCCAGGAAGTAGATGTTCCCGTTCATGACGATCGGGGTGGACCGCGAGGCAAACTCCGGTTTGAACCACAGCAGGTTCTCGCCGTCCGGTGACCAGCTATCGACAATGCCGGTCTCACGGGAGATCCCGTTCATTTCCGGACCACGCCAGTAAGGCCAGTCGAGCGGATCGGGATCGGCCGCGGAAATACCTTGTGAGGTAACGACGATGGCTAGAATCGTCAGAAGAGAGGACCGCAAAGCCGCGGCGCGGTGGATCGTCCAAATGCTACTCGACGATGACCCGCACGCGTTTTGCGCGATGTTAGATGGTTCGTTGTGCAAAGGGGAAAATCTCATGACTGCTACGTTCCGTGCTGAGAGGATCAGTCCTGGGAAGATGGCTGCCGAGCGACGACATCCGTTGTTTTGAGGTAACGCCGGGGTTGTGCCGTTCAGGTGTGCTGACAAAGTCAAATTACGCAGAGATTCCGGATGAGGGGTGGACGAGGTTGGGAATCTGAGTTGTTGGCTGGGAGCCAGAGGCGGGATCAAGGTTGTACCGGCTGCCCGCCAGCGACGCGCGTCGAAACATTAACAGACGGCAATCTGCATCGGCAAGGAACGGCAGTATTCGGTCCGTCCCCCGCGGACACTCGCCGAACAACCCTGCAATCAGATCTGCCCCTGGACCTCTCAATCCACACATTATACCGCCTGTGAGTGCTGCATGGGTTTGGCATGAGCCGCGCGTAACGATTATTGCGACGCGCGAAGATTCCGGCCTGACATTTGGTTCTGATCTGACAGGAAAGTCCGCCGCGTCGCCAAACTCGGTGTAGGTTCTCTGTGATGCCTTGCTTTCCCGATCGGATACCTCATTCGGCCTGAAAGCTATCGGCATCGCACGGCGGGCAGATGGCCCCCAGGACACATGGATGCTGTAGCTGGCAGAAACGTGGTTCGCTCGATTGTCTGTGATGCGAACTGCCTGACCAGCTTCCTTCAACGAACGTAACAGGAGTCGAAGCCGTGCGAATCTCCCACTGGTTAACCCGTCTGCAGAATCGTCCTCTTCGAAGAACTCGCCGTGCGAAATCGCAGCAGGTGACGGAGTCGCTCGAACAGCGGACGCTGTTGACGATCATCGGAGTACCCATCAGCCCGACAGAGTTGACGATCTTTGCTGATGACGGCGACAGCGTGACTGTCCAACGAAACTCGACGTCAGGCGAAGTCGAAGTTCTGGACGCAACGATGCAGCCAGTGGCGGCTATCCCGACGTTCCAGGCCAGCACGCTGACGGCGTTGAATATCTTCGCAGGCGATGCGGACAACACGATCGATGTGAGTCCGCTTACGTCCGTCGAATTTCCAGCGCTGACAACAATCGTGATCGACTCGGGTGACGGCGATGATGTGATCACCGGCAGCGATGACTTTGCTGAGTTGATCGATGCCGACGACGGAAATGACACAATCACCGGCAACGGCGGTGATGACACCATCGATGCTGGAGACGGCAACGACATGGTCACCGGCGGAGCGGGTGTTGATTCGATCCTCGGTGGCGATGGTCAGGATACGATCGACGGCGGCGATGGCAATGACAACATCGATGCCGGCGACGGTCAGGATTC
>CALGTK010000065.1 GCA_937904325.1 uncultured Planctomyces sp.
GCTGGTTCTGGCTTCGATTCAGAAACAACTTTCAGGATTTTGGGGCCAACAGAGGTGGAGACATTCTCCGTGTCGCCCTGAAACCTACCGTTTTCGTTTGTTTCGTGAGCTTGTCCGCCTGCTTTGGGAGCAGGAGGTCGCACGTTCAAATCGTGTCGCCCCGACTTTTCTAAACCTATATTGAGTCACAACTTGCGACTACCTGCCGGCACTGGCAGTGCAGAATTTCAGCCTGAACTACATGCGTGACTACACGCTTTCAGGAGAAACCTGCCATGTCCAGACGCTCAAAACTGCCGCAGATGCGATTCCACAAGACCAATCGTCAGGCTTACGTGCGCCTTGACGGGAAGATGGTCAACCTCGGAACTGCGAGGGTCGGTGATGTTCCGGCTAAGGTTCGAGACCGCTACGACGAGGTTATCCAGCGCTGGCTGGCGTGCAAGTCAGTCGACAGCTTCAGCCTGACGATCAACGAACTGGCCATTCGATACATCGAGCATGCCTGCCAGCAATATCGTAAGAATGGCCATGAGACTTCAGAAGTCAGCAGCATTCGCTCTGCGCTGCGAGTTCTCGTCAAAGTCGCCGGGCAGAGAAGAGTTGAAAGCTTCGGACCATTGAAACTGCAGGAAGTCCGATCCCGAATGATTGAGGCCGAATGGCGAAGGAAGAACATCAACCAGCAGATCAATCGCATCCGGCGTGCATTCCGCTGGGGTGTGAGTCAGGAACTCGTTCAGACGGAGATTCCGGCATCTCTTGAGTCGGTTTCAGGATTGCGTACAGGTCATCAGGCTCAGGGGTGTACTCCAGGGGGTGGCCAGGAAATGACAGAGAGCTTTAAGATATTCTCAACCGCTGTCTGACATGGCGGATCGCACAACGGCGGCCGATTGATAAATCGACATGTATCCTGCATCTGGAGAGTGAAGCACGTGATTAATTGCAAACCAGGTTTGACTCTGCTCCTCGCCCTGGTGGCGATGACCAGTACACAAGGCGCAGAGTTTTCCATTGACCAGGAGAAATCGGGCGACATCGCCATCCACATCGACGGCCAGTTGTTTACTCGGTACGTCACTACCGACACGGTAACGAATAAGTGTTACTTCTGGCCGGTCATCGGACCGGGTGGCGTGAAGATGACACGAGCTTATCCCATGCAGGACATCAAGGGTGAAAAGCAGGATCACCCGCATCATCGCTCAGTGTGCTTCGGCTTGCAGAATGCCGGTGGATTCAATACCTGGCACGAAGCATTAACCTTTACGAAGAACGGAAAAGTTGATCCGTCCAGGATGTCGACCTCTGGTCGACAAGTACATACGAAGGTAATCAAGGCCAAGACATCCGGCATGTCAGCAACGCTTGTTGTCGAGTGCTCCAACGTCAATCCACGCGGAGAAATCTACATGCGTCAGACGCGGAAAGTGAACTTCCACGTTTCGGACAACGGATCGCGCGTGATGGACATCGAAATTCTACTGAAGGGCATTCAGGACAACATCACGATTCATGGCAAGAAAGACTCAGGACTGACAGTGCGTGTGGCCCACAGCATGTGCGTCGATGCAGGACTGGGCGGGCGCATCGTAAACAGCAATGGTGATACCAACGACGGCGCATGGGGCAAACGATGTGAGTGGGTTGATTTCAACGGTCCAGTGGAAGGAAAAACGATGGGCGTCGCCATCTTGAATCACCCCGACAGCTTTCGTCACCCAACGCCATGGCACGTCCGTAAGTATGGCCTCTTCACAGCGAATCCGTTCGCACTGAAGGAAGTTGCCGGAGAGAAAGATCGTGGTGACGTACAGCTCTCGAAAGGTCAGACGATCATGCTCAGGCACCGAATAATCTTCCACGAAGGTGATGAGAAGAAGTCAGGCATCGCCGCAGCGTGGCAGGAATATGCCAGGAAATAGAAACTCATCACGCATCGAGCAGCATAATTCGACACGACTGAACGCCAATCAATTCACATACCAGCATTTGAGGAGATACCAGCTATGGCCAGAACTACCCGCCGTCGTTTCCTGCAGGCAAGTACCGCCGCCAGCGCATCGTTTGCAATCGCAGGTACAAAATCGTCCGGCCAGGTACTCGGTGCGAACGATCGCGTTCGTATTGCCGTCATCGGCCTCAACGGTCGTGGCAGCAGTCACCTTAACGGATTTGGTGGACTGAAGAACGTTGAAATCGCCTACGTGGTTGACCCCGACGAAAAAGTATTAAACGGCCGTTTGACTCAGGTACAGGGCAAGGCCAACGGTAAGAACTGCAAAGGGCACAAAGACCTGCGGACGGCGCTCGACGACAAAAATGTTGACGCGATTACGGTCGCCGCACCCAACCATTGGCATTCATTGATGACTATTTGGGGTGCGCAAGCAGGGAAGCATGTGTATGTTGAAAAGCCCATGAGCCACGACATTGCCGAAGGCCGTGTTGCGGTCGAAGCTCAAAAGAAATACGGCGTTGTCGTGCAGCACGGTACTCAGCGACGAAGTAATTCAGGTATCGCAGCACTGCATGAGGCACTCAAGAGCGGAGCACTTCCCAGACTCAAGATTGCCTATGGCTACTGCTGTAAACCGCGAGGCAGCATCGGTAACAAACCAGCTGGCAGCCCGCCTTCAAATCTCGATTGGAACCTCTGGAAAGGTCCGGCCGTCATCGACCAGTACCACGCCAATTATGCACATTACAACTGGCATTGGTTCTGGGAATCGGGGAACGGTGATCTGAACAACCAGGGAACTCACCAGTTGGATGTTGCGGCCTGGGCCATTGACGACGACCAGGTCCATCCAACTCGCGCGATGGCGATCGGTGGTCGATTCAAATGGGACGATCAGGGCCAGACTCCCAACACAATGTTTGCCGTCGCCGAATATGCAAATGGCCAATCCGTGATGTTTAACGTCCGCAACGTCAACCACTCTGGATACAAACGCCAGGTCTACAACGAGTACTACCTTGAAGACGGCAGCAGGATCACTGGTGAAGGCAGCTACACTATTCACCGCCCTGGCAAGTCGCCTGAAAAGTTAAAATTATCCGCTGGCAAGGTCACTCCGGGCGGGAACTGGGCTTCGTTTATTGCCGCCGTACGTGCCGCCGACCCATCGATGGCCAATGGCACTGCGATGGAAGCGCACCGAGGTTGTGTTGTGGGGCATTTGATGAATAACTCGTATCGACTTGGATCGCAGATGCCGTTCAATGCGAAAGCCGGCAAGTTTGGTGACAACAAAGACGCTTACGATCACTTCTTGAAGCTGCACGAAGTTACGGCTGCCGGTGCTGGTGTGCCGGAAGATAAGGCTAAATACACCGTGGGGCCCTGGCTGACTTTCAACCCCAAAACTGAAACGTTCACCGGCGACCATGCTGACGCTGCCAATGCTTTGCTGCAGGACCCCAACAACAAAGGATTTGAAGTCCCGACAGTAAAAGATGTGTAGTTCGGCCAGCATCAGATGAACTGATGTCCGCCTCGGGCAGGCTGTTGAAAAAGCAGTCTTGCCCGTTCAGCGACAATTCGAAGCGTTTGGATCGCAGTTCTTCAGCTCGAAACTGCGCGAGTGTCTCGTTCTTATCGTAGCCTTGTCTGCGACGGCCTCTTTGATCGCCGCGTTGCAGTTCGCCTGCTGGAAGTTGCCTTGAGCAGTACCGACACTGTCCAGCAGCGTGTTCGCATCCAACTCGTTGCGATGATAGACCTCGGCAAACTTTTTGACCCACACGAGCAACGAAAAGAACAGGGTTCGGCAAACGCTTGCAGCGATTTAAGACACAAATTAAATGCGAAATACTAGACTTGGAAAACCATAGCCCCCAACGGAGAGACTGATGAACCTGCTACGCGCACTCACCTTCGTTTTGCTACTGCTGCTCGCTCCGGTGGCGTACGCAGAGTTGAAAGTCGCCAACGTGTTTGGCGATCACATGGTGCTTCAGCAGGAAATGCCCATCCGCGTCTGGGGCTGGGCAGCCCCGGGGGCGAGCGTGCAGGTGGACCTCACCGATTACCAGAATGCCGCCGTGTTCAAGACGCGGACCGGCGATGACGGCAAATGGTCTGTCAAACTTCCTTCGCGGAAGGCGAACGGCAAAACGCTCCAGATGCTGGTCGTCAGCGGCGAAGAAAAAATCAAATTCGACGACATTCTGGTTGGTGAGGTCTGGATCTGTTCTGGACAGTCCAACATGGAATGGCGTGTCGCTCAGGTTGCCAACGGACAAAAGGAAGTTGCAGCCGCTGACCACCCCATGATTCGCTCCTTCAACATCCCCAAACACGTTAAGCAAAACGAACCACAACAGGACGCACAGGAAGCAGATTGGATGGTCTGTTCACCCGACACTATTGGCGGATTCAGCGCAGTCGGCTACTTCTTCGGGCGAGCCCTTAACGCGGAACTAGGCGTTCCGATCGGGCTGGTCGGAACGAACTGGGGCGGTCAGCGGATCGAGCCATTCACTCCGCCAGTCGGCTTCGAGCAGGTGCCGCAGCTTGCAGATTACGTCGCCGATCTGAAGCAAAGCAAGTACAAAGGCGGCGCGACGCAAATCTACAACGGCATGGTTGCCGGACTCACACCACTGAGCGTTCGCGGTGCGATCTGGTATCAGGGTGAGTCCAATGCCGGCGACGGTCTGCGCTACAATTACCTTAAAGAAGCTCTCGTCAAGGGGTGGCGTTCGGTCTTTCAGAACGAAGAACTGTCGTTCTACTGGGTACAGCTGGCGGACTACGGCCGAGGCCATTCCGGCCAACCCGCTGGAGGCGGCTGGGGACCGGTCCGTGAAGGTCAGCGCCGCGCACTGCGTGTCCCCAACACCGGCATGGCGGTCATCCTCGATATCGGCGCAGAGAAGGACATCCATCCAAAGAACAAACAGGACGTCGGGCAGCGGCTTTCACTGTGGGCGCTGGCGAACAACTACGACAAAGACGTCGTTCCCTCCGGCCCGCTCTACGCGTCGCATAAGATCGAGGGCAACAGGGTTCGCATCACCTTCGACTATGTTGGCAGCGGACTGATGATCGCCGACAAAGGTGGCGAGTACTACCTCGATCCGGTAAGCGAGACGCCCGACGTCGATATCACCGAGTTCTCCGTGCAGGACAAGGATGGCAACTGGCACTGGGCGAAGGCGATGATCGACGACGATACCGTTGTTGTCTGGAGCGACGAGGTCGCCGAGCCGCAGAACTTGCGATACGCCTACGACTCGAATCCGCGCGTGAACCTGTACAACAAGGAAGGCCTGCCCGCCTCGCCGTTCACGACGGTTGATTGATCACGGTTTACGACACGCTATCTGTCACGAAGTGCTGAATGATCCTGCCTGAGCGTTCTGACACTTGTGTGCTGCTAACCGCATTGCACAGAGTTTAAATGGTTTCGACGCACCATGCTGGGGATGTAAACTGTCACTCGAAGTGTGTTACATCTGCTGACCGTCACAATGGAGGCGACCTCATGAATATCCTGATCAGTTGTGCGATGGGATCCTGGCTGCTGTTAATGGCCAGAAAGTCAATCATGACTGGGGTATTCCACTATGTGACTGGAAGGTCAAAACGCGATTCTAATACGCGCAGGGTGCTCAGAAAATCAGAAAGGCCGATAGCTTTTTACTCAGCAGTGACTGCTGTGCTGCTGTTGGGTACGTTTCTACTGATCATCGCTGCGGCAGGTCTGTCCAAAATGTTCCCACACTAGAGAACGATATAGCAGTGAAAAACTCGCTGCTCAGAATCTCGTCGCATTCGTTGTCGACGCAGTTGGCATGGTTTCAGCGCATACAGGTGACGTAAACTTCGTGGGTATTGCCGGAACCTGACACTGCCATGCGGCTGCACGGTTCACTGAACTGCAAACCATCGGTTTCGGATACTGTTGCCGTAATCGATCACAGCAATCAGCCTGCCGATTAAATCAGACGACTACTGAAATAAGTGGCATCCTCACCGGATTCAGTGACGCCGGCGCCGTGAATCCGGGATGTTTCACACGGTCAACCACTCGTCGTACGATCTTTGAGAGCAGTTTTTTATGCAGCATCACTCATCCAGCACCTGCGGATCGGACCGATGAACTACGTGCTCTGGGGAAGTCTCGCAATCTTCATGGCATCAGTCGGCGCGATCTTGTGGTATCGCACCACTCAAGTGCAATACGCTTTTGCGTTCCTGGGCCTTTCCCTGTTCACTGTGCCAGCAATACTCGGTGCCGCGGCTCCCCCGTCTGTTGTTACTCCGTCTGTTGTGATCGGGATGTTGCTGCTGCTCGGTCCGAGATTGTGGCAGCGGTTTTGCGCTGCACGTGTCACCGACAGTCAGTCAATAAAACCGCAACTGGCAGAATCCCAACGGCTTTCCCACCATCCCTTCCTGTTGTCGTTATCATCTCTGCTTATGGGCGGACTGACATTTCTGGTCGGTCTCAGCGCCGCATTCAATCGTGAGGGCAATTGGGCAAATTATCTTGCGGAATTGGGAGTTGTTCTGTTCTTCCTGGCCTGCCTGTCAAACATTACAGCATTTGAGGCTGGCACTATCAGTCTGATCCGTGAGAAGAAGTTTCATTTCTGGCTGCCTGTCAGTTTCATCGGCCTGCTCGGGACAGCCTGTTCTGCGTGGATGGCAGTTCATCTGTAACGGTCCTTCAACCATTCACTGCACGCTGTCTCGGGTTGCATGTGCCATCGGGACCGACGGAATGCCGCTGGCCTTCCGGGATTATTTCGAAGTCAGAAACAAAATGGGACGAATTATCGAGGAATCAGACGGGCAATTGTCATCGCTTAACAATCGGCGCTCTCTGTTCGGGTGTGGTGATGCCGGGCGGAAGTTCAAGGACGCGGATATTGCGGAAGTGTATTTCGGAACCCTCGGATTCCAAGCACAAATATCCCTTCCTCATCGAAGAGTTGCGGATCGAATTCACGAATTTCCCGTTAATCGACAGCTTTACGGTACCGTCCACACAGACGACGTCGTAGACGTTCCACTCGCCTTTACCTTTGCACCGCAGTTCCAGTGACTTGCTGCGTCGGCCACGTGGGTTGTCGGGAGTGGCGGTCAGGCCATTGGCCCCGAAGAGTTCTCCGGAGATGTATCCGATGTCGTTGGGCTCACCGTTTTTCAGTCGATGCTGGTTCACCCAGTCCAACTCCAGCATCTGCACTTCCATACCTTTGGGTAGTCGCCGGCCTTTCGGGACAGAGCCTTCGCTCCACACAAACACGCCAGAGTTGCCTCCCGCCCGCATATGCCGCCACTCGATATGAAGCAGGAAATTCTCGTACTGCTTCTCTGATCGCATCACACCTATCGGTAGTCCGTGGCAGACCAGCAGCCCATCGCGGACACTCCACGTGTCCCGGTCTGTGTTGACATTTGCCCACCCGGAAAGGTCCTTGCCGTTGAACAGCTCGACATATCCGGGGGCTGTGGAATCGGCGGACGTATCTGCTTCGGGCGGCGCAGCGCGGGCGACCTGTATGGCAAGTAATAAGACCAGTGGAGAACACAAAAGCACGGACGTGACGCGGCGCATAGTCTGAGCAGTCGTCATGAAAAGCACTCCTGAAAGGACGAGAATTGGGTTCTTGAGCCGCTGAATTCCATTGAGCAGCAGCCAATGCGGCGGCGGTCATCGGATTCTTGTCTGATGAGCAGGCTCGGCGTGATGGTACTTAAAATAGCGACGAGTTGCTTCCATGATCAGCGTGTGGCACTCAATGCTCTTTCAACGGACCAGATCCTGCCTGTTCCGCCGGTACTCCTGTGAGATGCTGCAGGACGGGAATCCGTATGCCGACCTGACCTTGACCACCCCCTGACTTTGATCCAGTGCGAGTGAGAAAATCGAGGTTAATTAATTCGACTGTGTTCCGGAGGCTGAGTCGCAGCCGAAGCTGGATGAGCACAGTCGGTTTCGACCTGGATGATGCCGACTTGCGTCCGCTCTTCCGAGATTTCGACTTGGTAGATCTGTTGTCCTTCGAGTTCAAATCGGCTGTGCGTCACCTTCGTTTTTGCCATAGCTGTCCCAATCCCACGCATCCTCGTACGATTCTTCTTCGACTTGGGGCCGGGGAATTCGAAGTGGCTGCTTGCACGCCGGACACTCCACTTGACGTCCGGTTATACTCGTCCTAAGCAGAAATTGTTTTCCACAGCTACAGGACAATTTAATCGCCTTCTTTATCAGAACGGACTCATTCCAAAGCGATCTTACTGCGTATATCCGGTCAGAGTATTAGTAAAGAGAAAGCAAACCGTCACTGAGCGGGCGATGGCAGCACCAGGCGACAGTGTTCGATAACTGGTGAGCTTCGGTCACCCACTACTTGAATGGCAAAGTCCTCTGCAAAGACCAGGTGCCTCGCGAGAAACTGGGCGAGGAAACTCGAATCGGCACGGCATCGATTGGTAACTGGTCAGTAGCGACTCAGCCTGACTCAAGATCTGAAATTCGAAACCTGAACAGCAGCATGGACAAGTTCGCGTTCTTCGTGAACGCGTTGACTGCCTACGAGATCAGCGAGATTTACAATAGTAGTAAGTCGTGGTGCCCTCTGAACGCTGGAACTCAACGGTGGAAATGAATACTCAATGGTGAACAAAGACTGTCCAGGTATGAAATTAATGACACGGCGATCACTTCGTCTTTCGAAGTTCCATGTTCATCATTGGATATTGGCCGCGTTGATGAGTATCGTCGCGTTTGAGTCGACCAGTTCTTTCGCGGCTGATCAGAAGTCAGTGTCTGGTCAGGCAGCTGCAAATCGCCTCTTCACACTTAAAGTATTGCCGCTTCTCAAGGTCAAATGCTTCGGTTGCCACGGAATTGATTCCGAGGATATCCGCGGCGATTACGACTTGATGACCCGCGAGAAGATGTTCAAGGGCGGCGAATCGGAAGAGCCTCCAGTGGTATCAGGCAAGCCGAAAGACAGCCCGCTGTATCAGGCGATTCTGTGGGATGGCATGGAAATGCCGCCGAAGGAAAACGACCGTCTGACAAAGGAAGAGACCGAGTACTTTCGGCAGTGGATCGCTGCCGGGGCACCGTGGCCGAGTGCAGCAGACCAGCTCCAGATTCAAAAGAGGGAATGGTCAGTCAGAGAGAACGAAGACGGCGTTATCGTAAACACCAGCGGCGGTCTGGCCGACGACTGGACCTATCGCCGCTACCAGCCAGAAGATACCTGGGCCTTTCAGCCTGTGAAACGTCCAGATATTCCTGCAGGAGCAAAGAATCCCGTTGACGCATTTGTCGCAAAACGTCTCGCTGCGGCCGGACTGCAGCCGGCAACTGATGCGGACGCCAGAACGATGATCCGTCGCGCGACATACGATTTGATCGGGCTGCCGCCGAGTCCTCAAGAAATCGACGAATTCAACAAGGCATGGAGTCAGGATGCTCAGCAGGCATGGAGCAATCTCGTTGATCGCCTTCTGAAAAACGATCACTACGGCGAGCGTCAGGCTCAGCACTGGCTGGACATCGTACGATATGCCGACACTTCTGGATTCTCGAACGACTACGAACGTTCCAACGCCTGGCGATATCGAGATTACGTGATTCGTTCGTTCAACAAAGACAAGCCGTTCAACGAATTTGCGATGGAGCAGATCGCTGGCGACGAACTTCGGCCGGACGATCCAGAAGCACTAATCGCGACGGGACTTCTTCGCATGGGACCGTGGGGAACTCAAATGATCCCTCAAAAAGAATCACGCCAGATTTATCTCGACGATCTGGTTCACAATGTCGGTCAGGCATTTCTGTCGATGCCAATGCGATGTTGCAAATGTCACGACCACAAATTCGACCCGCTACCGACGAAGGATTACTACAGAATGTACGCGGCCTTCGCGACGACACAGCCAGCGGAAAGGCAGGCTGGTTTTCTTCCAGCAGAAAACCGCAACAGTTTTGCCGAAAAACGAGAGCTTGTCAGAGAGCTGCTCGACTATGCGACATCAGAGCAGGCGAAAATTCAGAACAAGCAGGAAGCCGCAGCTAAGAAGTGGTACGAAGAGCACGACCTGCCATACAAAAACGAAAACGCGCGCAAGAAAGACACGGAAGAGAAGAAGCCGCCCCGCCACGTCGGTCTGACGTATGAAGAGAAAGGAATGAAGAAAGTCCGCGAGCAGGATGTCTGGATCTGGGCACGCAGAATGGAGCGATACCTGCCCATGGCTCAAGCCGTTTACAACGGGCAGGACGATTTTAAAAACGGTCGTAAACTCCGAGAACCGAAACAGATCAACAAACAATGGCGACCGGAGAATTTCATCCTTGCCGGTGGTTCTCTGGAGGCACCGCTCGAATCTGTGAAACCAGGAGTGCTCAGTGCTGCCGGTCTGCCGATCAATCAGGATGGCGATAGCCCTTTTCAGATCACCGATGCCCTGAATGGCCGCCGCCTGGCATTTGCGAAGTGGATAACTGATGACAGGAACCCGCTGACTGCACGCTCATTTGTAAATCGAATCTGGCAGTCACACTTTGGAATTGGACTGGTCAAGACAGCCAATAGTTTCGGTGCGAAGGGAAGCAAACCAAGTCATCCGGAACTGCTGGACTGGTTGACGAGTGACTTCATCGAGCACGGCTGGAAAATCAAACGACTTCATCGATTGATAATGTCTTCCGCGACGTATCGTCGGTCCGCCAAACCTGCGAATACAAAGACACAGACCACGGTCGACCCTGATAACAAACTGCTGGCTTCATTCCCTTCACGCCGTCTGACAGCCGAGGAACTACGAGACAGCGCACTCCTCGTCAGTGGTGAGTTGAATCGAGAAATGGGTGGTGTGCCGATCATGCCCGAGATCAATCTTGAAGTGGCGTTGCAACCGCGGATGATTCAATTCTCCATCGCGCCAGCTCATCAACCGTCGCGAACTCCTGCCGAACGCAACCGTCGGACAATCTACGCTTACCGAGTCCGGGGTCAGGCCGATCCGTTCCTTGAGATCATGAACCAGCCGAATCCGAACGAGTCGTGTGAAATCAGAGACTCGGCGTCAGTCAGCCCGCAAGCCTTCACGCTTATGAATAGCGATGTGATGACTGACCGCTCAATAGGATTCGCACTTCGAGTGCAGAAAGAACAGCCAGACGACACGGCTGAATGGATTCGCCAATCCGTTCAAATCGCGTACGGGCGGATGCCGACTCAGGAAGAGCAGACAAGTCTGCAGGACTATCTGAAAGAGATGCAGTCTTACCACAAAGCCCACAAGCCGGAAGAAGTGAAGTATCCAACTCAGGTAACACGCTCGCTAGTAGAGGAATTCACCGGCGAACCGTTTGAGTTCATCGAAAAACTGAACGTCTACGAAAACTACGTCCCCGACGCCAAACCCTGGACCGTTGATGCGGATGTCAGAGCACTCGCCGACGTTTGTTTACTTCTGCTGAACTCAAACGAATTTCTTTACATCTACTAATGACAGGCTGAATCAACAGCCTTCAGCATACAAACAGGATCTGCGGCAGGTAACACTTCCTGCTTATCCGACACGGCAATCAAGGACTCTTAACTCATGGCAACAATTTCTCGTCGCGACTTTCTTTACGGGCTTGGCTCGTCACTGGGAGCGCTGGCGCTTACCGATTTGCAGGCCGCAGAGAAGAAGGCTGTCGGGCCTCTGGCTCCGAAGCAGACGATGCATGATCCAAAGGCGAAAGCCGTGATTATGCTCTTTATGGAAGGAGGACCATCTCAGGCGGACACGTTCGATCCAAAACCTGAACTCAGCAGGCTACATCTTTCTGAATCGAAACGGACAGCCGGTCTGGCTGGTGGCAAGCGGTTCTACGTTGGTAGTCCTTTCAAGTCTCGTAAAGTCGGCAACGCCGGCATCGACATGTCTGACCAGTGGAAGTTTCTTGCTGATCCGGAAGTCGCCGACGAACTGTGTGTCTATCGTGGGTGTAAAGCGGAATCGCTGAATCACCCGGAAGCACTTCTGCACATGAACACGGGCAGCCGTCTTGGTGGCGATCCAGGTCTGGGTGCCTGGACGACGTACGGGCTTGGATCGGAGAATCAGAATCTTCCTGGCTATGTCGTCATGACCGAACTGGCTCTGCCGCAGGCCGGACCTGCCAACTGGACGAACGGTTTTCTACCGGCGCACTATCAGGGAACGAGGCTCCGATCAACCGGCTCGCCGATTCTTGATTTAAAGCCTCCAAAGTTCAAATCACGAGAGCATCAACGCAAGGCACTCGATCAGCTCGCCATCCTGAACGCGAACCATGCTGAACAGCATCCGGAACACGAAGAACTGAACGCACGCATGGAGAGTTACGAACTGGCCTACCGCATGCAGATGTCAGTGCCTGGCATCATCGACATCGATAGCGAGCCGGAGCACACTCAGAAAGCCTACGGACTGGAACGCAAAGAAACGTCTGCGTTCGGGCGTCAATGTCTTATGGCGCGGCGTCTTGTAGAAGAAGGTGTCCGCTTTGTGCAGATTTTTTCCGGCGGCTGGGACAGTCACGATTACCTCGAGAAAGGCCATTCTTCGCGGATCAACAGCGTGGATCAGCCAATCGCTGCGTTAATCAAAGATCTTAAGAATCGCGGCATGCTCGAAGACACACTCGTCGTCTGGACCGGAGAATTCGGGCGGACACCCGACAACAATTACCGCGGCGGAGTGACGGCTCTTGGCCGAGGTCACAACGCTGACGCCATGAATATGTGGTTTGCAGGCGGTGGCACAAAACGTGGCACGATGGTCGGAGCCACCGACGAGATCGCCGCCGCAGCCGTCGAAGTGGTTCATCCAATCCGGGATGTCCACATCACGATGCTGCACCTGCTTGGTCTGGACGATAATAAGCTGACTTACTTTCACGCAGGACGCTACAAGCAATTGTCACAATTCGGCGGTGAGCTGATTCCTGAGCTGATCGCGTAGAAGACAGACCTATGCCAGAACTTCCTTGATGGCGTGGCCGTGCACATTCGTGAGACGACGTTCAAGGCCGTTGTGATAGAAGGTGAGTCGTTCGTGATCGAGGCCCATCAAGTGCAGGATGGTTGCGTTGAAGTCGTAGACCGTCGTCTTGTCGACGGTGGCTTTGAAACCAAACTCGTCGCTTTCGCCGTAGCTGAAGCCTCGCTTAACGCCGGCGCCGGTCAGGAAGCAGGTGAAGGCTCCGGGGTTGTGATCGCGGCCGGTTCCGTTTGCCTGGAGAAATGGCATGCGGCCGAATTCGGTCGCCCAGACGACGAGCGTGTCTTCTAACATGCCTCGTTGTTTCATATCAGCGATCAAGGCGGCTGTCGGCTGATCCATAATCTCAGCCTGCATGGCATGTGTGTCCGCAATGTTTGAATGCGAGTCCCAGTTGGTAATTCCGTTTCCACCTGCTGGATCGCTGCCATTGAAAAGCTGGACGACTCGCACGCCCTGTTCGAGCAGTCGCCGGGCGAGGATGCAGTTCTTTGCATAATCGCCTCGAAGTTCGCTGCCGCCTTCGACGCCGTACGCTTTGATGGTCGACTCAGTTTCACCGGACAGGTCCATCACCTCCGGAACTGAAGTCTGCATCCTGCCGGCAAGTTCGTAGCTGGCGATTCGACCGGCAAGGTCGGCATCACCGGGGTACTTTTCGAGATGTCGCGCGTTCAAACGCTTCAGCAGATCGACTGTCTTTCGGTCCGCGGTCGACGAAATCGAGTTTGGGCGACTGAGATTATTCGGGGGATTCCTGGCGTTGAAGTCCGTTCCCTGAAATGCAGCTGGAAGAAATCCACTGCCAAAATTGTTCTTGCCGCTTCGGGCAAGTCCTCGCGGATCGTTTATCGCGACAAACGCGGGAAGTTCCTGGTTTTCGGTTCCCAGTGCGTAAGTCACCCAGGCTCCAAACGACGGAAAGCCTTCCATCGTGAAACCTGTGTTCATGAAATTCTCACCCTGAGGGTGAGCGCTGGTAGTCGTCGAAAGCGCGTGTAGAAAGCAGAAGTCATCAACTTGCCTGCCCAGGTTTGGAAGCAAATCCGAAACCATCTTGCCCGACTCGCCGCGTGGTTTGAAATCCCAGAACGGCTTCGCAATGTTTCCGGATGGCCCTTCGAAAGTGACGGCTGGAAGCTCCGGTGGCTTCTGTCCGTGCAGTTTGGAGAGTGCCGGCTTGTAATCAAACGTGTCGATGTGACTAACGGCTCCGGGACAATAGATGACCAGCACCTGCTTCGCCGGTACGTTGAAATGAGCGTCTCGCGCCGCGTAAGGGTTGTTTGGGTTGACTGCCGGCCGAATCGGATCCTTACCGCTGACCGTTCTGGCAGAGTCTGCCAACACACCGTCGTCGGCAAGCATACTCGTCAGTGCAAGCCCGGCGGTCGACAGGCCTGCCGTTTCAAGAAAACTGCGACGATCAAGCAAGCGTCGACCGTGTGTGGAAAGCGATTCGGCATGATTCATAACTTAGAATCCTTCAGCAAGCCGAGTGTCGGCTACTGTATACGTGCTCTTAAAGTCGGGATTGTTGAACAGGAGAAAACGGGAAAAGCAGTGTCAGGATTCGAATCATGTCTCCCTTTCCTCTGTATGCTCCTGTTCATGGCTCAATCATTTATCTGTTTATGGGATGAACGCGAACTCGTTGGAATTCATCAATGCCCGGCAGACGAGTGACAGGTCTTCGCTCTCTGACAGTTGCAGGCAAGCGGATCGTTCCTGATCATCGGGAACGCGGCCGAGCAGCAATGTGAAGCAGCGGTCGACAGCTAATCGTTTGTCGTTGTTTGATTCCATTTTTGCGCGAACTGCAATCTTCCTGGACTGCTCGATCACGAAATCGCTATTCATCAGATTGAGAGCCTGCAACGGAGTTGTCGACACGGGGCGTTTCGCCCGAACTTGTCCACAGTCCGGAAAGTCAAAGGCCGTGAAGATACCATCGTCGACTCGCCGCATTCGTTCCTGGTAGAGCAGTCGTCGCCACGTTTCGGGGCCGTGGTTATTAAGGACCTGCCACTGAGCGTAGGTCTTTTTCTCGTTGTGGATGCGGTAGCTGCGACCGCCGATTGTGCGGTCGAGCAGTCCGGAAGCCTGCAGTATTGAATCGCGAATCACTTCGGCTTCGACTCGTTTCGGAGGGAATCGCCAGAGCATCGAAGAGCTGGCATCCTTGGTCAGACCCTGCTTGCTGGGAGCACTTGATTGGCGAAAAGCGTCTGACATCACGAATAAACGGATCATCGATTTGATCGACCACGGGTGGGCCTTCGCGGTCGTGGGTTCGCTGAATTCAGCAGCCAGCCAGTCGAGTAGTTCCGGATTTGATGGAGCGGCTCCAGCTTTTCCGAAGTCGCTGGTTGTCGACACGATGCCACTGCCGAAGATGTGATGCCAGATGCGGTTAACCATGACTCGTGAAGTCAATGGGTTGTCGGGGCTGCTGATCCATTTGGCGAATTCAGCTCGTCGCCTGGAGCCGGGAGCTGTTCCAGACAGATTCAAGTCACCACCGAGGATTGCAGGACCGGCTGGGGCCACTTCGTCGCGAGGATTCTCTGGACTGCCTCGAAGCAGGACTCGCGTCACTACTGGCTGAACCAAACGACCGACGAAGCTCGGTCGTGGCCCTTCTTCGGCCAGCGATGCAATGTGTTTCTGAACTTCTGCGAGTGCCTTTCTCCGTTTGGGATGCGTTTCGTTCAGTTTCTTATTGACGAACCATGTGCTAACCCAGGGCTTCCAACTGCCGTCTTCCTGGAGAACATCCATGACGTATTCGTACCTCGGAAGATATGGCTTCTTCGTCAGATAGTCTGTGTCGTAAAAATATTCGCGATTGCTGGAGAGACGCAGTCGGTTGACGCTTTGAGGCTCTTGAAAATCGAACTGTAGCCACGCCCGTTCCTTAGAGTCCTTCGGAAATGCGGCTCGCCAGGTCATGGTTCCAAACTCACCATTGATGAGGCGTTCCACCGGGAAGCGACCATCGACACCTTTTTCCGCATTGCTGGAGACCCTGGTCCCGCGGCGTTTGTGAGCAAGGTTTTCATCCTTTTCGTCAGGCCCGAACACTTCCAGTTCGTCCAGCCCCACATTTGCCATCTTGAATTTGATGCGAATTGCCTGGGTCCTGATTGGTTTGAAATGCAATTCGCGGAACGCGCCCCAGTTTTCTTCCCATCCGCCGATTTCACCAAGGATGCGTCGCTGTCTGGCAATGCCCTGCCAGAGTTCCCGGCCTCGCTGACGGCGGGGGTGATCTGTTGAGAACTCCGGGAAGCGACTGCCGAACTCGACATCCTGAAATACTCCGGTCATCGAGTAATAATCTTTGATCGTGATCGGATCGAACTTGTGGTTATGACACCGAGCACAACCCATCGTCACTCCCATCATCGATGCGCCGACGGTCTGTATGATTTCGTCCATGCGGTCGGCTCTAGCCTGGCGAATAGCTGCCGGTTCGCGTCCGACGGTCGCGGCAGGAACGTGGGGGCCAGATACAAGGAAGCCGGTCGCCTCACCCATGCCCAGTGAGTCGCCGGCAATCTGCTCGCTGACAAACTGGTCGTACGGCTTGTCTTCATTGAACGCTCGCACGACATAGTCACGATAAATCCAGGCGTTCTTCCGGTAGAGGTTCGCTTCCGATCCGTTGGTCTCTGCCCAGCGAATCACGTCGAGCCAATGCTGTGCCCAACGCTCGCCGAAGTGTGGCGAAGCCAGCAGTCGATCAATAAGGACGCCGTAAGCGGACTCGTCATCAGCATGGTAATCCTTCTCAAACGCGGCAGTTTCCTCGGCGGTTGGAGCGAGGCCGGTCAAAACGATGGATGCTCGACGAATCAATGATCGAGCGTCGGCTCGGTCCGAAATTGACAACCCGTTTTCCAGAAGTGCTTTCTGCAAAAATGCATCGACAGGATTGCCAGGGTCGCCAGGTACTTTCGGAACGTCTGGACGAACGACCGGCTGAAATGACCAGTGGTCCGACTTCTCTTCGACAAACGCGTCCATCTGCCCCGGCCAGAGGGCGCCCTGCTTAATCCAATTCGTCAGCAGCGCGATCTCTTTGGCCGGCAACTTGTCTTCATCAGGCGGCATCCGCATTTCATCATCGTTGTGAGTAATGAGTTCAATCAGGTAGCTCTTGTCTGGTTTTCCGGGCACCATTGCGGACAACCCGGAATCGCCGCCTTTCAACATGCGTGGGCGATGATCAAGACGCAGATTCGATTCCTGCTCATCCTCGCCGTGGCAGTGCAGGCAACGTTCTTTCAGGAGCGGAGCGATATCGCGTTTAAAGTTGACATCCTGCGCCCATAAAGCGGTATGTGCTGTGAACAGAATCAGACCAGTGAAGATGCAGGTATTTCGATTCATGATTTGCTCGAATGAACTATTAAATCTCAGCCCTCAGGCTGAATGACCTGTCGTGTCGATGTTTGGATAGTAGTTGGCATATTTGAGCTGGCAGACTTCACGTGTGCCATGTTGCAATCGTCAATAGAATATTGCTGCTGCTTGCAGCGTTATCGCGAAATTCTTCCATCCATTGTGAAATCTCGTAATTGCCCACAGGACTTACTTCTTTGATTGGTTCTTCAGGGCGTCAACTTTGGCTTTATGAGTTTTGAATTCCGGCCACGAGAGCGTACCGTCTTTGTTCGTGTCAGCGGATGGGTGCTTCTTGAAGAATTCATTCTTCCAGTATTCCGCGTCCTTCTTTACGGCAACTTGTTTCGCCTTCCAGACGGGCTGTGGCGGGATGACTCCCGGACTCGGAAGTCGCGCAGCCAGTTCTTCACGGAATCCTGCAAGGCGGGATGAATGCTCGGGTTTGCTCGCAAGGTTCGTCCACTCATGAGCATCTTCTGTCGTGTTGTAAAGCTCCTCCTTGCCGTTCTCATACCGGATGTAACGCCAGTCGCGCCCACGGAGCGAATAACTTTCTTTCGACGGGTCGTATTTCATTCGCCATTTATAAAGCGCGGTCAAAACAGAACTCGGCCCCGACCATTGATCTGTATCTGGATCGGTAAGAAACGGCTTCAGACTGTGCCCGTCCAGTGAATGACCTTTGTCGTTTTTCTTTGTCTCGCCAGTCAAACCGCAGACATCGATGAGTGTCGGATACAGATCGACAAGCGAAACGGGTTGCTCGTTCACACCGCCAGCCTTTGCGAGCCCCGGGACGCGAACGATCAGCGGCACTCGCGTGCTCTCCTGCCAGAGCGAGTTTTTATACAAATAGTTTTTTTCGCCCATGCCCCAACCGTGATCACTGGTCAGCACGATGATCGTGTTGTCCTTGAGTGGCGAGTTGTTGACCGCGTCGAGAATCTTTCCGACCTGCTCGTCGACGGAAGCAACACTCGCCAGGTAGGCCTGTATAAAACGCTTTAATGCTTCTTCCTGTGAATCGTAAGAGGCGACGAGGTTCGTAAAGAGTTTAGTCCCCATGTCTTCACTACGTGGAGAGTCTGGTTCGTGGCCGTCCGGAATACCGCGGATTGTTTTAGCAAAAGTATCCTCGACATCTCCCGGTCTGATTACTGGCAGCGCGATTGAATCGAGAGGAAACATGTCAAAGAACTTTTTGGGAACGATCAACGGAGTATGGGGGCGAATGAAACCTACGCCCATAAAGAATGGTTGCCCGTCAGGTTTACTGGCTCGGTTTAGCAGGTTTTCGACTGCCCATGTTCCGTTCAATTCGTCGGCCGTTGGGTCGCGGTCCTGCTGAGAATCGACACGAAGCGGTCGCTGGTTTGCCCATCCGCCAGTGATCCATTGCAACGACTGGCTGGCGAAGTCGATGCCTGTGTGACTCACCAGTGGACCGAAAGATCCATCGACAGGACCGATATCGCGAAACGGCGCTGGGACTTCAGGGTGAGCAATCTTGTTGGTGCCGTCGTAGGGAAAGGGGCCGTAATCAGCCGGGTTCCCGTACACCTTCCATTCCTGGCGGACCATGTGGTGCATCAGCTTGCCAGTCCCGAGTGTCTGATAACCGTTGGCTCGAAAGTGGGCCATGATCGTTCGGGAGTTTTTCAGAACCTCATAAGTGTCCCACTTCGTAAAGCCATAGCATCCCGAGTTGTGCGGATAAATCCCAGTGAAGAGACTCGCCCGAGACGGACCACAAATCGGAATATTGCAATGAGCCTGTGTAAATGACACGCCACTGGCCGCCAGCCGAGCCATGTTCGGAGTGACCGCATTTGGATGTCCGCCGAAACCTTCGACGTAGTCGTTCAGATCATCACAAACGATGAGGATGACATTGGGTTTTTCTGCCGCACGAAGAGTGTCGGCAGGAGATTGCAGCGTGATGCAGCAAAGACCAAGAAAGATCGTCTGTTTCATTTCAGTCTCATTTCGTCTCGTTAAAGAGCCATTTCCCAACCCGCGTCGTGCTGCTTGGTGAGAGCTTTCACAATCTTTGGATTGCTGGCGGCAATGTTGGTCGTTTCGTCCGGATCCGTCTGATGGTCGAAAAGTTCGACGTAGACCGGCGTTGCTTTGACGTCGCGATGATCTCGCCAGACGACCAAACGGTAGCGATCAGTTCGCATCGTGTAGCCCATCAGGTGTTCTTCGAAAAATTCACGGTCCCACTTTTCACCCTGTTGAGCGATGATCCGGCCTTCGACTTCCTGGATCAGCGGTCCGAACCACGTTTCACGCATACCCTGTGAAAGAGGATTGGCTGCCCACTCGCGCAGTGCCGGGTTTGGATACTGACTGAATACAGCTTTCTTCCAGGTCTTGTTCGGCTCGTCCAGCAGCGATACGAAGCTGTGGCCTTCAAGATGGTCCGGTCTGGGCACGTCAGCCAGTTCACAGAGCGTTGGGAAGATGTCGACCAATTCAACGAGAGCCTCCGACTTCGCACCACGTATCTTCATGTCGGGTGTACAGATCATCATAGGAACCCGCGTCGCAATCTCGTAGTTGGTCGCTTTGCCCCAGACACCCATGTCGCCAAGGTGCCAGCCATGATCGCCCCAGACGATGATGATCGTGTTGTCGCGAACGCCGGCTTCTTCCAGGGCTTTCATCATCAGGCCGATCTGAGCATCGACATAGCTGGTACTGGCCAGGTAGGCGTGCTTGAGCGTTCGCGACAGTTCTGCACTGAACGGTCCACTCTTAGGTATGCCGGCTCGAGTGCGAAGCTCGAACGATGCGTGTAGTCCCATTTCGGCTCCGTCTGTCGGAGCGGCATGCCTGGTCGACATCGGAATCTTCTCACGATCGTAGAAATCCCAATATTTTTTCGGAGCACACCAGTTGAGATGTGGCAACTTGTATCCCATCCCAAGGAAGAACGGCTGGTCACTTTTTACCATCTGCTTCAGTGTGGCAATGGCGAGCAATGTGTTGTGACCATCGGTGTAAGCATGATCGGGGACATCAGCCTGCTCGTATGCCGGGCCACTGGCAAGGCCTCGCCGAGCGGCTGCTCCATACCTGGCAAACATCTCTTTGAAATTGTCCGCCCTGAGTTTGACGTTTTCCGGTAACCGGTAAGGCCCTTGCGGATTTTTGATTCCTTTTACCCTTTTGACAGGTGTGTGGCTCCATGAGTTTTCTTCATCAGTGTCACCGTTGTGGAAGATCTTCCCTACGTAGGCCGTTTCATACCCGTGAGCGATCAGGTGCTGTGGCAATGTCAGAATGTCTGGCTGCAGTTCACGCAGCGACACATAATTGTGAAACAGGCCTGTCGATTCAGGTCGCATTCCGGTCATCAGACTGGCCCGTGAGGGACGACAAATCGCCTGCTGGCAGTAGGCTCGTTTAAACAGCAGACCGTCTTTCGCAAGTCCGTCAAGGTTTGGCGACACTGCAATCGGCGAGCCGTAACAACCCAGCTCGGGTCGAAGATCGTCGATAGCGATAAACAGGACATTCGGCTTGTCTGCTGCGTGCGTCATGCAGGTGGAAGCAAGCAGCGCAAACGAGAAGCTTGAGACGAATCGATATCTCATGTTGCTGAACTTTCCAGATTAATTCAAAAGTTTCCCATAAAAAAATAGCGTAACCCTTCGCAAAACGGTCGTCACTTCAGGATGCGTTTGAGCGTTCGGGGCGAATCAAGATCTTCTACTTTTTCGATTCCACGGTCTTCCTTACAAACCACAGGTTGCCTCTCTTTCTCCACGGCTGGTCCGCCCTCGCTGCATATCACAGCCATCGCGAAAACGACGAACAAAAACGCAACGCATCGTGATGCCGACGGCGTTTAGTAACCAAGGGGTCGTCCCTGTTCATAAAGATTCTGCAGTTCGTCTGAGTTGAGCGCGGCGTTGAAGACGGCCAGAGTAACGCCGCAAAAGAAATCGATCTCGGCCAACCCTTGATCAAGCTGAAGCACCCCCGCCGGTAGAACGTCACCTTCACGATAAGAGCCCGATTTTTCTTCCCATCGAACGTCGACAGATCGCCTGAGCGTGGCGTGCCCCGCGATGACTGATTCTGGCGTCGAGTTCGTATCTGTGGCTTCTCCCCCGACTGCCATCTGTTTCTGTCGCCGGCTGCCGTCCTGGTGACCAAACCAGAAGGCGACTCCGCCAACCAGGATGACGGCTGTCGCTGCCGCAATCATCAGTTGCAGGGATCTCAAGCTCCAATGCGATTGCGAGCCGAACGTGCTGATCTCAGCACTCTGCGTCAAAGATTCCTCTTCTTCCCCAGCGATGTCGCTCAACGATTCACACAGCCTGACCGCTGCCAGGTATTCGTTGCGAACCTCGTCGCTCTGCTCAATCGCGTCCTGCAGACGTTCAAAATCGTCGACACAGATCGTCTGATCGATGGCTAGTAACATCAAACTTCTCATCGATTCATCCATTGGTGAATTCTCCTGCCAGGCGTTGCTGAACGCAGTCAAGCAGCAGGTTTCGCAGAACGTTGATCCTGCTGTAAAGTCTTCGTGCCTTTTGTCAGGTTTCGGCCGCAATCAAAGCGATGGACTCACCCGGGGAATGCACACTCAGGACAAGCCGCCGTTGATCGTCCGGCATCGCTTGCAGGCAACGTTCGATGGCCCGGCGTTCCGATTCCTGCTGACCCAAACCGTCCATCGCCGCTGTGGCCAGCGTCTCAATAACGCCTCCCCGAAAAACCAGCCGATTCCGCTGCCAGCATAGAGCTTTAAACCGAGCGATCACACAGGCCCAGCGTACGAATTCCGCGACGGCATCGTCCTGTGTCGCTGGCGTGAAATCCGAAAACTTTTTCCAGCACTCCAGGGCCGTTTCCTGCATTACATCATCAACGCCTTCGCGAGACGGCAGCAGCGACCTCACAAACCGCCGAATCGCGTGATCATGTCGCGCAATCAACGCAACAAACTGGCTGTACTGAGCCTCTCTGCCGGTCCAGGCCTGCAGGTCTGTCTTCGAGTCCTGATCCATTATTTCATCTTCTGCAATGGTCGGTTCCCGAGGTAATTCCACAGAACGGGAGAATGACCATGTATCTTCACGACTCACGCAAAATACTTCGATCTGGATCGGCAGTAGCGTTCGCGAACAATGTGGAGCATTGGTAAAGACGACATCACCTGGGAAAGCGAACGAGTTCTCTCTGCGAGCGGACGTAAACAGTGGTTTCGTCAACTGCGGGTTCGCCGAACGTCCATGAGTTCCCGATTGCGTCGATGGATTTCCAGGTGATCGCTGCAGGGGAGAATGGCTGTGTGTGGTCGATGACGTAGAGCATTCCCGCCGCTCCCTGCCAGTAGAGCTGTTGATCCCGGACGATCGGCCACGCCGGATTCGTATGTCCGAAGCCACCTCGCCTGATACCGCGTCCGGTGCCGATTCGATTATTCACATTCTTCCCGGCTGAGTTCAGAATGCCTCTTGTGAATTGGAAATCCTTGGGCCTCCAGACTGTTTTCTCAGCAAGAACCTGAATCGGAACCTGCACAAGCACTGATCGCCTGGTTCGAGTGTCGACGCATCCAATGTGCTCGCTGTTGTATTTCCAGAAGTAAACCCGGTCACCAACAGCGTGCACGGTCGAGGCCGTTGGGTACCCTTTTCCACGAAGGCTCCGGTCGGTGATTTCTGGCAGGGAAGACTTCTCTGCGAATTCCTTCCCGGTCCATGCGAAGTAGTAGTCAGGTTGTAAGAAAGAGAATTCGTCGGTCACCTTTGATGTTTCGGGATTGACAAGTTTGAACGTCGTTTTCGGCCCAGCCTGGACAGTCACAAGAAACTTTCCTCGAACCAGCTGGTTCTTTTGGTGCGGGATTGCAGGCGGCAGATCAAAGGTCAGAACGGGCCGGCCGTCATCGAGCGAGAGCAGGTATCCATTCTGGCCTTGCCCGAACTGCCAGTGTGAGAGATCAATCATCGACGCCACGATGACCGGCTCGCCCTTCCACCGATCGACGTTGTACTGCGTGGCGTGGGTCAGAAGCGTCGGCGAGACCCAGGCATCTTTTCCAGTATTCAAATCGATGGCGTGAATCTGGTAGAAAGGCAGGTCGGGATGCTTGCTGCTCGCCGGGACGGCGATCCTGTCTGATGGCAATGCGACAATGACCTGGCCGTTGTGCAGAAACATGCGACAGTTTTTTATATCCGGATCGGGTGCCTGCCAGTCGCGTTTCCAGAGTAAGTCACCATCATGAGAACAGCAGGCGAGCATTCCATTCAGGTTGTGAAAAACGACATGCTGGTCGTCGGCGACCGGAAGGAGACTTGTCGCGTCATGCCACGATTCCAGCACGCGTCCGGCGTAAGTTCCCGGGAGATCGACTTCCCACAGCAGCTTCCCGGAATTCTTATCGAAGCATTGTCCGACGATATTTCCGTTGAAGTAGAAGCCGCCTTTCGGGGGTCCTTCCAGCCTGGAATGCACCGTCAGAAACAGTCGGTCGCCGTGCAGGCAAATTCCCGACTGCCCTGCTTCACTCAGTGGCACTCGATAGTCCGGATTAACAATTGCGGAGTTACTCGACAAGGCAGCGGCATCGCTCAAAGCGACTTGAACGAACTGGAAGAGCGACAGAGCGGCAATCAACGAAAACTTCATGACAGAATTTCTTTCACGATACCGGTGCTGTCGGAGAATCTTTCAGCGGGGACATCGAGTTGCTGCAGACACGTCAGCAGCAGATTGGACATCGGTACTCCGGAAGATTCCATCTCGAGGAACTGCCCTTGCTTGATGCCAAGATTTCGACCGCCAGCAAGCATCAGCGGGTAGTTGCGATTCACGTGAGTCTTACTGTTGCTGCACCCGAACAGAACGAGCGTGTTGTCGAGCATTGATCCATTACCTTCGGGAGTGTCTGCCAGGCGTTGCAGGAACTTTGCCAGCAGGTCGGCCTGAAACTTGTCGAATGTGCCGAGTTTTTCCATAGCCTTCACGCCGGTGCCCGCCGCGTTGTGAGCCAGCAGGTGATGGCCGACTCCCAGACCCAGCGCATTCTTCGGCATGTCGTCCCAGATCCCGCCGGCCATGCTTTGCAGCATGTAGGTCGCGTACCTGGTCGAGTCTGTTTTGAAAGCCAGGTAGATCAGGTTGTACATCGTCTCAATGAACAGGGCCGGCTCGTTGACTGTCGCTTTGAGCGAAAGGTCCGATGTGTCGACATGAGGCTTGGGAGTTTCCGACCAACGCTGCATACGTGCGATGTTCGTTTCGACGGCTCGGACTGCTTCAAGATACGACTCGATTTTCCGATTGTCGGCGATGCTGACTCGACGCTTCATATCATTGGCCGACTCCAGTACGCGATCGACCAGTGCTCCATTACGTTGGTACAGTGACTGTTCTGCCTGCATGATCGCGGGATCGGAGTTGAACAGTCGGTTGTAGAGAAGTTCCAGATTGTTGATCGAAGGGATCGGCCGCCCCGACCGATTGAAGGACAGCGTGTGCGAGCCGCCGCGGATGCCAAGCCCGCCTTCGTTGCCAAGCACCAGACTCGAGAATCGCGTTTTCTTTCCGTGTGTCAGCATCGCGATCTGATCGACGGATGGGCTGATGACCGCTCCCTGAGGATTGCTGCCGGTCAGAAATGAGTCGGCAGAAGAATGACCGTTGCTGACCACGACCTGCGGGTGATCGAGTCCATAGAAGATTGAAATCTGATCATCGAGCGGTTGAAAGGCAGCCGTCGATTTACCGAATTTCATCCGACCGTCTTTCAGACGCGGATACCAGCTCCAGTCGCGGGCGGGGTGATCGGATTTTCGTGTGATGGCGAATCCGTGACCCACGTACAAACCGACAAAACGTTTCGGTGGATTGTCCTGCATGTCACTCCTGGAATCGGTCGGTGCACCAAACGATTCCATGTAAGGCAGCAGCATCGAAATACCAGCGCCGTAGAGAAACTGACGTCGCCCTGGGATGTTACTGGTCATGATCTGGCCTCGTGACGGCAAGAGGTGGTGTGATGTGTCGAAATTCCGGTGTCAGCACGATCGCGTTGATTAATGCTGCCATTCGGTAGTCGCTTTTCTGAAAATGCTCGGCAATCGAGTCTAACGTCGAGTCCTCTTTGTATGTCAGCGGTCTGCCAAGCGCGAACGAAAGCAACGACGCGCTGAAGCCTGAAGCAAATTCGTCACTGCACTCTTCTCGTAGCAGTTCCTTCAGGTCATTCATACTGTGAATTGAACGGCCACGTATCTCAGTCTGTTGCACGACGGGCAGATTCAGTCGCTTCTTCGGTTCAGTGAGAATCCGAAGGATCTTCTTTCTCGACTTGCCCGTGGCGTCAAAAGATTCCATCGCGACTCCCCACGGATCAATGTCTCTGTGGCAGTCGTAGCACACGCCCGTTCGATGTAGAGAAAGGCGATTTTTGGTGGACAGCTCCTGCGACTGCGGAACGTCGAGTTCGTTCAGCGTGGGGATAGCCGGTGGCGGGTCACGTGGCGGGTCGCCCAGTAGACGCGACCTGAGCCAGACACCGCGATGGACTGCGTGAGCATCTTCGCCGGTCGAATGTGCCAGCAGAAATGCCGCCTGAGTCAGTACTCCGCCTCGTTCTGCAGGCGCGGGCACTTTGGAAAAACGATGACCACTGTCCGGTTTCGGGATGCCGTAAAACTTTGCCATCATGTCGTTGACCACGACGAAGTCGGAAGACAGACAGTGCAAACAACTCCGATCTTCGTGCAGTAAGGTTGAGAGGAACGCGATCGATTCCTGTTTCATGTAGTGTTTGAAATGTGGATTCCACCAGCCGTAATAGTTTGGATTCACCGCGATTTGTCGCAGCTTCGAAAACGCCAGCCAGTCAGAAGTGAAGTCGGTAAGGAAACGTTTGCTACGGGAATCGGCAATCATTCGTTCAACCTGAGAAATCAGCTCAGCATCGCTGATCGCTCGGTTCTGGTCGGCCAGTCGAAGCAATGTTTCATCTGGCACACTTCGCCAGAGAAAGCCGGCCAGTTTCGAAACGAGTTCATAATTCCGCAGCCGCGATGATTCCTCGACATTCGAATAGAACAGAAACCGCGAGTCCGCCAGCACAGCGGCCAGAGTATCTCGCAGTGCGTCGGCTCGTGACGGCGATGTTCGCAGCTTGTCGTCAATTAATGCGTCCAGACTGGCGGCCTCGTCATCGAGCAGCGGTCGTCGCCACGCTCGGCGAGCCACTGCATGAACGCCTTTCGCAATCGAGGCGTCAGTCAAAGAACCTTCATTCAGAAAGGGCTGAACGCTCTTCGGTGGCCATTGCCACGGCATGTCGAATTCGATTCGCTCGACGATGACATGACTCGTGTCCTTCATCACCTCTTTGTAAACGGAAGGCTTACCGAGCGAGTGATGCTGAGCACCGCCGTGAGAAGGTTTGAGCCAGTTCTTCTTGGCGAAGTCGTCGCCCCACGCCGCAATCCACTGGTCGTCGGCGCGAACGTAGTGCCCGTCTCCGTGAACGATCCATTCCTGATTGTTAACCGGTTTGTCCGACGGCGAAGTTAATGGCGAGCAATTCTGCACCGTAATGTAGCGGTACTTGAAGTGGGCCATGACTCCGTACGGATTCTCCCCATCACGTAACGGAGCGGGGTCGACGCCAGGGTAGTCAAACACGTTTCCGAATACTTCAAAGGTTTGAACTTCCGATTCGGCAGCGACGGTAAAGCTATCAACCGCGTGCATGGACGACTTGAATCCCTTGTCCAGAAACACAGTCAGCTCGTGCTTTGTACGCTCGCCGCCGTTTTGAGGCGGTTCATTTCGGACACGCACCCGAATGCGGAACTGTCCCTCGCTGCGATTGTCGTCGACGTAAATCCGAAAGAAATGATTTGGCGGGAGCGGAATCTGAAAATCGTCGCCCAGCCAACGAGGGCCGCGATATCGCTTGTGGTGACGCCGGGCGCCGTGTGCAAGATCGTTACGACTTAAGTAGTGCTGCTTCTCCCAATCATCGCCGTGCAGCCGGTACGGTTGCGGAGGGTTTCCGAGATCGGGGACAGCGTCGCGGATCGCGTTTTGAAGAATGCTCAGGTAGACCTCCATGTGACTGCCGCTGAGTTCCAACGTGGATTGCAACGACTCGCCATGTTTACCAACGGGATCTTCGATCAGATCTCGCGAATAGTCACGATCAATGCCCAGAACGTCCTTGAGGCTCCATGCAATCTGCTGATTGGTCAGCCGGGAAAATCGAAAATCCCGTAATCTCAGATCAGCATGCACACGATCAAGCCGCTGACGAACAAGGTTCGTAAATTCACGCCGACTTTCTGTGTCTGGTTGCTGGGCATCTTTCGGTGGCATGTCACCTCGCTGAATGTTATTCAGAATGTCCTGCCAGAGTTGTGCGTTCTCCGGTTCAATCTGTGCGAGAGTGGTCAGGTTAATGCCACCCGAACCCTTCTTTGAATTGTGACACCTGGAGCAGTGAGCCATCAGGTAAGAGGCGATTGGTCCACTGTCTTCTTCCGCATAAAGATCAGTCTGGCTAATGGCGAGTGCTAAAATCGCAACCACACAAAAACTTGCAGATCGATTCGAATGGAGTGGGAGTGGTGGTGTCATTAATGAGATTCGATTTGGCGCTTCACTAAGCAATCCGATAAATGTCTTCAGTCTACTCAGCGATGGTTGATGATACTACGACGGACGACGCGTGTAGTCGCATGGTGATGCTTCGTTCCCGACCGTAGGATGCCTGGGCGATGAACTACCGAACATTGTGCGGCCGATCAAATTTTTCGGCGAACGAATGTAGCCAATGGACCATCACGATGAACAATCAACGCCGTGTTTGCCGGTGCTGGTTTGCGATCCAAAGTTCGCTCATATCTCTGCAGCACAAAATACTGGCGGATCTACTCAACAATTCTCGTGCGGATCGCCAATATGTCAACGAGTATTGCTTGAGCTATATCAAATGTGGAGCTGTCCAACTGAGCTGCCGCCAAAACGCTGTTCCGTCCTGGTTACTTCTCTGTTAAACGATCCTCATATTCTGCGATCGTGACTGTTTCCGGGAGAAATAGAACGAGTCGCCGTGTTTCGGGTATGCGTTCAGGGAAGAACACGATGCGACGAATCCCTTTGCGGTTTTCTATTCTGGCGTTGTTTCTCGTCGGTCTGAATCTGGCCGGGCTACTGTGGATTCGTCACGAGCTGGTTTCGACGCGTGATCCAGCAACGTCGCCACTGCGGATTGTCGACACGCTT
>CALGTK010000066.1 GCA_937904325.1 uncultured Planctomyces sp.
GCATGCCTTTCCTGGCCAACGCGCAAACGCGACACATGGTCAGAGAAAACGGGTTTGTTGACGCAGATCAACAGAAGATTCACGCCGAGAACTTTGTATCCTCGACTCGTGCAATTGGGGCGACTCACTGCTCCGTGACCACAAACACCCTCGTTGATTCAATCGGAAATAAACTGACGGCCTGATTCTTAGTCGGACAACGATTTCGTTTACAGCTTCGAAAACTGGCCGTCCAGTCGTATGGATACACGGCTGTTTTTTCCCTGAGACACCCAGCTAAAGTATCGATGGAAGATTGTCCTATGATTGCCCCTTTTGACCGCGAAGCAGTGCTCGAAGAAACAATTGCCGATCTCGAGGCACTGTACGACTACCACGCCATGATCCTCTCGCAGGCTCGCGTCGGCGTCCTTGACTGGCCGGTCAACGACGCTCGCGTCTACATGTCGCCCTGCCTGAAATCGATGCTCGGATACAACGACGAAGAGCTGCCGGATGCGTTTTCAGAATGGCTCAAACATATCCACGAAGAAGATCGAGACAGCGTCAGCCAGGAACTGCAGGACGCCGTTCAAGCCGGAACGCCAAACTACGAACGAGTTCACCGGGTAACTCGTCGAGACGGTTCGTCCGGTTGGATTCTTTTCAGAGCACAGATCACTCCACAGAAAGAAGATCGAGCCGGTCGCCTGCTGGGGGCTGTTATCGACATTACCGATATCCGGCAGATGATCGGCGGATCTCAACGAGCGGAAGCTCAGTAAATCGTGCGTTACGAGCAAAGCCTCGCAGCGAATTTAGAGATACCAAACAAAGAAAAAGCCTGAGTGACGACACATGTCACTCAGGCTTTTTTTGTTGGAAGAGCTTTTTTGATGAAAGCACGGGCCCGCCAGGCAGGCAGGAGAGGCTGACTATGTTTCCGAACTTCCAACTGCTTCGGGGACCTCTTCCCCGTTCGCCCGCATTCGCATGATGTTCCAGTATTGCTGAATGACCTGTGCAGCCTCTGCTGCGGTTTCCTTGCCGGCTTCAATCATTCGAATTCCGCGATCGCGAGCCTTCTGCTCCTGCTCGGACCACTTCTGAACCCGCTGCATTTCTTCTTCGACGGACAGGTCTTCGCCAACCAGCCGGAACTGCAGATCACCTATTCGCAGAACCGATCCGGCTTTGACCAGACCTTCGCCGATCAAGCGTTCTCCATCGATAAACGTTCCGCGTTCACTATCGAGATCGTTTACGCGAATGCCAACTTCCGTCGGCTCAAGGGTGCAGTGCCTGCCGCTGACTGCTTTTGATCCGTGGCGAATGTCGCAGCTTTCGTCTTGTCCGAATACAATTTTTCGTTCGGGCAGCATTAACTTTTTGCCTTTGCTCTTCCCACTAAGAATACGCAACACACGGAGCGAACTTTCGAGAGCGGCTCGCGACATGGGAGCACCGACGATCGAAAGCGACCCTGTGTGGACGTGTTCGCAGCGCGGGCATTTTCGCCAGTCTCCTTCAACGTTGCCCAACTTGTAGAATGTCTGACATCCCGGACATTTAACCGTCACAAACTTTAATGGCTGAAGACCGGTTGAAGGAGTGTCATCGTTGCGGGCCAGGTCGTCACGCAGGTATTGATGGAAGTTCTTATTGGGAATTCTGGTGCGGCTCTGACAGCCCTGGCAGGTTGTGTACTTGCCTCGGTTTTCATACTTCTCTTTGAAACGCTGCCCGCATCTGCATTTGAACTTGATATAGCCGTCTTCCGACATATCGCCATCGTCTTCTTCCTGAGCCTGTTGCCAGACGGCTTCTGCAACTTTTTGCATCGTGTCAAACAACTTTTCGGGCGATGCTGGCCTGACGAGGTACCCATCGCCGCCGACTCGTTCACCAAGATTGACGGCCGAGACCAGCGATACTTCTGAGTAAAACAAAATCGGGACACGAGGGTAGTTCTCTTTGACCATCTCGCAGATCTCGAAGCCGCTTTCGCCAGGCAAAATGATCTGCATCAGAATCAGGTCGGGCGGATGCATTCGGATTGTGCCATGAGCCTGCCCACCATCTCTAGCAACGGAAACTTGAAAGCCTTTCTCTGTCAGCAACTTCTTTGTCTCTTCGACGGAAACGGCGTCTTCCTCAATCAGCATGATTCGATTGAGAAGAACCTTTGTCTGTTCATTTTCTTCAAGGTCGAAAACCATGGACTCGGCCCAGCATGTGAAGATGTGATGACGTGGCCTCGATAATCCGGCCAGAAAGTAAGAATAGATTAGCAGCGACCGGAACAATCGTTCCGAAAGATATGTTGCACCAAGCTGAATCGACTTCTCAAGAGAAATAAGAAAGGCGAGAACCGATGGTCGATGCGGAACGAAATCGAAAAGACCCAGCATACTCAGCGATTGTCCGCAAAAACACACTATTCGTAAAATAGCTCCTTAACATTTTCGCGGTGCTTGTCCGGACTCGGCAGGGTAAAGACAGATCA
The DNA here is from genome assembly GCA_937904325.1 of uncultured Planctomyces sp. Classification (GTDB taxonomy): domain Bacteria; phylum Planctomycetota; class Planctomycetia; order Planctomycetales; family Planctomycetaceae; genus JABMPE01. The sequence goes on from CALGTK010000066.1 coordinate 2,486, forward strand.
TTCTTTCGCAGCGACTAAAGGGTTGCGGCTAGCGATTTCGCCGACCGTCTCACCCCTCGTTGGCCGCACTACTTGACACCGCCGGGGCTCAGGGGTGTAATCTGAGTCAGCTCTGCTATTTCCTGACAAAACCACTGTAGAGTGGGTCCGGTGGTGTTATGCGAGATGCAAAGTGTTTGGTCGAAGAGCTTTCTTAAGTCAGTAGCTGGGTCCCGTGGCTTCGAATGCGAATTGCTGTTTGCACGCAATTGTTGTCTGATGCTTTCGCCGGTTTTCGGTTTGCAGGTAGACGTTCTGCGTGGAGTATTTTGTGGATGGAGTGCGGATTGTCCGCGATGCTTGAGTACCCGTTGGTGCTTCTGCGTCTGAGATTTGCGGACTGAATTGGCGCGATGGTCTGGTTGCCCGAACAAACTCGAGTTGTCATTTCCGGAGTCGGCACCGTTGCGCCGAACGGGATTGGTAATGGTGCGTTCTGGGACAGTCTCAAAGCTGGCCGATCTGGAATCGGGTTACTCGAATCGATGCCGAATGGGGGCTATCCGTCCAAGCTGGCTGCCGAGATTCGTGACTTTGATCCCGAAAACTACATCTACTGCAAGAAGTTCATCAAGGTGATGTCTCGCGACATTCAGCTTGGTGTGACCGCCGCTTCAATGGCCATGCAGGATGCAGCGTTGAAGACTGGCGGCATCGACCCGGTACGGTTGGGAGTTGTTTACGGCGGTGGCCGAATTTCGACTCGCCCCGAAGATCTCGTCGCCGCCGCATCGCAAATTCTGACTGACGACATGGTCGAATTCACTCGATGGGGCGAAGACGGCCTTGGGAAAATCGCGCCGCTGTGGTTACTCAAGCGGCTGCCGAACATGCCGGCCTGTCATGTCGCCATCGAGCATGACGCTCAAGGACCGAACAACACCATAACCTGCCGCGACGCTTCGGCTCTACTGGCACTTGGCGAAGCTGTCCGAGTCATCGAACGAGGAGCCGCGGACGCGATGATCGTCGGAGCGTGCAGCTCGAACATTCACCCGGTCGACCTGACCAAGTTCAACCTGTTCGAAAGCCTGTCGCATCGAGACGACGATCCTGAACACGCCTGCCGACCGTTCGACGTGACTCGCGACGGAACAATCGTTGGTGAAGGCGCGGCGGCATTCATTGTCGAACGGTACGAACACGCCGTCGCTCGTGAAGCGAACATCTATGCGGAAGTTCTCGGCGTTGGAGCCGGGAGCGACGGATCAGGTCACACAAACGGTTCCGACGGTCGCGGCATTGCCCGTTCGATTCAAACAGCGCTGCGACGGTCGAATCTCGAACCCGACCAGATTGGCCACATCAATGCGCATGGTAAAAGTACACAGCGTGACGACCTGGTCGAAGCACGAGGCTACTACTGGGGACTCGGCGACGCGACCAGGCGAATTCCGGTGACGGCTCTCAAGAGTTACTTCGGTCATTTTGACGGCGGGTCAGGAGCGGTGGAGCTCGCAGGCAGTCTGCTGTCGCTTCGGAACGAAACTTTGCCGGCGACGCTGAACTACAGAATTCCCGATCCTCGATGTCGCCTTAACGTTGTACATGACGGTCCGCAGCCACTGAGAAACCTGACCGCTCTGACTGTGAACAGGACCGCAATTGGTCAGAGCGCAGCGGCAATCATCCGTGCTTTGTAGGGTGGGCATCGCCCACTGTGTCTCATTATTCTGGTGGGCAGTACCCACCCTGCATCCTTGACGTCCAATGATCGACCACGAACAGCTCACATCCGCACTCGAAACAGCAAAGGATCTTCTCCTCGCTGAATGCCAGAACGGACCCGATGGACTGCCTCATTGGGAAGGTAAGCTGTCGACGTCGGCGCTTTCGACGGCGACGGCTGTCATGGCTCTGCAGCAGGTTTGCAACGCGGGACGAACCGCAGCGGACTATTCGCTGGAAGCTGATTTCGCTGCATTGATCCGAGGCGGGTTGAGCTGGCTGGCTGGGCATCAGAACGAAGACGGTGGCTGGGGAGACACGGTTAAGAGTCTCAGCAATATTTCGACGACGATGCTGGCTCACGCGGTGTTTAATGCGACGGGTACTTCCCACGAGTTTTCGAGCCACGTTAAAAAAGCGAAGCAGTACATTGATGAGAAGGGTGGAGTGCCTGCGGTCGTTGCCCGGTACGGAAAGGATAAAACGTTTTCGGTTCCAATCCTCACTCACTGTGCTCTGGCGGGGCTGGTTAACTGGGAAGAGGTCACGTCGCTGCCGTTCGAACTGGCGTGTCTGCCAGCGAAGTTTTACAGCACGATACAGCTTCCGGTTGTCAGTTACGCACTGCCGGCTTTGATCGCGATCGGTCAGGTAAAGCATCACCATCGTCCGAGTTGGAATCCGCTGGTTCGGTTCATCCGCAACCGATCTGTCAAGAAGAGCCTGCAAGTTCTGGATCGGATCCAGCCGCCGAATGGAGGCTTCCTGGAAGCGGCTCCGCTGACCAGTTTCGTCACGATGAGTCTTGCTGGGAAAGGGCTCGCGGATCATGTGGTCGTGAAACGAGCCGTCAGCTTTCTGTGCGAGTCGGTCCGTCTGGATGGAAGCTGGCCGATCGATACGAATCTCGCGACGTGGACGACGACGCTGTCGATTAACGCACTTAAAGATCACGTTCCCGACGCCCTGCGCCCCGGACTTTCAAAATGGCTGCTCGACCAGCAATACAAAGAGGTTCACCCCTTTACGAATGCCGCCCCCGGAGGCTGGGCCTGGACCGACCTCCCTGGTGGAGTGCCCGACGCCGACGACACACCCGGAGCAATGCTGGCTGTGATGCAGCTTCGAGGGAGGCGAGCTACTTCATCCGATGATTTTGCACTTGCGGTGGACAGCGGAGCAGAATGGCTCATTAATCTACAAAATCGTGATGGTGGTTTCCCCACATTCTGTCGTGGCTGGGGTACTTTGCCATTTGACCGAAGCTCACCCGACATCACTGCTCATTGTCTGCGGGCGATCCACAAGCTCACAATTGTGTATGAAGAAATGAGCCAGAGACGTGCGCGCAGTTTTCAGTCGATCAACAGCGGCCTCAAATTCCTGAAGAAAAAGCAACGCCCAAACGGCTCGTGGGTGCCGCTGTGGTTTGGAAATCAGTTTGCTGAAAATGACGAAAATCCTGTGTACGGAACCTCTCGCGTGCTCATGGCTTATCGCGATCTCGGGATGCTGGACGCTCCGGAAGCTCAAAAAGCGGCAGCGTGGCTGGCTTCAGTCCAGCATACGGCTCCTGGCCCTGATTCCTCACGCGGCAGCCACTGCGGAGGCTGGGGTGGCAACGCTGAGATTGAGCCTTCGGTCGAAGAAACAGCCCTCGCCGTGGAAGTACTGCTCGAATTCGATTCTTATCGAAAGAACGCGTTTGATGGAATTAGCTGGTTAATCGATAAGGTCGTTGACGGATCTGTGTCTGTACCGACACCGATCGGTTTCTATTTCGCCCGATTATGGTATTTTGAAGGTCTCTATCCTCTGATTTTTACTGTCTCGGCGCTTCGTCGGGCGGTTGAGATTGCGGAATCGAATCCTGCCTGATTGGAGCCTCGCAGTCCTGCGGTGGCTCTCCCCAGCTGAATTCTGAAGACACCCTGGAAATACAGTCCCGGTCGGAATTTCCCACCGGTATCAGGTCGGTTTGCCCAGCAGGGCTGGCTTGCCTGTACGTTTTAGAATCAAAGATCACACGGAATGACTCGCGCGTGGCGTGCGAGACTTTCTCAAAAGACAAAATACCGCCCGCGGCCGAAAGGAGTCGGTTTCGTCTGCGGACTTCACGATAGGAGCTCAACGTGTCCATCGCACCTGCCGATACGCGTGCCGCTAACTCCTCGGAAGAAGCACAGACCGACGAGATTACATTCGTGGACGATGAAGCTCCGGTTAAGCGCCGTCGTAAGCGGAAGAGCACCAGCCACCTCAAAGAAGTGCCTGACACGCTTGAAGTGCGCGAAAAGGTCAAAGCTGCCTGCGAAGAATTCGCCAAAACGCTCGATCGCAGCCGCAACTTTAACAAAGCCGAACTGGAAGACTGGGCTCGGCAACTGCTCAACGAAATGTCGCTGCCCGAAAAGTACACTGGCTTCGTGGCGGTCTTGATCGGCAATTTCTTCTGGAAGCGTCAGTTCCTGGCGATCCCTTTCGAACGACGGATGCTGCTGCTGCCTCACTGCCTCAAACATGCGGAAGGCTGCCCGGCTGACTACGACGACTTCGGACTCGACTGCGAAACCTGCGGTGCGTGCTCCATCGCCGATTACAAAGGCAAGGCCGAAAAGCTCGGGTACAAAGTGCTTGTTGCTGAAGGTTCACCGATCGTTTTGAAAATCATCGTCAGCGGCTACATCGATGGAATCCTGGGAGTCGCCTGTCTGAACGTGCTGGAAAAAGCGATCGACAAGATCCTGATCGCAGGCGTACCGTCGTACGCTGTCCCGCTGCACTCGGGCGATTGCAAAAACACCACACTGGACCAGTCATGGATTTGGGAAGTTATCGATCAGTACGAACCAATGGACGAGCCTGAAACTCCCAGCTTTCTACCAGCGATCCGATCTTCGAACTTCATCTTCGAAAAAGACTTCGATCGCCTGCTGCCGAGAATCCGCACGAAGGATCCGGCAAAGGCCGAATCGCCAATCGCCTTTACGGAAAAGCTCGCTTACGACTGGCTGAAAAATGGCGGTAAGCGGTTCCGACCATTCATCACGCTGGCCGCTTACGACGCGATAACCGGTGGAGAGCTTCAGAAAACGAACCTCGAACAAGTTGACCGCCTGCCAGTGCCTGATGGTGTTGCTCGAGTCGCCATGTCAATCGAAGCTTTTCACAAAGCGTCGCTCGTCCACGACGACATCGAAGACGACGATATGTATCGCTACGGCCGAGAAACGCTGCACCGAGAATACGACCTCGGCACCGCGATCAACGTCGGTGATCATCTCATCGGATTAGGTTACCGGTTGCTCAATGCGTGCCGCGAAGACTTTGGGGCCGAAGTAGCCTGCGACGTGACCGATCGCATGTCGCAAGCTCATGTCAAACTGTGCGATGGCCAGGGAGCCGAAATGGCCTGGCAACAGCGGCCGACGCTGGAACTGACGCCGCTCGACGCACTTCAGATTTACGCATTGAAAACATCACCGGCTTTCGAAGCCGCGTTGTACTCCGGCCTCCGCATGGCCGGACCGATGGACAAATACGAGGAACTTGTACCTACTTTCTGCCGCCACCTGGGAGTGGGCTTCCAGGTCCTGAACGACCTGAAAGACTGGCGAGGCGACAGCAACAACAAGCTGGTTGCCGGACAGGATGCTCAGGCGTTGCGTCCCACTGTTATGCTGGCATTGGCCATCAACGCGGCAACTCCTGAGCAACTTGCGGAGCTACAGGAAATCATCGACATGAAGTCGACCGACGAGTTCCGCGGGCCTCGCCTTAAGCGTGTGTTGGAAGAAACCGGAGTCTTCGAAAAAGCCGACGCTCTGGTCGAAAAATCTCGAGCTCGCGCCGAAGCCCTGGCCGACAACATCGACAACGAAAAACTCCGCCAGCTACTCTACTTCCTGGTAGACACAGTCCTGGCCCCTGAAGACGACCAGCAGCCAACTGTCCAACCATCACCGGTCATGGTGTCTCTACCGGTAGCGTAAAAAATATCAGTCCATCGACTGAGTAAGATTCAACGATGCAAAAGTTGAAATTTATTTCTTCGCTTGGATTCTTCAACGCCGCCATTTTTCTGCTGGTAACGTTGTTCTTACCCCGCAACGGCAGCTTCGGCTATTCCGGTCCCGTATCTTACTTCATCAACTCGCGACACGATTGGCATGTCGCCTTCGGCGTCCTGACATCAACTCTGTTGATTTCCTGCGGTGTATACCTGCTGATTTCCAGCTTTCAGAAAAAACCACGAAGAGACGTACAGGAAGGCTGAAAACCGCGTAGAACAATGCCCGCCCATGCATCAAGATGAATCCCGAGGCTACCGCATCTTATCGTAGAGTTGCATTCTAAATGATGCAGGGCGATTCTCGACGCACCCTGCTACTGTTCCATCAAAATCTAAATTTGCGAATACCTGGTTATTGTTGGCTGGGCTCTCTGATTATGTGAAAAATCAGAAGTGTGGCTTCCATGGCGGGTGTTGCAGTTTGAATCGGAACAAGCTGCAAACGTAATCATGCTGGTTCATCGAACAGTTAAGTGCGACGACGCCTATCTAACTGTTTTTCGACGTCGATCACGGATCGATTTTTTCGCAGCCTTATACAGCTCCGTTCGAATCCTCACGATGCCCAGCTTCAAGTCGGCAGTCGACCATCCGATCTGCTCGCCGGCCTTCTGAAGCAATTTGAACTCAGCTCGCTTGATTCTGCCGTCGACCAGAGTGGCGCGAAGAAGATGATCCATGAACGCCTTGCCCTGCGCGAGATCCTGTGGAACGTCTATGGGATCCTCTTCCGAAGCTGCAGTTGCAAGGATCATCATCATTCTAGGTGTTGGTATCCCACGACTCTCTGCCAACTCGGTGATGTACCGTCGCTCATTTTCGTGCAGTTCGCCGTCAACCATGAGAACTCGAGCAAGGGCCGCGAGCAACTCTGGCTCATTGAGAAGGCGGTCGGCTTCCAGTCGAGAGTCACCACCGTGCTGCTCCAGACTTTGTTGCTCTTGAGCTGGGCTGCCGAGGGATTCCAGCATGTGGTACGGAGCAACTCCTTCCAACACCCAGTCGCCCGAGCCGTCATTCAACGGCGTTCCGCAATAGTTACAGTCATCGGACTTGCCGAGGTCAATGGATGCACCGCAGTTGTTACAACTGAATGATGCGAAAGCTTTATCAGATGTACTTTTAATGCCCTTGCCGCGTTTGAGTGTCAGGACGTGAGAATAGATCCGTTGCACGCCGTGTAACTTTGGATTTTGTCGATCACCTGAGGCCTTCGTAGCTGACCACCGAACCAGAACCAGAATTCGATCGAACTCGTCTTCTTCGGCGGGCACACATCGCACAATTTCCACGACGCCAACGGCAGGCGTCTTCCAGAACCCTTCGGCCTCTCGTGACCAGAGTTTTGGCACACCTGGTGACTCGCGATCAATGATCGGCGCTGCATACTTCACGTCGTCAAAATAGACAGCCATCAGACATCGCCAGAACATGACCGAGGCTCGGTCTTCGATGTGCTGAAAGTTCATTCCCGAGTCTGACTGTTGAATTTTATCCCAGCCAGGAACGGAATGGTGGACCGGTGGCACAACCCACTCTTCGACCTGAGTGATTTCGGATAGAACCCAGTCATACTGGCCGGAATTTACGACGGACTGGCATTGTGGGCACTTGGCAGTATCGACGATTTCCATAGGTCCGCCGCACTTTGGACAGCGTCCCTGAAGGACCGAAACCGTTGGGTTGGTCTTCGCACCTGGCCTGCGCGAGAACGACCAAACTTCCGTGAACCTTGTTCGTGTTCGATCGCTGTTCCCGGAAACCCGCTTTCCCGAATCCAGGTCTTCGTTGTAGCTGATTGCGGATGCCGCGATTCTGACATGAATTGTGTCAAAGTGCTGGTCCGACGTGACCGTTACGACCTGGTAATTATCAACTTTGACATCCTTCATTCGATTTCGAATGTTCTCCGCCTTCTGCATGGCGATGTACAGTTCAAAACGCTCGCGCACGCCATCAGAAATGAACGCGCGGCATTGTCGAAGATCCTGTTCACTCCAGGCATACTGAGTCTTCACGAATCCGTTGACCACGCGCTGCTGGAACACGGCTTCATCAAAATCGGGATCTCGTTCCTGAATCTGGCGGATGGCGGAATCATGAAGACTTTCTTCCTGAATCTTACGACCGCGGCGAATCGTGCGAGTCATTCTCGCATTGCTTTCTGCTTTTTTGCTGAAGTAGAAAAAGATGCCAGCCACGATCCACATCGGAATCGCAATCTTCGGATACCTGAATGTAAGCACAATCAAATCAATTATGTCACCGCCACCGCC
>CALGTK010000067.1 GCA_937904325.1 uncultured Planctomyces sp.
TAGTTGCCTGCGCGTCTGGGGCCAATAGTTGCAGGTGGGGCCAATAGTCGCAGGGAAGCTTGATGCGCCTCATCAGGATGTTCAGGATGATGAGGGTGCGTCCAGACGCAGGCTACTTAAAGTTTCTCAAGTATGGAGCCCTCGCAGCCTTAGACCAGTTCGTTAATCAGGTCGCGAGTTTCAAGAAGGTATCGCGGGCGGCCGGCGTTATCGTTGAAGGTCAGCGATGGGTCGATGCCTAAGTGTCGATAAAGAAGTGCAAGCACGTTTTCGGGGCGGTATGGAGATTCGATTGGCACACCGCCGCTGGAGTCTGACGCTCCGATGACCTGTCCGACTTTCAGATTGCCGCCAGACATCAGGACGCTCATGACTCGGCCCCAGTGATCGCGACCGGCGTTCTTGTTTACTCGCGGCGTGCGACCGAATTCACCCATTGCAACAACCATGACCTTCTTATGCAGGCCGGTTTCGTAAAGGTCGGTCACCAGTGAACAAATCGCCTGATCCAGTGCCGGCCCTTTGGCCCTCATGCGTTTTTCAATTCCAGTGTGATCATCCCAGCTCCCAAGCGTATTCACTCGAACGGTGACGAAGGTCACACCTCGTTCAACCAGCCGCTTGGCGAGCAGAACATTCTGGCCGATTGAGTTGCGTCCGTAGCGGTCTCGCGTGGCGTCGTTTTCTTCATCAATTGCGAACGCCTTGCGAGCTGCGTCGCCGGTGACCATTTCGAAAGCTTGACGAGTGAACTCGTCGGTCGCGTCAGCGACTCCGTGGTTGTCGACGATCTTTCGAGCGGCGTCGAAGCCAGACAGCAGGCTGCGGCGATCTGAAAGTCGGCTCTCGTCGATTCCCTTGAGCAGTGTTAGATTCGGAACTTCGAATCGTTTGTCGTCTGCGCTGCGAGATGTCTCAAGTGGGTTGTTGCCTTTACCCAGCCATGCCGCGCGTCCAAACCTCATGCTTTGAGGAATGGAGACGAAAGCCGGCACACCCCTGGCATTGGCCCCTCGCATCCGCATGGTGTACGAGCCGATGCACGGCATCTCGTTGTTTCTGTTCTGGTTGTCGTTGAGGTAGTACCCCGTTTGAGTCATGTGGCTGCTCGTGCCATGACTGCTTGAGTTGTGATGAATTGATCGGATAATCGCGAGACGGTCGGCGATCGCCGCCTGCTTCGACATCAACTCGCAGAATGCAACGCCCGGCAGCTTTGTTGAGACGGCTCCGAGTGGCCCTCGATATTCGATAGCAGCGTTCGGTTTAGGATCGTATGTCTCGTGCTGAGTCGGCCCGCCAGCCTGTTCAAGATAAATAACCGCTGTGTCGATTGAGCGATCGGTCGCCGAGCCAGATTTAGCCGCGGTGGCCGCTTGAAGTCTGAGCAATTGAGGCATCGAAAGGCCAATGACTCCACCCAGTCCGGCCTGAAGGAGACCTCGGCGAGAAATACCGTCGCAGAATTCGTTGCGTGATTGGTTTGTCATCAGGCAAGACCTTTTGGATTTTGGTGGGACAGCAGCTGGGTGGCTCAGAAATTGAGGAGGGAGATCGCGAAGATCCAACGTGCGGTGTTAGAGAACGTACTTTCCAGAGTACTGAATCGTCCAGCCCGGTCTATGGTTATGATTCAAATTCGCCGGTTACGCGGCGATCCGCGGCCGTTACACTCCGGCATGTCGGAATTCTGTCAGAAGCTGAATGACCGGATTTCTATTCGGGCTGACTGCTCAAACCCTCAATGTCGTTTCCAGGCGTGGACCGGATTCGCGGGTTACAACTTTTCTATGAGACCTGTTCGAACGCTGCGTAAGCATCGCTTGCTTTGCGAATTCGGAACCGGATGTCTGACGGCAGGGTGTTTCATGCAACTTTTAAAAATTATGTTGGCAGCAACGAGAGCCTTGCCTTCGCTGCTGATTGTCGCGGCAACTCTGGCGACGGCCTCGTTGCCTGGCTGCGGTCGCACAGAACCGGCCGGGACTTCCGATGCTCCCGCCGGTAAGACGGGAGTGAAATCTTCTCTGGAAGTACTTGACATCGTCGGCGACAGAAGACCAGCTTCAGAAGTTGTTCCCGTCTCGGCCGAAACCGCAACTCACGGCAAAAATCGTGAAAATCGTCTGGCTCACGAAACAAGCCCGTACCTGTTGATGCACGCTCGCAATCCGGTTGACTGGTATCCGTGGGGACCGGAAGCGTTTGAGGCGTCGAAGGCGTCAGACAAGCCGATTTTTATTTCGATTGGCTACAGCAGTTGCTACTGGTGCCACGTGATGGAGCGGTTGGTCTTCGAGAACGAAGAAATCGCCAGATACATGAATGAGAACTTCATTAATATCAAAGTCGATCGAGAAGAGCGGCCGGACATTGATGACATCTACATGACGGCTCTGCAGATTTACAACCAGCTCAGTGGCCAAGGTGGAAGTGGTGGCTGGCCGCTGTCGATGTTTTTGACTCCCGAAGGAAAGCCCATCGCGGGCGGCACGTACTTCCCGCCGGACGACATGGACGGTCGCATGGGATTCCCGACTCTGTGTCGTCGAATCATCAATTCATGGACGACGCAACGTGAGAGCATTGATCAGGGTGCGGAAACGATCACTCAGTACCTGCAGAAAGAAATGAGCCCTGGCTTTTCGCTCGAAAAAGTTGAGTTGACTCGCGAGTTGGCTGAAAGCGTCTCGCGATCAATCGTGCAAAGCCATGACCCGGAATTCGGCGGCGTCGATTTTCGCATGGACAATCCAGACTCGCCGAAGTTTCCCGTGCCGACAAAGCTCGCATTGCTGCAGTACGAAGTTGAGCAACACGACAATGCGGCGGCTGAGCGAGTCCTCTACCACACACTCGACGCGATGGCTGCTGGCGGAATCCGAGATCACCTGGCCGGAGGCTTTCATCGATACAGTACCGACCGTCAGTGGCTGATTCCTCATTTTGAAAAAATGCTCTACGACAACGCTCAACTGGCGAATGTCTATATCGACGCCGCACGAGCGACCAACAAAGCCGAGTATCGCCAGGTGGCTGAAGAAATCCTGTCATTCATTCTGTCCGACATGACCGACCCGACCGGAGCGTTTCATTCGGCTATCGACGCCGAGACGGACGGGATCGAGGGTAAGTACTACGTGTGGTCACGTGACGAGGTTCAGCAGACACTGGGCGACCAGACCATCTTCTTCGGAAAGACCTACGGCCTGAATCTGGAAACGCCGTTTGAACACGGCTACGTACTGCACCTGCCTCGTTCGATTGAAGCAGTTGCTGCCGATGAGAAAGTCTCGCCGCGCGTGCTGCGGATGAAGCTCGAAGAGTCTCGCGAGCGTCTTCTGAAGGTTCGAGATCTTCGCGAGTCGCCAATCAAAGACGACAAGATCCTGACCAGTTGGAATGGCTTGATGATCAAAGCTTTCGTCAACGCTGGCGTCACGTTCTCTCAGCAGAAGTATTTGACCGCTGCCGACCGCGCGTTGATGTTCATTCTGACGAACATGCGAAACGAAGATGGTCAGCTGCTCCGAACATGGCGTGGCGGAGTGCCCAAGCTCCAGGCATACCTCGATGACTACGCCTTCCTTGTCGAAGCGATGCTCGAACTGCATTTCGTCAAACGAGACCCGAAATGGCTGATCGCTGCACGGCGTCTCACTGACGATCAGATTCGAATGTTTCATGATGAGACCGCGGGGGGCTTCTTCTTTACTGCTCATGATCATGAAGAACTTCTTGCCCGTACGAAGAACGCCTGGGATTCCGTCCTGCCATCAGGAAACAGCGTCAGCATTCGCAACCTGGTGCGGCTGGCGTCGCTCACCGGAGATCCTGCTTACCGCGATCATGCTGAGAAGACACTGAAGCTGTTCGCTCCGCAAATGACCAGGAACCCTCGCGGGACAAGCAATCTGGCGTTGGCGATGAACGAGTTTCTCGACAACCAGGATTACCGCTCACTGACGCAACGTGTTCGGCAGAGCGAGAACGTTGTACAAACTTCACCAACGAACAATGTGCCGTCAGACTCGCGTGATGCTCCCACCGGACCGCCGCCTGGTGAGTTGCCTGTAATTCCGACAAAGCCAGCGGACGGCTCGCCGGCGATCGCCAGCGGCAACAAACCTGGAGACGCCGAGGCAAAGAAAGCACCAGACCGAGTCACTGCTACTGCGTTTCTGTCGACCAGCCGGTTGCCGGCTGGTGGCCGGTGCCGCATCGCAGTCGTGCTGGAAGTTGAACCGGGTTGGCACATCAACACCAATCCGGCGTATCCCGATTTCCTGATTCCGACAACGGTTTCAATTCGCTCCGACCAGGGAACGACTCTGGAATCTTTGAAGTTTCCGGAAGGCAAAGAGCTGCAGATCGAAGGCTTGCCCGACGCTTACAATGTTTACGATGGAAAAGTCAGGATTTTCGGCGAGCTGGTCGTTCCGAAAAATGCTGCAGGTAAACAGGAAGCTTTCGAACTACACATCCGTTACCAGTCGTGCGATGACGAACACTGCGAACGTCCGCGTACTTTGAAGTTCGCCGGCTCCGTTCCCGTCGCTGAAATCGGCGAGTCCGTGCCGCAGATCAACGGAACCGTTTTTAGAGACACGTCACCGGAGTAGCTGAAGTCGCAATACTTCAGGCCCGAACTCCTGCGAGTCCTGCATGACTGATCATGTCGCCTGGGATGTCGAGCCGCATGACCTCTTTCGACGTTGAACTCCTTCTGATAGCGATTCGATCGCTCCGTCCGCGGCCTTGCAGATTAGATATGGAGTCGGAATGTGGTATCTCTCGGGGATTTGGTGAAACGCTTATGGTTGGCTCTCTGGGTGTGAGTGTTCAATTTTAATCCGCCGTCATTTCAGCAACGGTATTATGGTGTCGTTTTGCTGGACCGGCACGATATAGCTCTGACCGAGTCAGTGGCACCCTCATGCTTTTGTTCTACGCGGGCAAGACTCACGTTATCAATCAGATCGCCAACATGTTCTGCAGACGCGGCGAGTTTGCGGTCGTGCCGTTGTGGTCAGGATGGGGTCAGCGAATCCGGAGCATTATTTTGCATTCGCAGAATTCATGTTGAATCGTTGTGTCTGGATTCGTGTTCATCCTATATCGATACCTGCTCAAGGGAGCACACCACTATGGATATGGGCTATTCGTCTCGTCGAGGGTTTACGTTAATTGAGCTGCTTGTGGTGATTGCAATTATCGCAATACTGGCTGCTCTGCTGTTGCCTGCTGTTCAG
>CALGTK010000068.1 GCA_937904325.1 uncultured Planctomyces sp.
AGCCGTCGAGTTTCAAACGGCAGGAACCGATCCGCACGTGGGACAGCGTTGACGTTGCGGTCACTTATGACAACGGGATGCGAGGAGACTACAACAACAACTGGATCAACCCGGCGGAGTTCGAAGGAGCAGTCAATCAGGAAATCGAGCTTTACGGGATTTACGGTCGAGGCATCGTCGACCAGCAGGAACGCGGCTACCGCGAAGCAATTATCGGCGACGGTTCACGAACTCGAAACCCGTCATTCGGCGGTCGGATTCATCACCTCGGCGGGCATCCTGAAATCTTTGGATACGGCAAGGCGTCAATTGCGGCGGGATTGCTGGCCATCATTCGTCGCCGACTCTTCGGGGACACAGTGGCGGACCTGGAAGGAACCTATCCAGACGCGGATAGTCAGCGAGATATTGTACAGGTGATCGAAGCAGCGTCCGTCGTTGCCGAAAAGAACTTTGAGTGCTTCCAGGCAGGACGTGGAACGCCAGTTTCAGCTTTGCTGAATGATTCGGAAATCCAGATTATTGAGCCGTAGCTTTGCTCGCCTGACAACTGAAAGTGTCCTTGACGCAACTGCCACTTTATGGGCTCTTGTCAGTTGAGTTGGCCGTTCCTTTGATCGACTTCACAAAAGTGATCACATCAGCGAGATCCTGTCGCCTCAGATCTTTCTCAAGGCCGACAGGCATCAGGGAGAGGCCAGTTGAGATCAGCTGATCGATGTTGCTTCTCAGGATGACGTCCTGTTTTCCTTCGGCACGTTTGAGTGTGATGCTGCCCGCGGACTCGGTGGCGATGATGCCGTTGTAAACTCGACCTTGATCGGTGATGACGGTGTAAACGTTGAAGTTGGGTTGCGCTTCGCGATTCGGGTCGAGAATCGAAACGAGCAGATCGGCATCTGACTTGTTCTTCACGGATGCCAGGTCTGGAGCCACCTGCTGGCCGACGTTGTCAGCTCGATGGCAGGCGGAACAGATCTTCTTAAAGACCGTCTTTCCTCGTTCAGCATTGCCTTCAAGGTTGAGGACGTCCTGATAACCAGCCACCACCCTCGCTCGGTCCGAGTTGACGTCGGCGCCGAACAGCTTACGGCTGCGGGTGCTCACCGTCGTATTCGGGTGGTTCATCAAGAGTTGCTTGCGGTCGCGTGTCAGGTCGCTTCGCTTGACGGCCTCCGACTCGACGGCCTGGAGTAATGTCTGAATTCTCGACGTTTTCACAACGAGTGCGTCGACGACGTCACGCCGGACCTGTGGGCTGTAACTTTTCCAACCGGTCAGAAGTGTTGAGGCAATTTCGCCGGAATCATGCTGGGCGAGCGCGGCGACGGCCGCTCTCTGAAGCGGCGGCGGAGTCTGGGGCGAAAGAAAGCTCGGTAATGCGATTGTTGCCATTGTTACATCGGCGAATGCCAGCAGACGAATGGCAGATTCCCTTTCGTTCAGAGAATTTTGATTGTTTCGGCCTGACTGAACAGCGTTAGCAAAAAGCGTTCCGACCTCGTTGCGAGCCTTCTCGGAAACTGAGGTGTCTGCAAGTAGTTTGCTGACGGACGAGCCTCGGGCGGCGAGACCTTTGCCGATCCCATTGAGAATTGCCTGTTGAACTTTCGTCGAAACTTCTCCACCCGCTATCGATGACAGCATTGTGACAGCGCTCGTAGTCTTCGGATTTGATCCGGCGATCTGTCCGAGTTGAGACAGGAGAGTCAGGATACGAGCGGAGTCGGATTGGTCGCTGGTGATCAATCGCTGTGCCAGTTTATCAGCGGTCCCGGCGACGGAAGATAGTATGGCTGTCCGCGTGTCTGTGCCGTTTCCGACGTCGAGTGCGAGACGAGCAAGGCCTGCGATTGCTCGGTCGTCCGACGTTTCTCCGAGCGTTAGAGCAAGCTGAAATCGGACGTGTTCACTGGGGTCATTGGTGAGGAGGAGCAGGGCACTGAGGATGTCTTCATCGAGTCGTTCCGTGAGAAACAGTTCTGATAGCTTCACGGCGTGAGCGCGAACTCGTGGGTGCTTGTCATTGATGCCCTGTCGAACCTGTCGCGGTTTCAGTGATCCAAGACTTTGCAGCCCGTAGAGAGCGTGAACCCGGCCCAAAGGTCTTTCTGAGCCACTGAGAATCTCGTGAAGCGTAGGGACTGCATCTCGATTCTGGCGTTCGTTCAAGAGTCGCATGGCAGTCATTCGATGCCAGGCGTTGTTGTGGTTCACCTGAGATGCGATCTGTAGAATCGGCATGTCCCCGAGCGGTTGCGGGCGAATTCGTTTCATGTCCGGGCTGACGAGGCGGTAGATTCGGCCGCGATCATGCCCACTGGTCAAGTCAAGAAATGCCTTGATTTCTGCGGGGATCGAATACGGGTGCTCGATCGTTTCGCGATACATGTCGAGCATGTAGAGCGAACCGTCGGGAGCATTCACAAAATTTACGGGACGAAACCAGTTGTCGGACGAGCGAAGGATTTCTTCGTTCTGATCGGCTCGCTCGGCACGGTAGACGACGCCGTCTGTGTTGACGGTTTTACGGTGGACAAGATTTCCGCCTACGTCGCCCACAAACGCGTTACCGCGAAATATTTCGGGGTAGGCATTTCCTCGATAGATGGTGATTCCCGTCGCCGACGTAAAAAATCCGACCGGGTATTCAGTCGGAACCGCTCCCTTCTTTTTGGATGGATCGAGCGGAATGAATTCCCACGCCCCGTCGTCGTTGATGACCAGCTTGTAGCCTTTGTCGGCGGCACGCCATTTCTGTCGGACGATTCGCCACGGTTCCGGCGGACTGAGCCGAAAAACAGGAGCACTCGCGCCGTCAGTTGCGATGCTTCGAATCGGGCTCGGAGCTGCGATGAACGGGTTTCTCGCCAGGTATTTTTGAGGAAAGACGACCTGTTGGATGTGGTTGCTGTTGCTGCAGACGAATCGCGTTCCCCAGTCGTCGATCGAATGTCCAAACTGCAGACCGCCGGTGACAATCTCGAATTCTTCGGTTTTGGGATCGAAACGCAGGTCGCCACTACCGACGGCAAACAGCGGCTTTCCTCGATGCAGCAGCTTCTTCGGATTTCGACCGGCGGAAAACGTGATCTTGTTGTCGAGTCCCCAATGGAGCCCGTTTGTGAGTGCCTGTACGTTGTCTCTTCCGAATCCGGAAAGCACGATTTCTCGAACGTCTGCTTTGTTGTCTCCGTCGGTGTCTTTGAAATAGTAGAGGTACTGCGGAGCAAGGACGAAAATGCCGCCGTTGTAACAGCATACAGATGTCGGCCAGCTGATCTTGTCCGCATAAACGACGCTGCGATCCATCTTTCCATCGCCGTCTGTGTCTTCGAGCAGGCGAATAATTCCTGCATCCTTTTGTCCGCCACCTGCTGGATTGAGCCGAGTAGGCTCCTGAGAAAATGGATAGCCGTGCATTTCGGCCACGAACATCCTGCCGAACTCGTCGAAGCACGCGGCGACGGGATCGGAGACGAGTGGTTCAGCTGCGACAACTTCGAGCTGGAATCCGCTGGCAAGACGAAACGTCTTCAACGCATCGGCCGAATTGGTATGTGAAATGCGCGGCATGTCGGCCTCGGTGACCTTGCGAATTGCCGCGGCATCAGCGGCAAATGTCGTCCGCGTGACGTCAATCGATCCTGACAGAAAACTTGTGACGGCAATCAGGTAAGCAAGCGTCCAAATGCGGTGCATCGTCGTGTCCTTATTGTTTACTGAACTCTCAATTTAACTTCTTGACAATGTCGTCGGCGCTGAGTTTCGGAATTACGGAGAACTGTCCAGTTGCCCCGCACAGTTTGTAAATGTGGCTCGTTGGATCGAACGTACCATCAAGTTCCGCGTCAGAGAGCGGAGTACCGGAGCCGCTGACAGTACCGCAGATGGTCAGCTTGTTTGGAGCGATAAGTGCGGCGATATGTGAAATGTCGCCGACGTCTCGAACAATGCCGTTCGGGAGAATTCCCAGCCGCTGGTTCTCGTACGGAGTGTCGCTGATGAAACTTCCCAATGATTCAAAGGTGACTGTGTGATTGATACGGCGGTCCAGGGCGGCAGCACACAGGGCTACAACTCCGGCAGGCCCATGGCCAATGACCGTAAGATTTTCGTCCGCGTAGCCTCGATCGGCCAGGACGGTGATTGCCGTACGAAGATCTCGAACCCATTGCCCGAGCAGCGGTCGGCCAAGAATGAGCGACCACTCTGCTGTATTGTGGTCGGGAGCTCGCCGAATCGAGTCTCCTGGGGGGGCGTGCTCGCCGGTTGCTCGCAGGCTAAGTGAAACGACACGGCGGCCAGATTCGTGAACTGCTCGGGCAAGCTCGTTGTCTGGAAGTTCGGATGCTCCCTTAAGGCTTAAGACAATGACGGTACCGGGCCGTTGTGGAGCTTTTCCGATTGAGTGCGTGGCTGTGAGTTGGATGCCAGCCTCAGGTTCAAACAAGAGTTTCTGCTGTGGCGAGGTTGCCGGCGGAGTCACTGAGACACTGGACGAAGGCTTTGTCCCTTTCAGCACTTTCATGTTGAGCGTTCTTCGCAGTCTGGATGCTGTAGTCAGCCACTTATCCTGATCGACTGGCGCTGTTTTCAGCTCAAGTAATTCCCTGGCTTCGCGAGCAGCGAAATTCGGAATCGTCATCCAGTCGTCAGGGCGAGTCTCGCCCGGGAAACATCGCAGTGACTCGGGATCCTCAGTTTCCATGGTCGCTTCCGAGATCGGTGAACCGTCTCCTTCACCCTTCAGGTGCTTCGTCATCCAACCGTACATTGCTTCGCGCATGGGCTGGTTGTAGTCGTGTGGGGATTCAAAAACGGCGTGCTTGACACTGCCTGGGAGCTGATAGAGTCGGTACACCGGTCGGACGAATGCCAGAGACTTTTTCGCTTCGCCTACCGAGAACTGAAACGCGTCCCGCGTCGCACTGACGATCATGAGTGCTCTCGGGGCGGTCAGACTCAGTACGCCCCACTCTTCGGTGAAGGAGAGTGCTCCGGGGACGACTTCGCACATGCAGCACGCGGCTCCCAGGTACGCCTTGTAGTTGCCGACCGAGCAAACCGGTACGACGGCTTTGAACCGTTCGTCGAACGCGCCGGCGTACATCGATTGATTGCCGCCGCCGCTCGCTCCGGTAATCCCCAGTCGGGGGCCAGCGACCTCGGGTCGCGTCAGCATGTAGTCGACCGCTCGCTGATTCTCGTACACCTGCAGACCGCTAAGTGGGCGACCAATCGGGTAGAGAGTCGCCGCGACCATCTCGCCGTGATACTCGCCGAGCGCCTTGCCGATTCCTCGTTCACCGGCGCCGAACGCGTCAACGGCCAGCACGAAAAAGCCGAGTCTGGCCAGGCCGATGCAGCGGGCCTGAACGTGAGGATCCTGCTTCGCTCCTTTCCAGTGCCCATGCACGCAGAGTACTGCGGCATGCTTGCCCGGCTGATTCGGGACGTACGCGTTGGCGGTCATCCAGACATCCGGCAGCGTCTGAAAGATCACCTTCTCAATACGGTACTTGTCGCGTTGAATGGTACCGAGGACTTTAGCATTCAGTGGAGCATCATCCGCTGGGAATCCACCCCACGCCTGTAGAAGTTTTCTTCGAATGGCGACCCGGCGGGTTTTCCATTCGTCGAGAGTTGCCGGCGGCTGATCGTCGAGGTGCAGTGCATCAGTCTGTGAACGCACAAACTCAAGAAAAGATTGAGGTTCTGCAGCGTGTATGAGGTTGCTTCCGAGTCTGCCTGCGCCATCAGGAATCGACGAAAGGGTTAATGACAGCGCAAGGACGCCCGCAGCGACAAAGAGGGCAGTTGGAATTCGCATTCTCATCTCCGTCAGTCGGGGAATTTCTCTTGAACAAACGCTGCCGATCAGATTGTTACTTCTTGCGAGGCTTGATTGCTGGAGCGTCGATCGGTCTCAGCGGAAAGATTTCGGAGGGAACGCGTTCACTCTTCATCATAACGACGAGGTCCTTGACGATGCCGGGGTTCTCGTCCGCAACGTCGTGCTTTTCGCCGATGTCGTTCGCGATGTTGTACAGCTCGACCTGCATGTTCCCTCTGGTCATGTTCTGGCGGACAGCCTTCCAGTCGCCGACTCGAATCGTCTGCTGACCTCCGTAGCTGGGGAACTCGCGGTAAAGGAACGGTCGATCTTCCTGTTCGTTTCCGAGCAGCGTTGGTGCGAGGCTGATGCCATCGATATTTGCAGGAGCTTTGACCTTGCCTCCGGTGAGTTCGAGGAGCGTTGGCATCCAGTCTTCAAAGCCACTGATGCGATCGTTGCTTGAACCTGCTTTAACATGACCCGGCCAGCGGACGAGAGTCGGCACTCGAACGCCGCCTTCGTACAGCGAACCTTTCAGGCCTCGCAGTTCGCCGACACTCTTGAAGAAGGTGTAGTCGACTTCCTTGTCCAGATGTGTCGTGCCGTTGTCTGAGCTGAAGACGACGATGGTGTTGTCGGCAAGTTTCAGTTCATCGAGCAGATTCAACAGGTTTCCGATGTAACGATCCATGCGTGAGATCATGGCTGCATAGGCGGCGCGCGGAGTGAAGTGAGGCGTGTACCCGTACCCGCCGTCGCGGGTGAACGGCGGATCCTTCCACTCGAGGTCCAGGTAAGGCTTCAGTTCTGCATCCGGAACATGCAACGCGACGTGAGGAATGACTGTCGGGTAGTACAGACAGAACGGTCGGTCCTTGTTGTCTCGTACGAATTTGAGAGCCTGCTCGTTAATGCGGTCCGGCGCGTAGTCCTGCCCCTTGAACACGTCATAGCTGCGGGGGTCCGCCGAGTCAGCTCCCTTTGCAAGGCTCGAGTGACCGGGTACTGGCGGTTCATTCTTCAGTGGGAAATGCTTGTAGTCATTCCAAAGGTACGACGGGTAATAGCTGTGAGCGTGTGACTGGCAGTTGTAGCCGAAGAACCGGTTCACTCCCTGACGCAGTGGTTCCCCGGTCGACGCCGGGCCGCCCAGTCCCCACTTGCCGAATGCCCCAGTGACGTAACCCTGTTTCTGCATCAGCTCGAAGATGGTGACTTCGTCGTCGGGGATCGGCCATTGACCTTCTGGCGGCGTGCCTTTGTTGCTGCGAACGTATGCGTGTCCGGGATGTTTCGCCGTGACCAGCACGCAACGAGAAGGAGCACACACCGCGTTTCCGCAGTAGTGCTGCGTGAGTTTCATGCCTTGCGAAGCCAGGCGGTCCAGGTGTGGAGTTTTGATCAACTCCTGCCCGAAGCTGCCGAGTTCTCGATAACCAAGATCGTCTGCCAGAATGAAAACGATGTTCGGACGTCTTTGTGATTCAGCGGCAGCGGCCGCATCACTCTGTTGGCCGGTCAAGATTTGTCCGAAGACGACTAGAACAGCAATAATTGCGTAGACCTTCAACCCGTACTGTTTCGTTGGAATTGCCAGCAAGCTATGGGGTTGCGATATTTGACCGTGGTTGCTGAGTTTCATTTTATCTTTCTCTGAGGTTCTAATCATGCTGGGGTCTGAATGCTGCATAGACTAAGCAGGCCGGATTCACTCCGCGTTTGATTATCGAATTCTGTGCAAGACGGCACGACTTCACAAACGACAACACTCAAGTTCCACGGGCATTTCCTGACGATTGGCCCCGATCTGGAGTCGCCTGACAAAATCTGGAAAGAAATCCGTCAGAATTCAACGACAGCGACAATACTTTCAGGAAGGCTGTTATGACACAAGAGGACCAGCGGCAAAGATTCACCGAGGTCTTCCAGCGCACACAGCATCGCATTTATGGGCTGTGCGTCACGTTGCTTGGGAGTCGCCATGATGCCGACGGGATCTTTCCAGGAAGGCAGCCTTCTAATCCTGGTGGGCGAAAGGTCGTGCGGGCGGCAATTGCTTTGTAGCTGAAACACAGGTAGTCGTCGCAATAAATGTTAACGCTACGCCGATCCAAATCTGCCTTCGGAAATAACTCCTCGTTGAACCAGCCACGACCAACAACTCGTCAACGACGGCAGCGTTCATCGGATTGTTTTCAGGATTCACGCCCGCTTATCCACGGTCCTGGAGTCGCAGGTGCGCCGCTTAGTATTGAAAGGACTTCTGCCAGCGGGAAAACTCTTCGGCGAGTTCAGTGACGATCGCGGCGTGAGAATCGGCGAGGTTGTGAGTTTCCGACGGATCAGTCGCCAGGTCGAACAACTCCCACGGGCGGTTCTGCTTTTCTCGAACGATCTTCCAGTTGCCTTTTCGGAGTGCGGCATGCGATCGGTATTCAAAGAACATAGATGCGTGCGGTGACGGGCTGTTTCTGCAGAGTGTGGGAAGGGGATCTTTGCCGTCGAAATCGACCTGAGATGGCAGATTTGCGCCGGCGATTTTCGTGCAGGCTGGCAGCAGGTCCGGAGACCAGATTGGCTGAGCAATGACGGAGCCAGGTGTGATCTGTGTTGGCCAGCGAGCCATCGCGGCGACTCGAAGTCCGCCCTCCCAGCACGTAACGCCGCCGTGTCGGAGCGGTATGTTTGAGCCAACATCCAGCCCTTCTCGATTCAACCGGAATGCTCCGTTGTCCGACATGAAAAACACAAATGTGTTTTCAGATGCTCCGGTTTGATCCAGCGCCGACAGGACGCGACCGATCGCGACGTCGAGGGAGTACACGACGGCTTCATATCGTTTTTCAGGATCAGATTCGTCGGGCAAATATCCACACGCGTCGAATGCCCAGTCCGGAGCCTGCCAGACGTTTGGTTCGCCGCGTGTCTTGTTGCCCGCCGTCGGGAAATGGGGCGAGTTAAATGGGAGGTAACAGAACCACGGTTCGGCCGCTTTCGACTTTCTTCGCATAAAGTCGATGGCGGCGTCAGCGAAGATGTTCGTCGAGTATTCACCTTCCCGGTGCAGTTCTTCCGTGCCGCTGTAGAGGTCGTGTTTCTCTCGATAATTGTGGAAGTAGTAGTCGAGATTGCCCGACGCATGCCCGATGAATTCATCGAAGCTGCGTTCCGTCGGCCGTGAACCCTCTGCAAATCCGATGTTCCACTTCCCAAAGCATCCCGTCACGTACGGAGTCGGAGCATTCTTGAGTATCTGCGGAATCAGAATCTCGTCTTGGCTGAGACCAACTCCGTAATTGCCGGCGACACCGCCGAGTTGATTCACCAGCCCATGCCTCTGGGGAATCCGTCCAGTCAACAGGCACGCTCGCGAAACCGTGCAGGTCGGCGAGGCTGTATAGAATCCCGTCAGCCGCGCCCCCTGCGTCGCGAGCCGATCAAGATTCGGAGTCGGGATTCTCGACTTCGGGTTGTAGCACTGAAGGTCGCCGTAGCCGAGATTGTCAGCTGTGATGATCAGAATGTTCGGTGGCCTGACAGAGGGCGAGTTGTTCTCGCCGGCGACCAGCAAACCGGGGCGCATCAAGCTGGCGAGCAATGTGATATACACGCAAACACTTACCGCTGAAATTCGAGAGGATTGTTTCAGCCTGTTTATCGAAGACAATGTTCGCTCCCGTGATATTCGGATGATCGAAGGAAACGGAGTTTACTCCGACAAACCAATCGAGTCTAAACACTGCCCGGTCCTTTCACGTGGGCCGAAGCTGGAATCGAATTTCCGTCTGTAATGCAGGTGCGAATCACGCCCGGTGTTGCAATTTGGATGACGATAGAGGATCACGTAGGAGACAATCGGTTTTGAACTTCGGCCGTGATGGACAGAATCCATGCCCTCACCTCTACGGATGAATTTCCCGTCAATTTCGCGACGCAGTTGTCTGAAGCTCGGCTCGTTGGCGCTTGGAAGTCTGACGTTAAGCGACCTACTGGCTTTGCGCGAGACGAACTGCTTGCACTGGATGAGTTCGACAGCGTGCGCCATGCACGAGCCCATAGTTCGGTGTGGCGAGAAGACTACAACGGTTACCGCCCGCACAGTTCGCGTGGCGGCTTGCCCCCAAACACGTTCACGCAACGCTGTGCTGATTCCGCTCCGTTCGCTGCGAGAACTCCGCTCCATCAGCACAGCGACATTACCCCTGTTACCCAACACGTACTCTCATAACACCAGGATCACAAACGGGGGCATTCCAGCACGACGCGATCGATCACCCCGGCGGAGCCTGGCGTATTCTTACGGGGCGTCCGCCGGCGCATATCAGTGACAACGAGACAAAGTTCCCCTCCATCGAAACGATCGTGTTGAAGGAGCGAGAGTCCCACACCAGTGGAATCCCGGCATCCATCGCTAACACGCGACGGCGGATTGGAAAGCGGCTGCGTACCTTGGGGCGAAATACAATCCGTTTATTGTCGATGAAGATCCGAGTCTGCCCACGTTTTCGATCCAGAATCTCTGGGCTTTACCTGAACTCGCCGGGCGAATGGGAGACCGGACGCAGCAGCTTGGATCATTGGACCATTTTCGCCGAGAACTCGACCTGACGGGAGCGATGGACGCGATAGATCAGTATGGCCAGCAGGCCATCGATCTGGTGTCCAGCGACCGAGCCCAACGGGCGTTCGACATTCAGCAAGAACCCGCTTCGCTCCGTGATCGCTATGGTCGAACGGAATGGGGCCAGCGTTTGCTGCTGAAGCGACGCATGGTCGAAGCTGGTTGCAGTTTTGTGAACGTGGAACTGCCCGGTTGGGACGATCACGGTGATTCCGGAATGATCTTCGACAATATGTGTCGGCGTCTTCTGATGTACGACCAGGCGGTGTCCGGTCTGATCGATGATGTGCACGCACGAGGTCTTGAGAGGAACGTCATGATTGTCGTCTGATGAGAATCTGGTCGGACTCCCGTTCTCTGCAAACGCCCGAGTCGTGTCGCGAAAATTGGACGTGACCATTGGCCATCGGCCATGTCATTTCGGGTTTCCGATGGCGGGATGCAAACCGGCCAGGTGATCGGCTCCACCGACTCAAAGGGCGGCGCTCCCAGAAAAAATTCGCTGGATCCGAACGACCTCCTGGCAACGGTCTACAGTTTTTTGGGAATGGATCTGGATCACTCATACCCCGACCGCAGCGGTCGTCCGATGCCAGTACTGCCATACGGACGCCCTATCGCGGGATTGACCTGACATGGCTGCGGCAATGGCTCAGTGTCACCGCTGGACTGCCCGGCAGTAATTGCATGGCTTGTGAACGAGCATGCCAATCGACGGAACCAGCCAACGGCACAGTGGGAGACAGGGCTTTCGACTGTTGTTTCGCCGTCAGCTTTGCAGGGCTGGAACAGACGCGAACTTTCCGCCGAGAATTGGAGCACTTTCAACACCCAGCCACTTGTCAAGAATAGTGGCATAGACCTGCCGGAAGTTGGTGTGAAATTTCACGTCGCCGTCCTGAAGATCGGTCAGGCTGGGGTGTTTGCCGATCAGGCCTGGTGCGACACGATTGCCGGCAAGGAAAACCGGTGCGGCGGCTCCGTGGTCTGTCCCCTCACTCGCGTTCTCTTTCAATCGCCGTCCGAACTCGCTGAACGACATCGTCAGCACGCGGTCTCCGTGACCATGCTCGTTGAGATCCGTGACGAATGACTCCAGTGCTCCGCTAAGTTCTCGGAGCAACGCAGCATGGGCTGGGGCCTGCCGGGAGTGCGTGTCAAAACCGTCCAGCGTTACGTAGTAAATTCGAGTCTTCAGTCCGGAATCGATAAGTTGGGCGACCGTCTTCAACTTCTGTGCAAGGCCACTGTCTGGATAGGTGATTCCCGGTTTGTAGTTACCGCTGGCTGCTTCAATCTGCTGACTCGCTGAAAGAGCGGAACCCGTACTCGACTGAACAAAGCCAAGCAGGTCGTCTCCGGATGACGTGGTGCCGCCAATTCTGGTGACGGCCTCGCTGAGCTTCTTAGACTGATCCTTGAGGCGGAATCGGTCCAGCGATTTCACCGATGGGACACGGATACTCTGCGAGGACAATGCCAGGGGCTGCTTTTCGTGGCCGAGATGGATGGCCGGCAGGTCAAGGGCCTGACCGGACTGATTTGCCTCCAGATACCGCCCAAGCCAGCCATCAGTGCGTACGGCAGTTTTACGTCTGCAGGTATGCCAGATATCCATCGACTCGAAATGGGACCGGTTTGGGTTTGCGTACCCAACACCCTGAATGATGGAGAGGCGGTTCTCCTCAAGCAGCCTGGATAGTCCCTGAGCGGCTGGATGAAAACCGTACGAGCTGTCGATCTTCAGTGCGTCACTGGATTGAACGGCCAGGGTTGGACGAGCTTTGCGGTACGCGTTTTGTGTGAACGGAGCAACCGTGTTCAGTCCATCGTTTCCACCAGAGAGCTGAACCATCACCAGGATCGTTTCGTCGTTCGGTTGCGAAGCCGCGACACCCGCCTGGAGAAGGAATTCCGGGACTGCTGCCCCAAGTGAGACAACCGCCGATGTCCCGATTGTTTGCGTGAGAAAGCTGCGACGGGTGGTCATGACTGGAACTTTCGAAAGCTCTTAGGCGAGATGGAATTGCGGGACAGTGCTCATGGTGTGGATGAGTTCAGCGATGCGTTGAGACTTATTTCCAGTCGCCGTTTCCACGACATCGATCAGCCCGGCGCGCGCTGTGCCGTCAAAAGGAACAGCGAGCAATTGTTCGTCGAGCCAGGCGACGAGTTTGTCGGAAGCTGAGACTCCGTTTTGCTGCGCCAGCATTTCAAGGTTATTCCCGGCAAATCGGGTTGTCTCGTGTCTGAGGAGCTGACCAATCAGATTCGATCGCCCCAACAGAGTCGACGTGTTTATCCAGGTTCGACCACCATCCCATCCCTTTACGTTAGGCGGATAGAAAACGGCCTGACCGATCTCCTCAAGACCGCGTGCAACGAGTTCGAGATTCGTCGAACCGTGCAGGCAACGCAGCAATCCGATGCCCAGTTCGACCGGTGAGCGCACTTTCCTTCCGACGGTGGATTGAGAGTAAAACAGGTTACTGGCAAGAATCCGTTCGACGACCGGTCCGATCCGAAGCTCTGACTGACGCAGTAGCCTGGCAAGCGGTTCGACCAGTTGCTCTGGGGCGGCCGGTTCGTCAAAAACAAAAAAGCGAATCAACTTCCGGGCGATGAAACGCGGCAGCGCTTTCTGATTCAGTACGACGTTGACGCCCTCTTCGCCGCCGAACTTACCGGATTTGCCGAGGATGGTTTTGACACCTGTGTCGTGCTGATACTTGTTGAAACGGAATTTCTTGCGGCGGACTTCCCAACCTGAAAAGCAGCGTGCCAGCTCCTGAATATCCCCTTCGGTGTAGTTTCCCTCGCCCAGACAGAACAGCTCCATGACTTCGCGAGCGTAATTCTCGTTGGGATGAGCTTTGCGGTTGGTCGTTGAGTCGAGGTAAATCAACATCGCGGGGTCGCGCGAGATTTCCTGGGTCATTGCGCCGAAGTTACCGAGAGCGTGGTGGCGAAGCAGTTGATTCTGGGTGAACATCATCTCCGCATCATCGACTTTTTCAGCTCCGGTGGCGAAATGTCCGTGCCAGAAGAGTGTCAGTTTCTCGAGTAGCGGACTTGTTGAAGCCGCTTCGCCGCCGGACCACGGCGAGTTAAGCATTCGATGCAACCACCAGGCCGCGAGATTTTGCGAGTTGCCTGTGGCGAGCATTGCTGTGGCCAGAGAGTCCGTCTCCGGATCACGCTGCGAAGCCTGTTTTGCATTCTCGACGAATGCATGGGCGATTTCGGCCGGAGATTGTTTGACAAGATCGTTGAGTTCTCTGGATGTCGCTCCGAAACCGGCGCGGCGACACAAATGTGCTGCCAGACGTCGATTCCAAGGCTGTTCGGTCGAGGGTTTGAAGGTCGACCAGGCCCAGTTGGGATCAATGGCTCCGATGTCTTGTGGCATGTCGCACTCTAATTCTTCGTTTGAATGGACAGTTCAAGTTTCAGTTCGCCGCCGGTTGTTTTCATGTCGAACGACATTCCTTTAAAGAGGGTCAGCGATTCCAGAAGCAAACCGATTTCATGTTGAGACTCTTCGCGAGTCTGACCTTTCTTGATCATGTTCTGAGCGACAAGCTGATCACGGTTATCGTCGAGAGCTTCACTCAGCGTGTTTGCATTAAGCCGGATTGCCGTATTAGACGCTGCGCCGCGAGTCGTCTGCGCATTCTGTGTGGCGTCGACAAGGTCCTTGGCCATTTGCTTTGTACTGGCGATGAAGAACCAGTCTTGAGCGAACGCCAGCGATGGCGAGAAGTTAAACTGGATTCTTGCTCGCTCTGATTCTTTCTCATCGGGCTCGGGGACGAATGAAGCAGTGTAGATTTTGTTGTCGCGGTAGATATCGATATCCTGGTCGAGTTGGGGGTTCCCCTGCATGGCTCCGATAATGTTTAGAAATCCGACCATGCTCTGAAATGTCCGACGTAGCTCTGTCTGGGTTTCTTCTGCGTTTTCAAGATGACCTGCCAGGGCGAAACTCGGCAACTTGAGAGCGGGTTTTGGCATGACATCATTGAAATCCTGACGGTTGACGAGAATCTGCATTGCCGGGCCGAACGAGCCAAGGACGTCTTCACCAAAGTCTTTGCCGGCAAAGAATGTTGTCAGGTTGGCATCGGCCTTGGCAAGTTCGTCATTCATTCGCTCATCGAACAGATCTCCCGCCCGCAGCCACATTTCGGAAACTTTTCGATACGTACTGATTGAAAGAATTGTCGATTCGGTGTCGAGTGGAGGATCGGCAGTGCCGTTTCCATCCGGGCCAAACCAGTATTCACGGAACTCTTCAACCCATTGGTTGTCGTGAGGTGCGGAAAGCTCCAGTCGAGTCGATTTGCCGGTGACATATAACGATGCTGTCACGTACGGAGTCTGGCGAAGGTTGGTCAGAACTCCGCCGAACAGGAGTTCTGCAATTGGATTTTCGGTCCGATTTGGTTCAAGACCTTTGGCGAGTCCAGCGTCGCGAATCGTTCCAAGGTCGACCCAGCTCCAGACTGTTGGCTCGCCGCTGATCGACTTGCGTGCGGCGGCGAAATTGTCACTGTCCTGAATCGATGCTCGAGCACCATCGAGCAGTGTATCGAGAACTTTCTTTCCCAGTTCATCTTTGTTGGACATGACAATCCATGGCCCAACGATTGCGAAACGGGCGTCGTTCTTTCCATAAACCGTGACTTCGCGATACTCGTCTTCGGGCAACGGTTCGTTCCCCTTTGAGCGAGCATCCGCTCGACCGAGTTCGATCAGCGTGTTGGCTGTACTTTGGAGCTTGTCGGCATCGGCTGATCGAACGAGAGCGACGACGCCTTCCGTTTCCGGATCAAAAGCAATCGTAATGCCGCCACCGAGTAATGTGTCGTAGGCCTCACGCCACTTCATGCCGATCTGTGTTTCAATGTGCGTACGAATTCCAAGGAACATCATGTAACCCGGGTTCGAAATTGCTTCGTTGTACTGTGGTTGCTGCTGAACTTTCTTCCAGACGTTGTGTTCGGTCAGCGTCGTCAGCAGCTGATCCGGGTGCGGCATCTGAGCTACGGCCAGGCAGGATGCTGGCAGCAGCTCGAAAGCCGATCTTTCGTCGGTGTTCAGGTCAGCCTGGGCGTTCGCATTTGAGTGAGCGACTGCGGTGACCAGCAAACCGCAGAGCAACGATGCAGCCGAGAAGTGTCGAGTCATTTGGTTATCCCATAAGCCTGAAAGCGCAGAGCGTCGATGTGTCGAAGACTCACAACTGTGACCAAACCATTCTACCTGAGTCCCACCACTTGGGTTTCAGCAGTCGATAAACACGGTCTCATATCTGTGGAAAAATGTACCAATGGATTTGCCAGTACTGAATTACCGGCAGATGTCGACTAAGCGACCGACAATGAACTGAATTCGATGGCTGTAATTTCCCGTGCTTCTCAGCTTCACACGACATTTGTTTGACAGACTCTAACCAATGCACAGGCAGAGCTGGTGGCATTCTTTGGAAACGAGCTGCCTGGGAATCAAGGGGTTTGTGTTATTTTCGGTCGAGCGAAATCGCCTCGGCGTAGGCTAGTTCTCCGGTCTTCCCGTCGAAGTATTGAAAAATGGCCTGCGGGTGTGGATAAGCGACCCATCGTTTTCCGCCCAGCTTTTTCGGCTGATTGAAGACATTGTTTATCTGTACGACGCAATAGTGAGGGTACAATCGGTCCAGGCGTGGGATGTCTGGAAGGATGTAGCTACTCCAGCGGATGTCGCATTCGCGCGGGCCGAATTTGAATTTGCCCGTAGCTGGGCGGTCGCTTTCGTCGTTTTTCGGAACGTGGTTCACGCTGTTGTGCGGTCCGCAACAGAACTCCCACACGTTTTTCGTGACATTGATTGCGAAGCTGTTGTGCAGGTCTCCGGTCATGACGAAGACTTTCTTGCCAAGTTTGTCCCACTCGTTGATAAGCAATTCACGTTCATCGAAGAAGCCCGTCCAGGCTTCTTCTTTGTTACCGGCAGCTTCGAAGCCACCAGCGCCTGAGTGAGGAATCATGAAAGGAACGGTCGAGACGACGAAGAAGAAGTCAGCGTCGCTGCGTTTCATCGATCGAAGCAACCATTCGCGTTGTGGCTTGCCAATCATTGAGATACCCGGCTTGTCTCGCTGAGTAATGTCGTGCATGTCCCGATCGCCGCGAGTGTCCAGCAGGAAGAATTCGCAGTTGGAAACTTTGAAACTTCCGTAGCTTCGGCGGCCGATCGAGTAGCTGAGGTCCATGTCGTCGACCTTGGCGGGCATGTGCAGACGCAGGGTGTGGGCATCGACGACTTCCAGAATGTCGTAAACGTACGAATTCTTATTGCCATCGTCGTTGTCGTATTTGAGGTCGTTAACGCCAGCCTCGGCCGTGCCCCAGTGAACGTGCAGGTTCAGCATTTCTTTCAATGGAAGTCTGGTGAAGTCGACATTCGAATCGACGAGCAGATCGCTGCCAGCCTGCATGCTGGCTTTGCCGTAATGAATGTCCTGGTTGTGCTCCATCGGGTTCGCCCAGCCGAGGTAGTCGTACCATGCATGGGTGCCGATGTCGCGGAAGACTGTTCGGCGATGACGCTTGCCGGCTTCGGCGGATCCCCAGATGTCGTTGACGAGTTCATGATCGTCGAATGTGAAATAGCTTGGCACGTTGCGATGCCATTTCGATAGTTCGACACTTCGGCTGAGGTAGAGTTTGTAATTTTCCCAGACGCCAACGACTGTCGGCATGACTTTTACAGACAGCGGATAATCTTCTGCTCCTTGCACCAGTCGCCACGCTTCTGGCTGATAGGTTCGTAGTTCCTCGTAGAGCCAGTCGCCGTTCATGATGTGAAAGTGAACTTTGTCGACCCAGTCACGGTTTAAGTTTTCGTAGGTCGGCGATCGATGTCCCATGCCGTGCAGCGGATTTTGATTCGCGCACGAACCGATCTGAAACTTGAAGTTGAACAGCCCTTTTGGATTGTATTCTTCGTTTCTGGTGTCATCGGCACTGGGCAGTGTTTGAAAAGTGCCAGGCAAACCGTGTGGTCGTTCGTTGACCCAAATCTGGTAGTGATATCGAGTGTCCGAATTCAGCTTTGCCAGTTTCACGGTGCCGGTGTTGTCATGCCCGAGTTCTGTCGTGCCGGGCTTACTGACCAGGGTGAGCTTGTTTCGCTTCGTGCCGTAGTGAACTTCGAATTTTCCCGGGTCAGACGTCCGTCCCCAGACAACGACAGAATGAGCCGTCGGATTCCCCAGCATCGGCCCATGAGTCAGGCGAATTGGATCGCGGAATGCCCGGGCTGTCGAGCAGAGTCCCACAACAAGAACTGCCGCGAAAAAAACGTGATGGGAAAACTTGAAGGATGGCTGAAGCTGACAAATTGGTTTCACGGTGTTGTCTCGTGTTTTGATAATTGATTGAGTTAGCGACGCCCAACGTCAGCGTGGCAAATGATGATGGGTAAGAATAGCTATGCAGCGACTCGCCAGCTATCAAGGTCGCCTTGTCGGGGTTTCTGCGAAAACTTCGCACGCGAAGGCGTTAAAGAATGAAGATGCAACGCCCCCATTATTCTTTGGGTCTTAGCGCCGTTGCGTGAACCTTTATCTGGCTGTAGTTGCCTGACGTTTTATTGTTTGGTCACCTTTAAGAAACTCCAGCAGGTCGGCCATGTTCTGCAGTGTGACGTCTTTCTCAACGCCTTCAGGCATTAGAGAAACATTGCTGGCGCGGATAACGTCGATCTCGGCGCGGCCGATGGTTTGCTCTTTGCCTTCAGCCATTCGCAGGACAACGGCTTCGTCGGTTTCTGACACGATCAGCCCGTTGAAGACTTTTCCGTCCACGGTTGCCACTGTGTAGGCAGTGAAACGCGGCTCAACTTTTGAGTTCGGATCGAGAATGTCGTATAGCAGTGCGAGTTTCGATCTGTTTCGGACATCGCTCAGGTCTGGTCCGACCTGATGCCCTTTGCCGTTGATACGGTGACACTTCGAACATGTTTTCTCAAAGACCTTCGCGCCGGCTGCGGGCGATGCTTCATGTGACAAAGCTGGTTGGTACTTTTTCGCGACAGCCTGCCGGTTGGATGAGACGGCGCCGCCGAACAGCTTCTTTGCCTGCTCACGAAGTTTTGCATCTGAATGCTTCAGCAGCCGGACACGTTGGTCGATACTGAGCGCGGCAGGCCTCATTGTTCCTGCGGTCATGGCGTCAAGTGCGAGCTTTGTCGATGTCGTGCGGCGAAGTAGTAGCGTCAAGGCTGGCGCTCGTACTGCCGGCCCCAATTCCTGCCAGAGGTCGAGGACTATTCTCGCGGCGGATTCTGAGCCGTTGGCAGACAGAGCGTTGAGGCAGGCAGTCTGTACTTCGACTGGCTGGTCAGTTTCGAGTAATTCTTCAAAAGCTGGCGCAGCATCGGCAAACGGGCGGTAGGCGAGCAGCTCAACTGCGGCTGCTCGGCCAGCGGCAGGCTGTTTTCGGTCCACAGCGGCCTTTTGACTCTGAGCGAGCAGTTCTCGCATTCCCGCTGCCGCATTCTTCAAACTTTCTGGAGGATTGTTCAGTAATAACGGTAGACTCAACCGTTTAAGGTCGCCTCGGTAGCGAGGCAGTCCCTGACCGAGACCGCTGATCGCCGCCGCCTGCCACCATGTGTTTGACGATTCGGAAATGGCTGTCGTACCGCCTGCCAGTGAGGTGAGAAGTTGCGACAGTTCGGTGACGTCGCCTCGAACGCCTACGACGGTCGCCAGTCGTTTTACTAGCTGAGCACGTGCCGCACTTCCGGCAGCGACAAAGTCTTTGTTCGTGATGAGGGCGTTCACGATTGCTCCCGAGTGTTCGCTGGTTGATGTCAGTAGACCACTGACGAACCACGAATCTTCGCCGTCAGTCATCGCCAGGTAGGTCAGCAGTTTGGATGCTTCGGGGCGTTTACTTTGGCCCAGCGCGATGGCGACCTGAAATCGGACACTGGCATCCGGATCTTTGGCAAGTTCGGCCAGCCTGTTGAAGATCGCTTCATCGTTGTTGATCCAGCGAATGGAAAGCTTGACTGCATCGTGGCGAACATGCGCGTCAACATCTTTCATCGCATGTGCGACGGCAGTGGCCGACGACGCACCGAGAGTGTTCAGAGTCCAGAGAGCGTGCAGGCGGGCTGTGGCATTGGGATGTTCCCGGAGGATTCTTTGGAGTCCAGACGTAACTTTCTGGCTGTCGGAATTGTTTGTGAAACTCTCGAATTGCTCAACGAGCAATCGCTGACCAAGGTACTGTTTCCACCCATTAGGCGACTCCAGCAACTTTGTCATATCGTTGAGAGATTTCGGTGGGGTGAACGGTTCGGGCCTCGCGCCGCTCGGAATGATCCTGTAGATGCGGCCTCGGTCTTCACCCGCTCGCCAGTCGAGTTTTGCGGCGATTTCTGGTGGAAGAAATTTGGGATGCTCGACCCACAGTCGGTACATGTCGGCGAGGTAGAGTGCTCCGTCAGGGCCGTTCGCGAGGCTTGCCGGACGGAACCATGTGTCTGTTGAGGCGATGAAGTCAGCCTGCGGTCGGGCTCGCTCAGCGGTGAGCCGCAAGCCATCGGGTCTGACGATTGAGCGAGTGACCAGATGGCCGATTGGTTCACAGACGAGGACGCTGTCCTGAAACGTGCCGCGGAGCAGGTCACCGGTATAAGCAGTGACTCCGCAGGCCGAGGTGTGTGTGCCGGCGTGCGAGAGGTAGTTACTTTTCATTTTGACAAGTGGGTAAACGCGGGTGTCGCCACCGGATTTTCCGACGTCGTAATGAGCGGCTGCTGTGATCACGTACGGGTTTCGCTTGAGGATCGCCGGTGGCAACAGTGTCGTCATGATTGGATTTCGGTTTGTGCAGTAGAACCGGTTTCCCCAGCGGTCGACCGTGTTTCCGAACTGGCCCATGCCGCTGTCGGCTTCAAACTCCAGCGTCAGTGGATTGAAGCGGAGATCTTTCCGTGGCATCGTGACTGGTTCGCTTTTGGAATTGGGCGACGTAATTTTTCCCGGTCCGTAGTTGAGGTAAATCCAGTTGTCCATTCCCCAACGCGGATTACCGATCTGCATTTGCGGATGAGCTGGTGTAAAGCCATCAAACAGAACTTTTCTGACATCTGCTACGTTGTCGCCGTCGGTGTCTTTCAGAAAAATGATCTGTGTCTGCGCTCCGACAATCAGCCCTTCGCGAAATGGCATCAGACTGTGTGCGAACGTCAGCTTGTCAGCGAAGACGTGTCGCTTGTTGACCTGGCCATCGCCGTTCGTGTCTTCCAGGTAGACGACTCTGGATAAAGGATCGCCGCCGTCTTCCGGGCCGATGGGATAGTCGCCGTACTCGACGACAAACATGCGGCCGCGCTGGTCGAAGGCGATGGCTACCGGGTCTTTGACGAGCGGTTCGGATGCCACCAACTGGATTTCAAAGCCTGGCTCAATCTGAAGAGCGGCGAGCGAATCCGCTGGCGATTTAGGGGGGGCGGTTTTCTCTTCGACCCAGTGTCGGCCTCCCCGGACACCTTCTATGACTTCCAGTGCGTTCTTCTGCAGAACCTGCTGCTGAGGCTTGCCGTCGATTTTTCCGGGCTTCCGTTGTCCGGTGCCCGCTTGTCCTTTGTCGCCGAGGTCCTTGCGGGCCAGGTTTGCAATTTGAGTCAGTTGAGCAATCACTTGTGGATGAGCGTCTGCAACGTTCTGCTCGCACGAGATGTCGTCGACGACGTTGAACAGCAGCGTTTCCGATGGCTTGCCTTTTCGGAAATGTGGATGCCCGGCAGCAACTTCGATGGGCAGAAACATCTTCCACGGACCCGATCTGACTGCCTGTAATTGATCCTGGTGATAGTAGTAGTAAGCGCCGTGCGGGGTCTTGGCGCCCGTTTCTTGGTACAGCAACGGAGTTATGTCGTGCCCGTCGATTTTGCGATCTGCCGGAGCGTTGCCTCCTGCAAGCCTGGCGAACGTTGGCAGAAGATCCATTGTTGATGCCAACGCGTCGCATGTTGTGCCGGCAGGAACTTTGCCAGGCTGCCAGACAATGGTGGGAACCCGGAAAGCGCCTTCGCTGGTTGTGTAACCTCGACCGTGGAGCGGACGATTGGAGCCTCGGCTGAGATCAGAGAGGTCGCGATTGATCGGCGCTCCGTTGTCCGACGTCCAGATGACAAGCGTGTTTTCTGCGATACCCAGTTCTTTGAGCTGGTCCAGCATCACGCCCATCGACCAGTCGAGTTCTTCGATCGAGTCTCCCCAGGGGCCGTTCTTACTTTTGCCTTTGAATTGCTTACTTGAAAACGGTGTCTTGGTGCTGCCGGGCATGGCCTGTGGGAAGTACAGGAAGAATGGCTCATCTTTGTGCTCGGCGATCCACTCCATCGCTCTTTCGGTGTAGCGTTTGGTCAGGCCATCCCGGTCACACGGAGCTTCGATGACCGTTTCGTTTTCCATAAGCGGCAGCGGCGGCCACTGCGAGCCGTCTTTGTCCCAGACACGTTGGGTCATGTCGTCTGAGTAGGGAACTCCGAAGAACCAGTCGAAGCCTTGTTGCGTTGGCAGGAACTCCGGTTGATCACCCAGATGCCATTTTCCAACAATCGCGGTTGCGTATCCTTGTGCTTTTAAGACTTCGGCGACGGTCACTTCGTTCGGATGCAGTCCGTACTGCGAAACGGGACGCAGCACCCAGCCGTCGCGAGGGTTAAGATGCATGCCGACTCGTTGCGGGTAGCAGCCAGTCATGATGCTGGCGCGGGATGGCGTGCAGACTCCCGCAGTCACGCAGAAGTGTGTGAACATACGCCCCTCCTTCGCCATCCGGTTGAGACCTGGCGTGCGATGCAGCGTCGATCCGAAAGGTTCGATGTCGCCGTACCCGAGGTTGTCGCAATAGATGAC
Source organism: uncultured Planctomyces sp. (assembly GCA_937904325.1). Classification (GTDB taxonomy): domain Bacteria; phylum Planctomycetota; class Planctomycetia; order Planctomycetales; family Planctomycetaceae; genus JABMPE01. The sequence goes on from CALGTK010000068.1 coordinate 22,384, forward strand.
GATAAAGTTGGGTTTGTCGGTGGTAGCGGTGTTTGAATTCGCAGCGACGGCGTGCCGCGAGGCAGTTGTCGTGCTGAGCAGGGTAGCTGCGACGGCGAACAGACCCATCAGGCGAATGCGATCTTTCATCAGGACTTCTCCGTATGGCGTGTGACGCTGCCCACAGATTGAGCTTGCGAGTTCATAGTTCGTCGATCTACGTGGAAAATGGCCTGCTTGGAAAACGGCGGCCAGATTTTGTGTGAACGTTACGAGAGTGATGTTCCAGGCTCAAACGGGTTGAAAGCAGGTGCTTGATGTGAACAGAATGTCTGCAGTTCGGTGCTGTTTTACAGAGGGTGTACGACCATCTCTCGAATATTCAACCAGGAAGGGCAAAATATGGAGCGTGCCAGAAGCCCCGGAACGGTCGATCGCAGACGTCAACGTTGCGCCTTCACTCTGATCGAGCTCCTGGTTGTTGTCGCGATCATCGGCATCCTGGTTGCTCTTTTGTTGCCAGCCGTGCAGCAAGCTCGCGAATCTGCTCGTAACACACAGTGCAAAAATAACCTGAAGCAGATGGGTGTGGCGATTCACAATTTCCACGACCAGCACAGTGCATTGCCTCCGTCTCGAAACTACGACCATTACACCACGTGGGCATTCCTGCTTCTTCCGCATCTGGAAAACTTCAATCTGTTTGCAACGTGGGATTCAACACTTAAATATTACTACCAGAGTGACGAAGCCAGACTGACTCGGGTTTCCGTTTACTTCTGTCCAAGCCGCGCCGGACCGCGGAATCCCAGCACGCGAAACGACGACATCTTATCGCCGTTTGAAACGAGTGGGCATGTACCAGGAATTGTTGCCGATTACGCCTGTGTTGCCGGGTACGGTCGAGGGTGGAACTGGATTAGTTCAAGGGGCGCCATGATTATAGGCGACGCGACAACGGAGCCTCCCACACCAACGGGGAGTTATGCACCTCCTGGAGCAGTCCTTACAACATGGCGTAGTCGTACTGCGTTTCGGGATTTGACTGACGGGCTGACACACACTTTTGTCATTGGCGAGAAGCACTTCCGTTCGCGCAACAGTGGAATTGCACCGGAAGATGGCGCGATCTACAACGGCGATCATCCCGGTAATTTCTCCCGCTGTGGCGGACCTGGTTACCCGATTGCAAAGTCGCCGCTGGAAGCGTACAGGAACAACTTTGGTAGCGCCCATCATCAGATGTGTAACTTCCTGCTCGCCGACGGCAGCGTGCGGGGAGTTAACGTTTTGATTGCCACGGACATTCTCGGGCGGCTGACTGTTCGGAACGACGACGAAATTGTTTCAGAATACTAGCGGTTTCACGTGTCGTACTTACTCGGTCCCGTATTCTTCGAGCATGGTTTCGTCCACCTCTCCTTCTTTCAGCGGAGGAGGGGCGTAGTCGACTTCGACCAGAATATTATTTGGCGATGGCTTGACTTCGAATGCCAGAGGCGACGTTTTGAAGTCGCTGAATTTTGGATCGAGGGCTGGCGGTGGTATTAAACCAGGTCTTTCGATGCCCGTGCCAATTTCGTAATTGGCAATTACCGCAGCGCGATGCTTGCCAGCGATGGCGCCGTCTTTAGCTTCATAAGTACCGAGCTGAAACGTTCCGTCGTCGTTGATCTCTCCTGACGCCGTGATTGGTCTCTTTTGATCGAGAGTTTCGAATTCAATAGTTCCTTCGGTTAAAGGCTTGCCATCCGGGTAAACAACGATGCCGTGGACAAGGAATGTTTCAGGCTGACTGTCACATCCCGAAAGGAGCAGGAGCAGCACGCCGGATCCTGCAAGTTTTGAGCAGTGCGACATCGTGAAAGCTCTTCGAAGAATGGCCAGAATATAACCTCAGACGAGTTCGCCGAGTGATGAGATCTCGCGAGTAAAACCGTACCAACTGTGTACAATGAAAGTGCGAGCGTACGTAGAGACTGACTTTCCGGCTAACGCACTCGCCGTCGAATTCTTGTTGTTTGATTTCCGCGTTTTTTTCAGTTGCGGGTCTGGATGTGTACTTCGTCGAACCAATGGTATGTCGAGATGTCGGCCGGCATCACGCTGGGGCCGATGCCGTTTGCCGCCGTCGTCGAACTGGCCGAAACGTGCGCGATCATACGCGACGATCGTGTCCGGGAGGAATCTTCCATGGATTGGAAGTCGGCGTACCACGTTCCCGGACTCTTTTCCGATGCGGAAAATTCAGGCACGGATAGCGGAGTTGTTTCGCTGTCGGACTGTGAAGTCGCTAATTATGCAGACGAGTCCACAACCGGCAGGCACGTAAAGTTCGATGAAGCCACGCCCGCGTCTGCTGCCACCGACGGAGTGATCCGGCTTGACGGTTTTGAAGTGTTGCTCGGAGAGTCGGAGACAATTTCGGCCGACGATGTGGATGATCCAGCGTCAGCATTGCTCAGGGCTGCTGCCAGTTTGAAAACAGCCGAACCAACGCCGACACATCCCGAAAAGGTGAAGTCGAAGACCAAGGTCAATGGAGGGCAGGGCGGAACTTCAAAGCCGAGCCTCAGGCTCGAAATTTCTGACGACGTGATACCTCAGTTGGACATTCCAGCTGAGGCGCCGCTCAATGTTCCATCACCAGAACCTGCTCCCTCACGCACGCTCGACGTACCTGAAAGTTCAACGATTTACACCGAGCCTGAAGCGGATGCCCGCGACGAGCGTCCGCAGCTCGATCTGGCAGCGCTGGTGAGCGAGGGTGTAAAGGACGAAGTTGCTCCGACGTCTCCGAATTCCGCCGCAGGGCCGCCACAATTAAATCCGACAATTCAGCCGTGGCGGCCTCCGACTAATCGATTGAAACTGCTTATCGTTCGAGGTTGTCTGGCCCTTGCTGCCGTGATCGGCGCGTGGTTACTTTTCTCGCCGCTGACGCCTGACATGGAAGTGGCGACTTACCATCAATACGCCTCGATTTACCAGGAGTATCAGACCTTTGCCGAATTGTCCGATTCCGGCAGCTGGTCCCAATTTGCAACACGAGCGAAATCCGAGCTTGACGAATCGCTCCCTGATCTTGAAGCCGTCTCCGTGCCTGGAGAACACAGCAAGAGCCTGCTGCTCTACGCCGGTCGAGATCTCCGCACTGCTCTCGACCTGAATCTCGGAGTGGTCAACCCCCACGCAGAACGCCTTGCCGGCTTCTTCGAACAACTCAACGAACTGCACGCTTCGGGCGAGTGACCCGGAAGCTGCCTCAGGCTGAAGACGAAGCTGTCATCAGGCGATGATGTCATCGATGACGTGCCCGTGGACGTCAGTCAGACGAAAGTCCCGGCCGGCGTGACGGTAGGTCAGGCGTTCGTGATTCAGACCGAGCAGGTGCAGGATCGTCGCATGAAAGTCGTGAACGTGTACAGCGTCTTCCTCGATGTGATTACCAATGTCGTCCGTACTGCCGTAGACGATCCCACCTTTCACGCCTCCACCGGCCATCCATCCTGAGAACGCGTCCGGATGGTGATTTCGACTCTTCGTTCCCTTGCCGTCCTGAGCCCAGGGAGAACGGCCAAACTCCGTGCAGAAAACCAATAGAACGTCGTCCAGCATTCCACGTTGCTTGAGGTCGCGAATCAGGGCGGCGATTGGCTGGTCGACTCGCTTTGCATATTTGGTATGCGAACCGATGTCGCGGTGTGCTGAATCCCAGTTGTCGCGACAGGCTCCCACGGAGTCAACAATTTCTACAAAGCGAACGCCAGATTCGACAAGCCGCCTGGCCATGATGCACTGGGCTGCGTACGAGCGTCGGTCCCCCGGTTTGGCTCCATAGAGTTTGAGCGTTTGTTTCGATTCTTTGCTCACGTCCAGAACTTGTGGTGCAAGATCCTGCAGCCCCTTTGCCGTACGAAAAGTATCCTGCCGGCCGATCAGTCGTGGTGCGAGTGCCCGTTGTTCGAGATGCCTTTGATTCAGAGATGCCAGAAGTTCGAGCTCCATATTCTGAAGCCTGGCCGGCGAGTTCGGTTTTAGATATGGCAACGGTTGGTCGCCGGGCATCACCTGCACACCTGAGTGGATCGCTGGCAGAAAGTTGGAATTCCAGATCATCGGCCCGTTGTACGGTCGGTGCTCACTGATGACGACGTGTCCGGGCAGTTGCGGATTCTCCGTACCAAGACCATAGCTGAGCCATGAACCCAGACTCGGCATCGGTACATTGGTGCTGCCTGTATGAAGTTGCAGTGTTGCTTCGCCGTGGTCGCGATGATCAGAGTGCAGAGATCGGATCAAAGCTGCTTCGTGCATCACGTTTCGGATGTGCGGAAAAAGGTCACTGACCGCGGTCCCGCATTCTTGATTGGGACGGAAATTCCAGTTGGAAGCTTTCAGGTATCGTTCGTGCTTGACCTGTTGAGGAGCGGCATTGGCTGGCGAACCAATCGGTTTGTCATGGTCGCGCGTCAGCCTTGGTTTTGGATCGAATGTGTCGACGTGCGAGAATCCTCCGGACATGTAAAGCACGATTACGTGTCTAGCATGCGGTTGACGATGGGGCGGCTTGGTGACGTGGGAGATGTCAGCGCTAGCGTGGGTGTCGCTGAGCACTGGCAACAAAGAAGCTGCAGTTCCGGCGGAGAATGTTTGTAGTGCGTGTCGACGTGAAAATTTGCGATTATGCGACATCGGCGAGAACCTGAAGGATTGAGAACTTGAAGGATCGAGACACTGGAAAGCTGGAGAGTCAGTCGACAAAGAAAAACTCGTTGCTGGTCAGTATGGTTCGAGCAATTGCTGTCCAGGTCTGTCGCCTGACATCGCCTTTGCGGTGCTGCTTGCCGCTGTGTTTTTCGAACTGCTGGATGAAGGTTGTCAGTTGGGTCAATTCGTCGTCGTCCGATTGTCGCCCATAAGCAAGCTGGAAAGTGAAGTTCACCCGATCGACAGTAGAATTCCGTTCACGCATGATTCGTTCGGCGAATGACTCTGCCTGTCTTCGGATGAAGGTGGAATTCATCAGGAACAGTGCCTGGCCGGGCACATCAGAACTGGTCCGCTGCGATGTTGTCTGGCTGGTGTCAGGAGGATCGAAGAGACCAAGAAAGGAATGGTCGAACAGGCGTTGAGTCAGTAGATAGACGCTGCGTTTGTTTGTTTCGTGTTCCATATGAAATGGACCGTTCAAACCGTATCGTTTTTTGTGCCACGCAGGCAGAGGATGCGGACCGCCCTGAGTCCGATCCAGTTGCCCGTTAACGAAAAGCATCGCATCGCGAATTGCCTCAGCTTCCAGGCGGCGTCGCGGAAAACGCCATAGATACCTGTTGGTTGGATCGACGGAAGGAGCGTCAATTTGCCTGTCAGAACTTGCGAAATTCGCACCGCTGACCTCAGGGGCACTCTCGTCGACCACAGACGCAAGGCGGTAGCTACGAGTCATGACGATGCGGCGGTGCAGTGCCTTCAGTGACCAGCCATCGTGATTAACAAACTGTTCGGTAAGCCAGTCGAGAAGTTCAGGATGTGATGGCCGTTCGCCTCGGATTCCAAAGTTATCCGGTGTCGCGACCAGTCCTTGTCCAAAATGGCGTTGCCAGATTCGGTTCACGATGACTCGGGGGACGAGTGGGTGATCAGATTGCGTCAGCCATCGAGCCAATTCAAGACGTCCTGAGCCGTTAGTAATTCGTGGAGCATCAGGTCCATCGATTACCTGCAGGAAACGCCGCGGAGTGACTGGGCCCTTACGCGCCGGTTCGCCTCTTCGTTGCACGTTGGCGTCGCGCGGCTGTCCTTCGCCGACACCGAACACCATTTCGACGGGTGGGTTCTCTGCGAGCCGCTCCTTCTCCTTTTTCAGCCACGCGAGGCCGTGCAGCATTAATTCCCGAAATCGGCCGGAGTGCCTGCCCAGCAATTCATCGCGCTGCTTCGTCAGGTCGTCCGTTGGGGCACCGGCAGTCTTAGCTTTCTGCCAGTCAAGTTTCACTTTCTTGAATTCATCAAGCGTCGGCTTCAGCCATGGTCGGAAGTGATTGTTGATCTGATATTCGTAGCGAGTGATCGTCTCCCAGAACTCGTCAACCAACTGCTTTGCATTGGGGGCGACGGTCGCCGGAGCCAGTGCAGACGGCGATTTTTCTACAGACATCCCCATCCACGGATAAGTCGTACTATTGAAGATGCCATACAGTCCGTAGTAGTCAGTTTGCAGAACCGGGTCGAAGGGGTGGTCGTGGCAGCGCGAACATCGCAGCGTCAGCCCCAGCAATCCTCGTCCCAGTGTGTCGATTGTGTTTTCGATCGTGAGGTGCAGTTGATCGTTTTTTGAGTTTCCAAATCGTTGGGACAGAGAAATGAAACCGGTTGCGACTACGAGGTTTCGCACTTCGTCGCTCTTGGCTGTCGAATTGAGAGCCGTTTTAGACTCCGTTTCTTCAGATGTTGAAGCGAGCTTTCGGGCGAGAACGTCACCGGCAATCTGCGCTTGCAGAAATGTGTCGAACGGCATGTCGGCATTCAGTGCGTCGATCACCCAATTGCGATAACGCCACGCATCGGGGATTGGAATATCGCCGACATCGCCTTGCGTGTCGGCATATCGAGCGACGTCCAGCCAGTGTCGGCCCCAGCGCTCGCCGTAGTGAGAAGATCGAAGGAGGCGGTTAATCAGAGATCTCCAGGCGTCATCGTCGGAACGCGGATCGGCAACGAATTCTTTGATCTCGGTCGGCGTCGGTGGGAGTCCAGTCAGGTTAAAAGTGATACGCCTTATCAGTGTCCGGCGATCTGCTTCGCGCACTGCGGTCAGATGTTTTTTCCGCCGTTCGTTCTGGAGAAAACGATCGATTTCGTGGCCTGCCCAACGAGCGTCGTCGACCTTCGGCGGAGGGACCAATTTCCGGGGCTTGAACGACCAGTGGTCAGTTTTAACTGTTTTGCCTGTGAGCTGTTTCTCCAGTTCAGCCTCTGGCAGCCCGTCAACGAGCTTCGTTCTGGGCCAGACCGCTCCATCGTCAATCCATCTTGCCAGTACTGAAATCTCTTCACGTGAGAGGCGGTTGTTCTCGTCTGGCGGCATGCGGAGTTCTTTGTGCGTCCATTTTACCGCTCGAATCAGCACGCTGTCCTGTGATCGTCCCGGCAGAATGGACGGACCGAAATTAGCGCCTTTCAGAAGATGTTCGCGCGAAGCGATGGCGAAGGAAGATTCGTCGGTGTCATCACCCGCATGGCAGTCAAGACACTTCTGAATCAGAAGCGGCCGGACAGTGTTTTCGAAGAAGTGTTCCTGCTCACTTCGCTTTGCTGGTGAAGTTGTCTCTTCACCAACGGCTTGAGAAAAAGCGATGGTTGAAAGGATGATTACCAGCCAGCTAAGGCCGCGCGAGATGGCTTGCAGCATTGGTGTCTCTGAGTTTGTGCCAGGGTTTCGCTGGAGAGTTTGTTGTGCCGTTAACGACTTCCTATTCAACAATCATCTCGCCGTTCATGACAAGCCAGTGGCCGGGGAAGGTGCAGAGGTAGGGGTAGCTGCCCGTTTCTTTCGGGGCTGTGAAGTAGATGATGGATTCGTCTTTGGGAAGTACGACGTTCGTGTAAGCAAGTACGTCTTCGGTTTTCGGGATATAATGCCGGATGGCGGCTTCCGGATCGGAGATCAGCTGGTTGGACAGCCTGCCGACTCTTTCCATCGTTCCGGGTTTGAGCAACGCCCAGTTATGCGGGACGACGTCCGGATTCAGAAGTTTGAACTCGATGAATTCGCCCGGTTTGACTGTGAATGACCTCGTTGCAAACGAAAGATTGCTGGCTGTTTCGATGGTGATCTGGCGGCCGCCCTTGCGGCGTTTTGTATGAGGGTTAGGCACGCTGCGAGTGGCCATCGCCAGGTCCGCGTGAATGGGATGGGGGTTAATCGTCTTGTTGGATAGGTCCAGCAGTCCCGGCGCGTCGGTAAATTGTTCTTCTCGCAGTTTGTGCACCGTTGCGAACAGCTCGTATGTTTGCCCCTCTCCAGTTTGAAGTCGCAGATGGAGCTGGTTGACCGGCTGCAGTTCGGGCATTTCCAGGAACAGCCCCTTGCCGTCATACACGACGTGCGCGGAAGAAACTGGCACGTGGTCGTGGCCTCGCATCAGTGGATGCTTGCTGGAGAATTCCGGCGATCCGTACGCGCCGCTGTAGCGATAATTCCAGGCTTGTGCGAAATGATTGTTTGCCTGCGATGCGATCGTCGTATCGATCGGCTGGGAGAAGTTGATCAGCACTCCGTTGCGGAAGACCTTGTAACCAACGGGAAGTTGCACGGGATCACCGGTGTAGCGAACTCGTTGGAAGCACCCGGTCTGAGGTGTGTAGCTGCCCCAACCCTGCATCCCAGTCACGTAAAGCTGGCCATCGTGCGGCGAGAATCGACCGCGGTGGACGCCGGAAAGAAACTCACCGGGAAGAGGAACGTTCGCGCCTTGAATCTGACCATCAACTTCGTCTTGCAGTGTTAGAAAGTGCGAACCGGTTCCGAAGGAGAAATGAAGCAACTGGCCTTTCAGGGGGCCCCATCGCTCACTTGTCACCGTTTGCTGACCGCCTGCTGAGTTGTCGATGCCACGCGGAAAGTAAACGAGCGGCAACTTAGGTGTTTGCCCATTCTTCGGTCCGCGAAATCCAAAGAACGGTGATGCTTCAGCCGTCTTACTACTGTCCGGTTTGAATGCACAGATCATCGTCGAAGGAGTCCACGAACCCTCGGAGCAGGGGACCGTGATTAAACCGTCTGATGTCAGTCCGATGCCGTCTGGGTTGCGGAATCCTGTGGCGACGACGTCGGCCTGCTTGCCGTTGGATGAGATCTGCACGATCCCCTGGTTGCCGGACGCCGTGTAAAAGTTGCCGGTTTTGTCTCGTTCAAGGCCGCAAATGAAATCGTGTCCGGCAGCAGAAGTTTCGAACGCGTTGGAGAAGCAATGGTAATAGTCGGCTTCACCGTCGCCGTTGAGATCGTGCAGGCGAGTGAGCTGGTCACGTCCCATGACAAAGATGCCGTCCTCGTCGATGATCATTCCCTGACAGTGGTGAAGTCCTGACGCGAATCGATTCCACGTAGCTTTCTTTGATGGGTAATCGAGGCCTGAAACACGCCACACATCTCCGTGCATCGTGCAGACAAGTGCGGAGCCATCGGGAAGAAAACCAAGGCCACCGCCAAACATGGGGACATTCCACGGCGTTTTCTTCGGGAGCTGGATGGTGTCGACAGAGTAGGGCGATGTGTCTCCATGAACGATGTCCGTCTCGAACGTTTCGGGCCATTGCGGCTTACTCATACCGATTCGATCAGCCAATTGATGTTCGGATGCCGGACCGGCGACTCGAATAAACTTGCCGTCTTCGATCCAGGGGGAATCGAAATACTCGGTATCACCGATCTGGTACGAGAAGACGATCCGATTGTCGACTCGATGATAACCCCGATAAGTGAACGGCTCGTTTACTTTGGTCCCTTCAGGGCCGTTGCCGCGGTCGGGGTTTGGATGAGCCTGTCCATCCATCAGCACGCCGTGCAGGAAGCCGTGACGAACAGACGAGAACTTAAGGAAGCCACCTTTCCAGACAGCATCGTAAGACAGCGTGTCAGGATTGAAGCAGCAGGCCAGTTCACCGTCGTCACCAAGTTGCACGCAGATTCCTCGTGGTACCGTGACGCCGTCGCCGCGGAAGATGCCGGCCTGAACCGTTCCCAGTTTCGCCTCATTCCAGACGCCACTGGCCCAGGTCGTTTCGTTCTGGTTGCCCCAGTGCCCGAGTTCTCCGCCGTCGAGGCCGGGATACTCCATCAGCAGTGGCGGGACGGGCTTACCAACCTGAGCCAAAGCCCTGAAATGGTCGGCTTCCTTGGCGTAGAAATCGTAAATGCGATCGCGGTTGACTGTATGTTGCCAGCTTGGCCAGCCTTCAGGATGCAGCGGCTTGCGGTCAAAATCGAAAGCTACCGGTCCATGTAGATGAGCATGCGTGTGCTGGATGATCGACTTGACGTCCGACATTGAAATGCCGTCCGGCGTGCCGAGTCCGATCAGAAAACTCAGCAGGTCACGCAATTGAGCTTTCGACATCGTGGCCGTCAGGTTGTCCGGCATCAGCGTGCCGATCTCGCGTCGGGCTTCGATGTCGTCTTTGGGGATTCTGACGAGCTGATCCTTCAGCCGCGTTGAATCTTTCAGATGCAACTGCTGGTCGTCTTCGTTGACGATGTAACCGCGGATGGATTTTCCTTCTGAGGTGACAACGAGATGAGCGTTGAACTCCGGCTTAACGTGACGCTTTGGCCAAAGTACCGATTCAATGATTTCGTGAGGCTTGCGTTGATTGCCGATTTCGTTGAGCGGCGGTCCGACGGTCCCTCCGTGACTTCCAAACTTGTGGCAGTTCAGGCAAGCTGACTTTGCGTTGGCAAAGACCATGATCCCTCTCGCTGCGTCACCATGTTCCTTCGCGTCAGCGAGCAGTTGCGAAACAAGTTCAGGGGTGTACTCGGGAACTTTTACCATCGGTGCCGAGTTGTCTCCGTGAGACGCAGTCTGATGGTCCGCGTGTGAATTCTCAGACCTGGCCCAGGCCAGCAACGTGGACTCGTCTTTTGGCGGAGCGTGAGCCGTCGTTGAAACCGACTTCCGGGCACCCGTGCTGATCCTTACCCACTCGGGCAATCCAGAGCTGCCAATGCTACCTTCGACCAGTTTTCCGATCGCAAAGCCGCCTGGCACCGTGGCTCGTCCGGCCGATACAACTTTCTGACTGGCGACAAGCTGTCCATCGACAAATAACCGGATCAGTTTGGATTCGTAAGTCATCGCTACGTTGTGCGGCTTGCCGTCGCAAATCATCGCCGCTGAAGTTGTATGATCAGGGGTCAGTCCCGGTGTATACACGGTGAGGTTACCCGAGCCATTCATTGTGAACAGTTCCCAGTGCTCACCCGATTGTTTCGTATCGCTGGCAACGATGATGTTGTAGTTGCTTCGCGAGGGCAGTGTGACTCGTGCTTCGACGGTGATCGGGGGAGTTCGATATTCGGTCTTTCCTTTGAGTAACACCCCCGCAACGTTCTGGTGTGAACTCGGGGATGAGGCATCAGACTGTGGTGACCATGTTCTGGGAGTTGGCTTCGGCCCGGGTTGTTTGCCGTCGAGTTGTGGAAGAATCCAGTCGAGACCATCGAGGTTATCCTGCAACCGTTGCTCAACGTCGTCCTGAGTGTGGCCGATGATGCCGATCGGTCCGTCGTAGCCAGAGTCACGAATCGTCTTCAGCAGCGAAACATCCAGTTCGCCTTCGCCGAGTGGCAGGATCTTCTTTCCGTGCTTGTCACCGTCTCGCGTGATCCCGTTCAGGTTCAGGCAAAGCAGAAACGGCTTCATTGCCTTGAGGTTAGCTGCAAAGTCATCGACACGACTGTGCGAGTGATGCTGGTTGTAAACGATACCAACGTGCTCGCCGTTGTGATGCTTTCTCAAGTATTCGCAGACCGCGACCAGGTTCTCCGGTTCGCCGCCCCATCCGCCGTGGTTATAGAGTCCGACCTTGCATTTCATCTCACGGGCTGTTTCGACCAACGGCAACATCTGATTCGCGGCTGCTTTGACGTGGTCTTCCTGAGTCGCACTGTTTAGCGGGCCGATCATTCTCCAGATCTGCGGATGCAGGTCGTGCTTCTTGAAGAGTTTGTACGCTTCTGCATGCCCGCCCCAGAAAGCGAAGTACTCGATGCCGTGCTTTTTGTATTCGAGAATCTCCTGTTCGAATGTTGGCACATGCTCGTTTCGCCAATCGTAGGCAACTTTTTTCAGCCCCAGCTTCGCACACATCGCCGCCCGCTCCGCCGGGCCACGTTTCTTCCCATCAAAAGGTACAATGCACCAGGCAACAAGATTGTTCCGTGCGAACAGTCCGTTGGATTCAGGGGCGGAATGCGAATCTGTCGAAGTCTGATCGCTGACAATGCCGGCAATGGAAACTGCAGATAAATTCAACGCGCATAGAGTGAACGCGAAACGTCGGAATCGTCGTGCTGATGACATCTTCGCCTCGTCAAGGAAAGTAACCGATTGAGGCGGCATCATCGAAGATGATCGAACATAACGCCAACCAACCGAGTTTGTTATGTGAATCAATTGGCATCGGATGCGTTGCTGGAAACAGTTTAGTCGGTCGTAGCGTCCCGCCACATGAAGATCTAGCGGATGAATATTTTGTGATCGTACATCCGGCTGTTTACGGTCGGGCCACTGATTTTACGACGATTTAATCACTCAGCTGTCGTGAACTGATCAGTTCGCCGGGTGCGTCGCAATACGCCAGAAGTCACGTACAGCATGAGCCGTAAAGGTAACTGCTGATACAATGCAATGACGGAGATTGTTTTCATTACGCTGAAACAGGAACGAGTCTACCTGAAAGACTACGCGAGACGATCCGAGGACCGTTCAATTTTCTTCAACAACATCGCACGCTTCTACAATCGACTTTGCCGGCATTCAGCCCAGGGCAATGAGTCCTGAGCGATATGAATTGGCGCTGCGAGACGGCCAGCGATGGCACAACTTCCGGACAATAAATACCTTTTCCCTGAAACGCATAGCTCGCGCCCACGAAAACTGTGGAAGTTCAATTTGAGCTTAGCCGGGTGGACTGACAGCTGTCGATCCTGCCTGGATTATACGATGGCACAAGGTTGAGCAAATCTAAACTGGGCGATGTCAATTTCGCTCCTGCCTACCAGGGGGCGTCCATCATGTCGACGATGCGGCGGGCGGTTTGTTCGATGCTGTCCTGGGTGGCAGTGGCCAGGGAGTGGCCGACTTCGGGGGCGAAGTCGGACTGCGTGAACAGCGAAACCGTGTTAGCGTCCAACAGGACGTCCTGTTGAGAGATGATCCGGCCGTTGCGGAGGTCTTCCCATTTGACCCGGACGGTCATCCCGAGCTGCAGTTCTCGCGGATCGTCAAATCTGTTTTCGCCGAGCACGGTCTTACCGACGTTGACGATCGTTCCGGTCAGTCTAGTCTGAGCTTCCGAGCCGTGCACGATGCGCATGGCCGTTCGCTTCTGAATTTCCTTCTGCACGGCTTCGGTCAGCGGGTACTCAAGCTGCCGACGGAAGGTTTCATTGCGGAAGATCGGAACGGCGATCGTTGTCAGCTGCGCATCGTGGGCGGGGCCGACCAGATATCCGCAACCGGAAGTTGCCAGGCAGATCAGCCCGATCACGGATGGGAGAGCGAAGCGTCTCGGAGGAGAGAGCCGGCGTGCCGGAGTCGTTCTTTGTTGAAAAAGAATTTCCGGCATCGACAGTTTGCTCCTTTGTCAGTCGATGCTCGTTGCATCAACGCTTTCGTGATTACAGTCGTACTCGGCCAACGCCAGCCGGAGGAGAGGTCGACTCGTCGTCGAAGATTGGTTGGCGATTGGGGAATACCTGGTTGCCCTGCTGGTCCGAGCGTCTGTCTTTGATTTCCGGAACTTGCTGGAACGGTTTAGCGGCCTGAGGCTGTGCTTCATCCAAAGGACGAAGCGGGAATGACGAAGGTACCGATTGAGCGTCACCACTGACGGTTACTCCGAGTTCGGCGAGCTTGGCCCGAGCTCTTGGTGCGTAGGATGTGGTCGGGAACTTCTTCAGAATTTCCTTGCAGGAAATATAGACGGCTTTCGGCTTCCGTTTTTTTTCGTAGAACTCGGCGTTCGCCCATTCGGCTTTCGCTTTGGCTTCGTTGATGTATTTCAGTTCGGTCCGCACTCGATCTCCTTCAGGGAGATCGGGGAACAGTCGCAAAGCCTGCTCTTTGAGTTGTTCTGAGTCCAGTAGCAACTGATCATCGTAGGCGGCTCCCTGGTAAGACATCAGCTTAACGTGTGATCCGAGAATGAATGCGTTCTGCAAGTGCGGACTCTTTGGGAATTGTTCACGAAGGATCGTGAAGAGACGATCTGCTTCGCGATACTTTTCGCTTCGCAAGTGGTACGTTGCGGCAAGCATTAGTGAGTCGTCAGCTAACGGGCCGGATGGATCGTTCAGCCAGATTGTCTTGAGGGCTTTCAGAGCGTGCCCACCTTTGTCGAATACAGGTTTGCTTCGATCTGTGAGGTTTGGCAGAGCGTTGAAGCGGCTCTCGGTCTGCTGCGAAGAGAGCGGAGCATCACCGGCTCCTTCTTCGGCGTTGACCTGGCGGATTTCGTCGGTGGTGGCAAAGCTTTCGACGCCGAGCCACTGTTTTGAAATTTCAAACAAGCGACCGGTCGACTCGTCCATGTATCGCGTCGACGGATAGTCCTTGACCAGCATTTGGTAATTGGATGCAGCGTCAGCCAGCGAATTCTGCTGAAACTGACTCTCGGCCAGGTAGAAGACAGCTTCTTCGCGGATTGGATCGTATGTCGGACGGTCTTTGTCGCTGTTGCCGAAGATGGTGACCTTGGACCGGTCGCGTTTCTTCGCAATTTTCGAGAAGCCGCGAGCTGCGGCACCGTACTGGCCTTCGTCAAACTGCTTTTGTACAACTTTCAGTGCCGCATGATCCTTCTGGTCTTTCGGGGAAATGTCGCGCGACGCGGTTCGCTTCATTGCTTCACGCTGCAGTGGACCGATGACGTCATCGACGTTTCGTGGCGAGTCGTCGTCCTGGTCTCGCAGAGCGGTCGCATCGATTCCTGGGCTTCGTCCAGTGATACTGGATATCCAGTTTGCAGGCGACGGTGGCGTCCACATCGTATGGCAGCCGGTCAGAAGCAGGGCGGGCAACGTGAACGCAATCACATTCTTGAAGCGACGAATGTTTCTGTCGATTCTCGATTGAGACACGTGGCTTGATTGATGGAAGAAAATTGGGGTCATCCGTGAACCCGCTTATTGAATTGAGTGGAGAGATGGGAAGAGGGGATGTCGCGATGACTCGGAGTGTTGAGCCGAAGTGAAGGGGTGTCTCAAAACTTAAGGTATCTGAGACTGCTGGGGCGACGTCCGATGATGTTTGAAATCGTTGCCGTCATAGTAAATCGCATTTCGCGAAGCTGTATTGGTGATGCGGTGATGCGAGAGGTCAGGGAATCGGGACCGGCTGCAAGATTTTTGATCAGTGCGATGGTGCCAGCCTGAATTTGCTGGTCATTAAAGTCGGTGCTTGGGCATCGCGGGCAGAGCAGCCCACCCTGCGACACTCGAAAGGTTTGTGTTTCGTTGAAGTTGATCGAATCGCTGCAGTGAACACACTCGTCAAACGATGGCAACTGCCCAATTTCGTGAAGCGCGACCAGTTCGAACTTAAGAAGTGAAAGGTGGACATCTTTGCCTTGTGCAAACTGCTGCAAGGCCCACACCGCCGAATCGAAAAGAGTCTCGTGGGGGTCGTATTCTTCAGTCAATCCGGCGAGTAGTTCAGCGACGTAGCACCCCGCGTAGAAGCTATTCAAGTTGTCTGGAGACGGTCGGAATCGATCGGTCAGACTGGCTTCTGTGAGGATGTCCAACGCTGTGCTGGACTTGCGAAGAAACACTATTCGACACGTCGAAACAAGGTCAAGAGCAGAGTCGAATGGGCCTTTGAGACGCTTTCCGCCCTTGGCGATAGCGGACGTTTTTCCGAATTCACGCGTGAAGAACGTGACAACTCGGCTGGTATTGCTGAAGTCAGCCAGTCGGATCACTATCGCGTCTGCTTTTTCGGATTCCACGCGTCGACTCCGTTCGACCGTTGTGAGTGTACTGCCAGGTTATAGATGGATCGTAGCCAGGCACCGTCGCGACACAGAGGGTAACGGCTATCGCATTGGTCTCGTGAAGCTAGTTTGCGCATTTGATTGAGATCTGTTCGTTCAGGGTGGAATTGAACAGAATGGAATTGGAAATGTGTGGCGTGCTTGATCGTGTTCGTCAACTGCGACTTGAACGAACGCGGCGTAGCCTTATCGAGTCGCGAATATTTTGATTTGCGATTGAAGTTCAGCCATCATTGGTGGCGGAGATTTTCAACGGCAGAAACTGGTTAGACTTGTTTGCCAGTGCCCAATCATTCGATCGATATGCAGGTCACCCTGTTGATGGTAAAACTCAAACACAGAAAACGGCGATTCCAGAAGGCTTAAGAGCACCGGCAATGTACGTTTTGGCGTGGCGGCAGTTGGCACGCTGCGATAAGCCATCTGGTTGATCGTTCCCCGTTTGGGTGACGAGGCGCTACTTGAGGCCCATCATGTCGACCATCGGGCCAGCCACAGCACCGTACTCGCCAGCCTGCCAGACGTAGCGGACGAGATCGAAGGTGACTCCCGTGCAAACGAGCATCAGGATTGTCGTTACAAGTACGCAGGCGAAGACGCCCATGCCCCAGTCCTGTTCGACGGGGCCTCGCATCACGCCGCCAGCGGCTGCGGGGGCTACGAAGTCTGCGGCTCCGTCTTCAGAGGCGAATGACTCGTCGAAGTCGTCCTCGTCGGCCATGAATTCTTCGTCGCCGAAGTCGTCTTCAATTTCGTCGTCTTCTCCGAGTAGATCGTCGTCGTCTTCGAACTCTTCGTCAAAGGCTTCGGCCGCATCCAGGTCGAACGTTTCTTCGCTGTCCGTACTTTTCTTCTTGATCATTGTGGCGGCGCGATCCTCGGCCTCGTCGTCTTCGTCGTCGAAAAGTAGAACACTGGTGTCAGAACTGCTGTCGCCTTCGAGGGCTCCTAGTTCGAAGTCGCTTTCGTCGTCGTCATCGACTCCGTCGAAAGCGGACATTTGAACCATCGTGTCGGAATTGCTCTCGTTGCTCGCTTTTCCGAGATCCATTGGTGGGGCTGTTGCGGCGAGATCGCCTGCGTCGAGCGAGATTCCGCTGTCGGTTGGGGCGTCGAGCGAGATTCCACTGTCGGCACCCATGTCGAGCGACAAACCGCTGTCTTCGTCGGCTGCTATAGAGATGTCGCTATCGGTTCCGACGTCGAGTGCGATTCCGCTGTCGTCTGCGACGTCGAGTGCGATTCCGCTGTCGTCTGCGATGTCGAGTGAGATGCCAGAGTCTTCCGCGACTTCGAGTGAGATGTCGCTGTCGCCACCAGTGTCGAGGGCGATTCCGCTTTCATCCGCACCAAGTACGATGCCGGCATCAGTGCGGTCGACCAGAGCGACGTCGCTGTCGCTGCCGGGCTCGAGATTCGGTGATGGCGACAAGAGCCGCACGTCGCTGTCGGAGTTAGACGTTTGCAGCCGCACGTCGCTGTCGGAGTTAGACGTTTGCAGCCGCACGTCGCTGTCGGATTCTGTTTTGATAAGCCTCACGTCACTGTCGAGGCTGAGATCCTCGGCAGTGATACCTTCGGGCTCCGAAGGCAGTTTTACGTCGCTGTCTGATCCAGTACTTACCATCGCGACGTCGCTGTCTGAATTCGGGCCAAGGCCAAGGTCAGGAGCATCGCTGAGAATCATTGGTTGAGTCTGGTCGAGCAGGCGGACGTCGCTGTCTGAATCGGCTCCCGGAAGAACGACGGCGCTGTCTTCTTCGTGGTCAAGGTCAACAGACAGACGGACATCGCTGTCGGATCGGGCGAGGTCGAGTACGTCGTCATCGTCGTCTTCGAGAACAAGACCGTCTTCGCTGGAATCACTCAGCGAGACGGGAATCTCGACGCTGGCGCCTTCTGAGCTGTCGTCGTAGCTCAGTGCAATTTCGTCATCCGAGTCGCCAAGGGACAGAGGGATGTCGATGCTTGAATCGGACAAGACGTCGTCGCCCGAATCACCGAGTGGCGCGCTCATGAGTTTTGAATCAAGTACGAGTCGAACGCCGCTGTCGGATGCTCCTTCCTCGAGATCATCGTCATCGCTGAAGACCTTGCTGTCTTCTTCCTGCTTACGGATGATCGTTGGCTGTTCCGAGATGGCACCGTCGTCGGCCAGGACGTTGCCGTCGTTAGCGTCCATCAGCGGGACTTCAGGGCTGGAATTCAACTGGACGGTGCGACCGTATTCGTCGACGTCTTCCTGGCGGAACTTCCAGTTTCCTCGGTCAGCAAACCCGCGGATGTTACCGTCGGAACGTGCCTGCTTGAGGCTCTCTTCCGAGATTCCAAGGATGTCAGCGGCTTCCTGAAGACTGAGATACTTCTTTGCCATGAGTCTCGACCAGTCAGTAATACAAAAAGAAACGGCGGTCAGTCTGTCGTGGTTGGCAGACTTCGAGTCACTTTGACGGCGTGCCAGCAATACGGCACGCATGTTCTGGAATTCATTCTAAAGACCACTCTGACGGACACAACACCCGACTCTGATATCCAAATTTAGAGATCGATGGTTACGTATGTTTCAGCCTCAAGCGATTTCGTACGTGGCATCCTCATTAATGGTCTGTGCCTTACATTATCCGGTTCATCGGCTGTCGGCGCGGAACAATTGAGAATCCAGACAGCAATCAACCGGGGTCTGGTGGCGGAATTTCCGAGTTGTCAGGTTATTGCTTTTCGGAGGGAAGTAACGCTGATAGTTGACTTGCGGCCGATTATCGGCGTGAACGGTTCAACCTGTCGCGTACTGTGAGATTCCGGTTGCCTTCACATATCGAAATTTGTGAGTGTCAGCCTTAAAGGGTTGATGGCAGTGGCGATTGAGTCACTTGACCGACTGCCTGTGTCGAGAGAAGCGTCGTGACTCGCGGAAACGTCAATTCTGATACAGGTCGTATTGCTGATTCGTCGATAACGACTGCTGCGATCCCGTTCAGCGAAGGGATGGTCAGTGGCTTCGAAACGGCGAGTCCTCCTGAAGTAACCGGGTATAAGCCGAAGGGACGATTTTCAAGTTTCTGGGGCCAGGATGATTCCGCGATGCTTCAGCAGGCAGACCGCCAGACGAAATGGCGCACCTGCGGGAGAAATTTATTTTCTGGCGGAACACTGGTTTTTCGCAGCAACATTGTATGGGGTCACTTTTGATGTCGCAGATTAACGCCGCTGCCGGTCGAAGTCGCCGGTCGGCGTGAGTTCCTGATGACTGGAATTATTGCGTCACGAAGGCCAGCACTGGGATCCGCCGTCGACTCGTAACACCTGTCCGGTCACGAATTGTCCCATTGGCCCGGCGAAGAATTCGACGACTCGCGCGACTTCGTCGACAAGAGCGATCCGTTCCAGTGTTCCTGACTCGGCCATTCGGCCATGGTCAACTTCTCTCGTGCCGAGAAATCGGCCCGTTCGTGTGTCGCCAGGAGCGAGGCTGTTTACCGTGACTTCGTAAGGTCTAAGTTGAAGAGCCAGACACCGCGTGTACTCGACAACGGCCGCCTTTGCTGTCGAGTAAATTGCCGAGTTGGCATTTCCCCGGAAGGCGGCGATGGAGCTGATGTTGATGATTCGGCCGGTCTTTCGTTCCATCATGCTTCGAGAGACGTGCTGGTTGATGAAAACAGTGCTTAGCAGGTTTCGATCCATCACCGACCGTACGTCTTCTTCTTTGATCATGACGGCGTCGTTTGGGTCTGGTTTGCCCCCCCTGGCGGCTATGTCGCCTCCGGCGTTGTGGACAAGGATTTCGATTGGCCCCAAAACGTCGGTGGCTTCCTGAACGATACGACCAACTTGTTCATTGTCGGTCAGGTCTCCGAGCACGCGGACAGTTTTCACTCCGTGTTGCTCGCCGATTTCTCGAGCGGTATCGGTGAGTGTGGTTCCTTCGCCGTACTCGGCCGGGCCGTTCTCACGCATGCCATGTATGCCAACGTTGCACCCGAGGTTTGCGAGCGTTTCAGCAAACGCTCGTCCCAGCCCTCGTCCTGATCCAGTGACAATCGCCGTTTTTCCTGCCAGAAGTTTTCCTGATGAGTCGCTCATAGGTGTTCGGATTTCCGTGTTTGCTGTGCGGTCTAATTCTTAAACCGACGACGAGCCTGTTTACGAGCTTGCTCGAAGACGGATGCCGTAGTCTTATCAGAAGTGAGTTCTTTTGCCCCTGCATCTGCCCCTGACTGAGCAGTCGATTGCCGAGTTGTCCCCGTTTCAGTGGCAGCCGTATTTTTCTGCTTGTCAGCAGTGCGAGATCGCGCGGCTCTTGCAGTGCGGCGACGTTGCCGTGCGGCTTTGAACCTGGACAGCCAGCTTTGGGACGCGGTATTCGTCGATTCTGCTTGAGCTGGTTTATCAGCCATAGGCGTTTGTGCTACTTCGCTAAGTCGTTGCCAGAGTGCGAGACGCCGCCCGGCGATCTCCATTAACAGGAAGACAATCCCGGCAATCATCAGCGGGGCGAGAAGTGCGACGGTTCGTGCTGAACGTGGCGGATTCTCAAAGATACTCATGACGTCAGTTCGAAGTTCGCCGCCACTGAGTTCCGCAATTCGCGACAGCACGTCGCGGCCAGCAGGCATTCCGATCCTGGGTGCGAACTCGGGTGAATACGGCAGTGTTACTGTCGGACCGCGGGTAAATGTCCGTTCGCCAGTCTTGACCAGTGTCCTGTAAGTCCCAGTCTGGTCGAGACGAAATCGCGATTCCAGTTCATGAGAACCTGTCCAGACGAAGTCCGGCCGCATGACTTTTTCACGTTCCTGACCAGGCGGGACGATGATCAGTTCTGGGTTTAGCGTTTTCTTCTGGTCGGGGCGTTCTGGATCAAGTTCAAGCGTGACGATGGCGTCCTGGCCGGATTGCTCGACTTTGATAAAGGCATCGGACGTGCCGCCGCCGCCCAATAGCCATCGGACGTGGGTGACAAGAAAGTCTTCATACTGATTCCACGTTCCAAACTGGCCGGAAAAGTTACCGTCGACTTCGAGGGTAATCGCGGAAACTCGACCAAGTCCGCGATACCAGAACGACGACCACGGTGCCTGATACTCGTCCTGCGAAAGCACCGCCGCAGTAGCTTCAGGGCGAAGGTAGCTGAGGTTGTAACCACCGGACCTGGGAAAACTTCCGCTGCCGAGATTACCCATCAGCAACGCATCGGGAACGCGAGTGCCTGGAATTCCGTCTGGCTGCGTTTCCGGGTCCCGCTCAATGAACGTATTTCGGGCGATGCTCATCGTATCTTGAGCAAACAGTCGCGGCAGTTCCTGAGCATCCGACGTAAACATAATATTGCCGCCGCCGAGCCTGGCGACATCTTCTAACAGTTTCGCATCAACGTCTGTCTTTTCGCCCAGACCGATCACGCTGACTGTAATGCCGGAATCGGAGTACTTCTTCAGTAGCGTCTCGTACGCACCAGGTTCCTCGCTGTCCTGGGCATCGGAAAAGAGAATGATGTGCCGAGTCGAGTAGCCTTCGGCCTTCATGAGTTGCGAGCCAGCCTCGACGAGGGCTTCGTAAACGAAGATGCCGCCGCCCATGCTCTGGATGCCGAGTACCTTGCTGGCGATATATTCAGGGGCATCGACCGGCGACATGGGCATGATCACATGTGGTGAGCTGTCGACGGCGATCACTGAGATCATGTCCTGGCTCGACAACATTCGGACGCACTCGGCAGTGCCCAGGTTGGCGAGGTCCATCTTGGTTTTGCCGCCATTGACCGGAGCCGTCATGCTGCCTGATCGGTCGAGAGCGACGGCGATCGCGACTCGAAGTTTGCGATTTTCTTCACGCAGTTCCATTGAAACCGGCAGGATCTTTTCGAGCGGGCTCTTGAAGTAGCCGCCCGTTCCAAAGCTGCGTTTACCTCCGGTCATAAGAAGGCCGCCACCGAGATCTTCGACGAACTGCGTCAGCCGTTCCATCTTCAGTCGTCCGAGATCTTCAGCGGGGACGTTCTCCAGGACGATGGTTCGATAGCGGTCGAGCGAATCCTGAGTGAGCGGATGATTGGTGGCCTTTGACGTGTCGACCGGAATCCTGGCGGCTTTGAGTGCTCGTTCGAGGTTGCCTGTCTGGCCGTCAGAATTAAGTAACAGCACACGTGGCCCGCCATCGACGCGGACAATGCCCGCGCCGGTGTTGTTTTCGGGCAAAGGGTCATCTTCAAGTATCAGTTTTACGGAGTAGTTGTGCAGCCCGCCGTCTTCGAGCAGGTCGCGAAACAGCAGCCTGTTCATGCCAGACGTGAAGTCGGCGTCACGACGAGCGATTTCACGACCGTCCCGAATGACCTGAACAGTGCCCGTTGCCTCGCGGCCAGCGTGAACCCACACGGAATACTGAAACGGTTCGCGAGGTGTGACCGTTTCGGGAAGCAGGACTGATTCAATCGCGATGTCGCCAACCTGCAACCGTTCAAATTCACGAGCGTCAACTGGAACTCCCTGCTCCATAGCACGCCGAGCCGCAGATTCGGGGTTGGCACCGTTCGCTTTGCCGTCAGAGAGCACGAGGATGCGTGCCGGTCGATCGGCATCAATACGGTCCAGCGCTGTCAGGATGGCGGCATTCAAATCACTGCCGTTCGGATTGATGTCCTTCGTAAATTCCGTATGACTGATTTGGTTGGAGAGTTCATACTCGACTCTGGAATCAGTTCCGAAGGTGACCAGCGAAAGACGATCGCCGCTCGTCGAAGTTGTGGTTACATGATCCTGCAGATTGAGAATCAACTCTCGAATATTGTCCCGAGCCGCCGCCGACTGAGACAGCGACTGATCAGCCACAACGACAACGTCAACACCACGCCCCCCAACGTTGATTCGAGGGCCTGAGAGAGCAACAACCAAAACCACCAGCAGCGCAACCCTCAACCACCCGGTGACTCCGGTTGCCTGTCCAAACCGGCGGTACAGAAACCAGACTGGAATGGAAAGAATCAGAAGTTCTGGAAACTCAAACTGCATATAGTGTTTTGGTTCTTCGTTTTGAGAGGCAGGTCGGGAATAACAGGTGCTCCGACATCAAATGTCGAAGATTGGTGACGGTTCTGGCCAACATGATGTGCGGTAGAAGTTAATGTGAATTTGAGGACAGTCGCCGGTCCCCGCTTGATCGGGATTATGGCAGCTTTGATATCCGAAGTCGTCCGCCACTTCCTGATCTCAGCGGTAAACTGCGAGATTTGGTCACCCGAGTCTTGTTGCCGGTAGTGTCAGCTACGGTTGACATGCCTGCTTCACCGGCAAGCAGTCCCGAGTTGGAGCACCTGCCACCATGCCTCAGACGAGTCCGCCAGCCAACTTGACACTCCAGTCGCACGAAACTAAGTTTCGCGCGTCGTCGACTGACGTTTCGGCTGGACGCCATAAATCAAGAAGCTGACGAATTAGTCGCAATATTCTTGAGAATGGTCCCTTTTTCTGCCGATGACAGATTCGGATCCTCTTGAGGCAATCTTGCCCCAGAGGTGTACCCAGCATCGGGGGATTAGCTCAGTTGGGAGAGCGTCTGGCTGGCAGCCAGAAGGTCAGGGGTTCGAGTCCCCTATCCTCCACTAAGGCATCGCCAGTGACTGGCGGTGCCTTTTT
>CALGTK010000069.1 GCA_937904325.1 uncultured Planctomyces sp.
AAAAGATAGCCGAGGCGGGACTCGAACCCGCACGCTCCATTCGGAACTCGGGATTTTAAGTCCCGTGCGTCTGCCAATTCCGCCACTCGGCCACATTCTGAATTAGACTTCGTAAGAAGTTTGAGGCAATCGGCGAGCCTCCAGTGGTTGATTTCACGGCGGGCGTTCAGCTATTCGAATTCGTAAAATGCTTGCCCGCTCTCCGCATTGTCCCGTAACAGGGTCGCCTGATACTGGTCCAGTAGCGACAACGGTTCGTAGGTTACAAACTCGCTGTCGTCGTAGACAACCACGTCGTGTGTTTCTTCTGGTGGGAAGCACCGAGTCCCTGAATTACACGCGAACGGGGTCAAAAATCGCCAGTTCGTTAGCACTCGCAGGGTGAGTCTTCCGAATGTGAGAGATGTATCGCCGTCCGGACTGGAAGTCTTCTAAATGTGGTGGCCGGAGGCTTTTACTGGTACTCGACGGCGAGGTGTTCTCGACGAATAACGAAGATATGGCATCTGTACCCTACTGGTCTCACTCATCTGCCGGTCGTACACCGTAAAGGCATAAAATGGAAGAAGATGATCCACCAGGTGTACCCGCATGGGTGGTCACGTACGGGGACATGATGTCCCTGCTACTGACGTTTTTCATCATGCTCGTATCATTGAGCGAAATCGTCGCTGAAAAGAAGTACCGAGCGGTGTTGACGGCGCTTGAAAAGAAGATGGGCTTTACGACGGCCCCGGCGGTGCCCTTAGGAGAGAACTACGCTGCAAACAGTCCTGTGCCTAGTCTGAATAAAACACTTGGCGCTGAGTCTCCTGAGGACAACGGACGAGGTGGTGTGAAATCGAAGTCAGTGCAGGGTAACGATCGACGGATCAAAGTGACCGACGAAGGCACACCGCAGCAGGTGGGGTCGTTTTTGACTTTCCGTCCGCAGACAACGAACGTTGCTGGAGCGAAGGAATTTCACCTGACTGGTCAAGCGGAAGCCGAACTATTCAGTATCGTGCGTGAACTGCGCGGCAAGCCGAACAAAATAGAAATCAGATCGCACGTATCCGCACCAGGTGACAATCAGGAAGGCGTAACCGCGACGATTACCGACGGAATCAGTCGCAGCTACGACCAGGGACACGCAGTATTCGCACTGCTTGAAAACTGGGGTATCGATCCGGAACGAATTCGCATAACCGCCGCCGGAACAGCTTTGGCCGGAGAGGCAGATTCGGACATCAAGGCTCCAGCGGAAAGAGTCGAAGTCTTTATCACCGACGTGTTTTCATCCGAATACGTTGGTCACCGAAAACTGTAGCCGCCCTGGTTCAATCTGCACGCACCGGAAGTTTCTCGATCCGACATCGAAGTCGACGTTTCAGCAACACCAGTGTTTGATGAGGCGTGTATAAAGGCCGGCACCTTTTTCCAGTTGATCCAAGGCGATCCACTCATCGTGAGTGTGCGCTTGAGCGATGCTGCCGGGGCCACAGACGATCAGTTTCTTCAGAGCGGTCAACTTGGCTCCGTCCGTACCGTATGACACCGTCGTTGCCTTTTCCTTGCCGGCGATCTGCAGGACTTCTTCGACGAAATCACAATTGGGGTCGGTGTAGATCGGATCGCCATTCACAGGAACGGTGAATTCAAGGCCGTTCTGTTCGGCAGCCTGCCGAGATCGTTCGAGCAGGATGTTCCCGTCCTGCCCGGGCATCGGTCGGAAGTAAACCGTGCAGATACTTTGTGGCGGGGTAATATTGACGGCTTTGGTGTGGTCGTTGATACCGATGTTCCAGGTAATCGTTGGCGGTTCGAATTCGTGATTGTGCCACCTTACATCGGATTCTGCTTCGTCGTGGATCTTCTTCATCTCAGTCAGAAACGGGATCATGGCCAGGTTTGCATTGAGCCCTTCACGCGTACTCGAATGCGAGGCTTTGCCACGCGACGTCGCAACGAACCCGACGACACCTTTGTGAGCATGAACGACTTCCAGAGATGTCGGCTCACCAATGATTCCGTTGGCCTCGCCAGCGACCATTTCCTGAAAGATTTCTGATCGAGCGGCAACTTCCGCTGCACCGCCGTAACCGATTTCTTCGTCGGCCGTGCAGGTAATGTAAATCGGCGCTTTGAGGTCGTTTTTCGAGAACTGTTCAGCCGCCGCCAGTGCGCAGGCAACCGACCCTTTCATGTCACAGGAACCACGACCGTAGAGCCGATCATCTTTGACTGTCGGTTGAAATGGGCCGTGATCGTCGAAGAGCCACGGATCGGCAGGCACGACATCGGTGTGCCCGAAGTAAGCCATTCCGCCAGGCCCCGTGCCCTTGCGCCCGACAACGCACGCTTTACGAATACGATTTGCGTCATCGTACTCGACCCGTTCGACAGTAAAGCCGATCCTGCTTAATTGCTGCTCGGCATAGTCCGTCACAGCGACATTTGAAAGAACACTCGTCGACTCAAACGAGACTAACTGCTTCGCGTACTGAAGTGCGTTCATGGTTCCTCAATCTGAAAAACAGTGTCACAAGCATCGGACGATCGAATCAAATCACTCCGCGAAGATAGTCCCGCAACTGATCGCCGTAGTCGGGATCGGCGAGTGCAAAATCGGCGAAAGCCCGGAAGTAACTACCGTAGTTACCGATGTCGAACCGGCGTTCATCCGATGGCAGCACCATGCCGACGCCCTTTGCACCTCGTTTCAATAAAATTCGGATGGCATCGGTCAGCTGGATCTCTCCACCTTTTCCCGGCTCTGTTTCTTCAAGTGCTTCGAAGATCGCTGGGCTGAGTACATAGCGGGAAGCAACCGCGTACGTACTCGGTGCCTCTTCGACTGATGGCTTCTCAATCAAATCTTCCAGTTCGAAACGATTTCCGAAGTCGCCACGAGGTTTTGCAATTCCGTAGCGCACGACGTCGGCCTTTGGTACTTCTTCAAAAGCAACGACGATGTCCGCCTTCGACGATTCAAACTCTTCGGTCATACGTTGAACGATGTCAGACTTCGCGTTGATGCCGATAATTGAATCGCCCAACGCGACGACAAACGGCTGGCTGCCAACAAGAGACTTTGAACAAAGAACCGCATGCCCCAGACCAAGTTGTCGCCGCTGTCGAGTGTAGAAATACTCGACGTCCCGCCGTTCAAAATCGAGTTGTTGAAGTTCTTCTTCGCGACCACTTTCACGCAGATGATGAATCAACCGCTCGTCCGTATCAAAGTGATTTTCGATTGACGTCTTACTTGCCCCCGTGATGAACAGCAGCCGATCGATGCCCGACTGAGTTAACTCCTCGACCACGTATTGAACGACCGGCTTTCGGCCGACAGGCAACATTTCCTTCGGCTGAGATTTCGTTGCGGGCAACAGGCGTGTACCCAATCCGGCGACGGGAATAACCGCAATATCGATACTCATAACGTCAACATATCCTGATTTAACAATGTGAGAGCCGCGACCTTTCACTGATAGTGATGATCAACCAATGAGTTCTCGAAGCTTTTCAACGTACTTTGGAATCTCTTCGTACGGTTTGTCTTCTTCGTATTCAAGAACGACGTAGCCGCGATAATTGGCTGACCGAAGGATCTCGACCATCCGCTTCAGGTCGGCTTCCTTGTGCTTGTTATCCGGCGTCTTGATTGACACTTTAATTTGAGCATTCACGGCGTACGACGAGATCTTTTCGAGGTCG
>CALGTK010000070.1 GCA_937904325.1 uncultured Planctomyces sp.
ATTCCGGCAAATATTTAATCTTCATCCAACAAGCCTCCCGGCACTGCAAGTGGCTCTTCCAAATTGGATTCCGAGGCCGAGTCACCGAATGCGGACGTCATTTCGCGCACGAGGTCTGCAATCAATGCCTGCTCCTCGGAGATTGCTCGTAGTTCTGCCTGACCCGTCTCCGTCAGTTCGGCGTCTGATCCGGCTCGGTCTCTTACCTCGCGATATCTCTCAGCCAGATCAAGCTGCAGACTTCGAATTACCTTCAACTGAGCAATCAAAGTCACGATATCGCCGCCCGGCCCAGATTGATGCCTCTCCCCGTTTTCGCCAGACGGCTGATTTTCCTGACGGGCTTCGTCGTCTTCCGAAAGCGCTTTCAGTAACCCTTCAAACCGTTGAACAACCAACTGCTGTGCGGCGACTGTTGCCTCGCCGGCTTCGCGTTTGTCCAACAAATCAATTGACCGCTGCATGTATCGAACTGCCCCACGCAGGCTTAACGCAATGATCTCAATCGAGCCAACGTTTTCAGTCGCATCATTCGTTTCGTTCAACAGGTTTTTCTGGATTTCGGTCAGGTTCCGGAGGGACTTCAAGCGTGCTCGCGACCACTTTCCAGTGGCCTCAAACTCAAATTGCAGACGCTCTGTTTCATCCATTGCTGCCTGCTGCCGAGCCAGTAACGATTTCAATTGATCAGCAAGCTTCTCCATTCGCTCGCGGGCGAGCTGTTCCTCAACGGCTTTCTGATCGGCAGCTAACTCTCGCTCTGCCTGTTCCAGGTCGTCAAGTGTTTCGTTCATTCGCTCCCGGGCTTCTTCAGGATCACCATCCGCCAGATCAGATTCAGCGTTGCTCATCTGCTCTGCGGCGCGACTTGTTGGCTTCGACGCCGAGCTTTGCAGACGCTGAAGTCGACGCAATGCTTCTTCTAAACCTTCGCGAAGGTTCTGTTGTTCTCGACGAAGTTGTTCGAGTTGCGAATGACGTTCTGTTGGATCATCGATAAGACTGACCGCTTCGACCTTCTTCTGTAGTGTTTCCTGCAGGCTTCGAGCGGCCGCCAGATCCTGCCGACTTTCGTTAAGCTTCTTGACCAGCGTCTCCGTGTCGGTAACTTCGCGTTGATCAAGTTCGTCCTGAACTTTCCGCAGCGTCTCGACGAACTTCTGCTGATCACTCACGGCGTCGCCAATGCGATTTCGATTCAGATCGTTAGCGGCCTGCCGCATTCCTCCGCTGAGATCCGACTCGTCGAGCGTCGCTAAAGCCTTCTGGAATGCGCCAGCGACATCCGGCTGAGACGTTGCCACTTCATCGATGGTCTCTTTCAGGCGTTCGCGAAATGCTTCCACATCGTCAGCGACCTGCTGCTGCCGCGAAGCCAGCTTTGCCAGATCCGCTCGTTCCTGATTCGTCAATTCCGCCTGGGAACGTGTGAGAGTTTTCTGTCCGACTTCAGCAGTGGATGACGACAATATCTGCTGATCACTGGTCAAACCACGCAGATCGGCATTCAGATTACGCTCGTTTCGCCACTGCGAAAGATCGCTCAGGATTCCTCGAAGACTCCCGATTGAATCCTTCTGTTCGCTGCCGACTGAATCCAATGCATCCTTCAGTTGTTGCTTCCCGCGAGATCCCGATTTCTTATCGACACCGCTGAGCTTTCGAGCTTCCGTAAGCTTCTGCTCAATCTTCGGAAAGGCATTGTCGCGAAAGAAATCCAACTCGCTCACCAGCGAATCCAGCAGCGATTTTGACTGGGCGTCTGCAACGGCGTTGTCTGAACGTTCCTGCTGGATCGCTCGTGCTTCATCTCGCAGGCTGCCATTTGCACCAGTTAAACGAGACGAAACCTTCCGCTGATCCAGCTCAACTCGTTTGAGTACATCCTGATCTTCCGGACGCAAGGAGCCTGCATTGTCAAGCTGCACCCGCAGTTCGTTCGTGTTCTGATGTGCGGACTCAAGGGTCTCCGTTGCACGCTCGAGATCCAGCAGCAGTGCTGCCTGGCGATCGGTCAGTTCAGCTCGTTTTTCTTCTTCACTCACAATGATCAGCGTCCGAGGATTACTGGTCCCGATATGTTCGTTTCCCAGGTCATACCAGTCCGACGCCTCAGCGTGGACAACAACTTGAGTTCCCGTCAGCCATTTGTGCGGCGCAAGGTCCCACACAAGTTCAGGACGGATCTGATTAGGATGATCTTCCGAATCAAACAGTGCCAGACGTCGACGTACCACAACGCCGACATCTATTGTGCCTTCCTCAGGCAGTCCGTCGTTTGGATCGCGTACGACTTCATGCAACGGTTCGACGCTCGCCTCGCTACCTTGCCCGGTATCGACAATTACACCGTCAATAAACTTCGGCAGTCGTGAACCTGAGTGCATCGGCTGATACGCCAGCCATGCCGCTTTGATACCGATATCGTCTCGCACGAGCACGCGAAACGGAACTTTCGCGACAGCAGTGACCAACATGTCGGCCACTGGTTCTTCGATCGCCACGTCGGGAACGTTGTCTGCTGAGATCCTCATGTCATACCGCGTGGCGTCTGGATTCTCGAAGCCCTGCCGATCTTTCAGAACAAGCCACCATGAACCGTTGACAGGCTTGTTGACGACAAACTCGCCCGAAACAGCCAGTCCGGACTGCGAAACAGACATCAGTTCCGGCGAGGTGCCTTTTCGATGCAGCATCACCGATTTGAGAGGTTTATTGCTGCGAACGTTAATCTCAACACGCGTGCCAACAACGCCTTCGACATGCCCGACTCCCACAGGCAATGACTCGCTTCCTCGACCTGTGTACGCTGGGGAAAACACGGAAACACGCAATTCTTCAATCCTCGGCGGCGGGACGACGTCAACCTGCAGCGGCACGGTTTCGCCATCTCCACCTCGAGCCCAGAAGAACAACGGCCCGTTTGTTACGTGCAGAGTTGCGCCGCCAATGTCTCGAGCAACCCCGTCGCTGCCCCACAACGTCGTTTGCCGCATCGGCTCGCGGATGACCTTTCCGTTGGCCCGCCTATGGATGAAAGTCAAATCCCCAGGCAATGCTCCACGTAGATTTTCAACATACAGTTTCAGAGTCTCACCCTGCACGATGGTCAAACCACCATGCATACTTGCGGCTAACGGTCGCAGGTCCTGATCAACGAATCGAAGTTGCACGTCTCGCGGCCACGGAGTCGCCGAAAACGGAAACAGCAGTCGATTCATCGCAGTCGCAGCGTCTGCCTGATTGAAGCCAACAATCACGGCCACCAGCACACACGTAGCGACTGCCCACGTCGCCACTCGCTGGACCGGGCGGGTTTCGATCAGTCCTTCGACATTGATCTGCTCAAGCCGTCGGAGCGTCTGACTGATCACCTGCTGTTGAAGTTTCCGCGAGCCGAGTTTCTCGTCCTGGTCAGATTCCAGAAATTGCACGGTACTCGACAGGCTGTCCTGGAACGTCGGATTCTGCTTCTCGATCCGTGAAGCCAGCTCGACATTGGAAAACTCTGTCGTCAGCGGCACCCAGAGAAACCGCCAACCGACCCACCCGGACGCGCCAAGAACTCCCAATCCCAGCAACACTCGAGTCCCGGCTTCATCCAGATGCCACAGCCAGTCAAGGCTGCCCGCGACCAGTATTGTTAAAAAAAGAGTCACCGTCAGACAGCAAAACCCGTAAACCCACAATACGTACCGAACCCGTTGTCGCAGCTCTTGCAAGCAAACAAACAACTGTTCGGGCATTGGCGTGACTCCTCAAAACTGGTCGTAAATTGAATTATGCAGGATACCTGCCAATTCAGGCCAGTGGAATCCCCGACGGCATTGTTGTGAAACTAGTCGTGCGATGAACCGAACGATCAACCAAACAGCTTTCCTGGATTCATTAAATTCTTCGGATCCAATGCAGCCTTAATCGACCGCATGGTGTCGACGGCAGAGCCGTGTTCATCCCGCAGTGCGTCGATCTTTCCAATTCCAATTCCATGCTCGCCGGTGCAGGTTCCACCAAGGGCCAGGGCGTGCTCGACCATCTTCGCTCCCAACGCCTTGACCTCAGAAAGCTCAGCATCATCGCCAGGTATAATTGGAAAGACGACGTGAAAATTTCCGTCTCCAACATGACCAAACAGCGGCGCCGGTACAGAACAGTCTAGAAGATCGACTTTTGTCCGTCGGATGCACTCCGCAAGCTGGCTGACCGGGACACAGACATCCGTTACATATCCAACGGCCCCTTCGCGAAGACCAATCGCGGCGTAATATCCGTTATGCCGAGCTTCCCAGAGTCGATCGCGTTCTCCCAGCCCGCTTGCCCAGGTGAAATTCATCGCACTGTGTTGATCGAGAATCGTTCGCGTTCGCTCAGCATCTGCGACAACTGCTGCGTCGCTACCGTGAAACTCGAAGAAGAGTGTCGGAGCAACTTCGTAATCCAGGCTTGAGTACCGATTCACAGCGTCCATCTGAATTTCGTCGAGTAATTCGATCCTTGCGACGGGAATTCCGGCCGACATCACATCAATCACTGACGCAACTGCAGCGTCGATCGAGATGAAGCTGCAGACTGCTGCCGAAACCGCTTCGGGTAACGGTGCAAGCTTCAACGTTACTTCGGTAATCAGCCCCAGCGTTCCTTCCGAGCCAACAAACAAATGAGTCAGGTCATAACCGGCCGACGACTTTCGAGCTCGTCCCCCTGCTTTGATGACTTCGCCACTTGCCAATACGACCTCCAGACCGAGCACGTTTTCACGCATCGTTCCATACTTGACTGCAGTCGTTCCCGACGCTCGAGTCGCCGCCATCCCGCCCAGCGATGCGTCGGCCCCAGGGTCGATTGGAAAATGTAAACCAGTCCCCTGCTCCGCCAGATACTCATTCAGTTGCAGCCGAGTGACGCCAGCTTCAACAGTCACATCCATATCCGCCACACTCAGCCGCTTGATCACGTTCATTTTCTGAACGTCGATGCAGACTCCACCGTGAATCGCCACAACGCCGCCTTCGACAGCCGTCCCGGTCCCGAACGGGATGATTGGTACTCCATATTCTGAGCAAATCCGCACGACACGCTGGACATCATTCGTCGACGCCGCCTCAACAACGACATCCGGTGCCTGAGGTACATGATGAGCCGAGTCCTTTCCGTGTTCCAGCAGCACATCGCGGTCCGTGAAAACCTGGTCTCCCAGAGCATCACGGAGAGCCTGGAGACATTTTTCAATCATTAAGTTGTCGTGCATTTAGAAGATCGCTGTTTCCGATTAAGCAAATTAGTAGCGCAGTTCGTAGCTTTGCCGAAGTATGTGCCAGACCAGAACGTGAAGCGAGCCCACGTCTCGGTCGGGCGGCCGCATCCTGCGCCCCGGCACAGCCCGCACGTTTCCGTTTCTCATTTGCTGGAATACGAGCATTCCAGCGACGTCCTCGTTTGACTCTGTCCCGGAAATCACCCTTAATTCGCCCGTCAACCAGTAACTCCTTCCGAATGCCCCGTCGCTGCAAGCTGCTGCGAACTTCCCCTGATGACTTCCCGAATTGACTCACAACTAATTTGTAGACACCACTGGCAATCATCCGCTGTCTGTGGTCTGGTATTGGTGTGTCTGGCCGGGCAATCGATCCTTCCGGGAATCGCCAACAGCTCGCTCTCCATAATGTCCGGGGATACTGAAGCCGCCGGCTGTTGTGCCAGTGGCTTCTTGCTGGCGACGCAGCCGCGTTGTTGCTGCGGACCGACGACCAGCAAGACCTGCGGGTGCGCGTGCGGAATGGAGAACTCGTCAACACCGCCTGGCCCCCCTCGCGATAATCAGTCTTCCGACACTGGAAGGTCGATTAAATCCGAAATCTGCGGCTGTGGAGGTGAACACCGCCTGGGAATGATCACCAGCATTGATCCCGCCGTCCTGAATCCGATCGACGAACCGCTCCGCGTTCGCCCGGGATCACTAATTCCCGATGTGGCGCTGCTACGTTCTGGATGGACACTGCCACCACCGACACCGCCTCCTGAGAGTTGTGTCTAAAGAACGTGTTCTAAGTCAGTTCCCGTTTTCAGTGGCAAGCGACTCCGTCACAGCAGCGCGGCATGGGCCGACGACACGCAGTGTCGTGCCTCTATTGGGAAGCTATCTGAGACACGTTGCCTGGCTCCGTTTCACTTGATGCCCGGCTACGAATCCTTGCAGCCAGCCGAGGTAAATCGGTGTGCGCGACCGTCGCCGTGCGCGCAAATTCTGCTCACAATAATCACACTCAGGATTTGAGTTATGACTTTCCCGATACAACACCACATCCACGCACGCCGTGGATTCACACTCATTGAACTGCTCGTCGTCATCGCAATTATCGCGATTTTGATTGCATTGCTTCTTCCCGCAGTTCAGCAGGCTCGTGAGGCAGCTCGGCGATCACAGTGCAAAAACGCACTGAAGCAAATCGGCATCGCTATGCATAGCTACCACGATTCACACAGCACGTTGCCACCAGGCTATGTCTCACGCGGAGTTTCCTCAACCGATCCGGCAGCCGCCGAAACCGCGCAGGGATTCTCGTGGGCGACCATGATCCTTCCATTCGCAGACTTTGCTCCCCTCTACGAGAGCTTCGATTTTTCGCTGGACGCGGACGAGTCGACAAATCTAGTCAACGGGCAAACGACATTGCCGCTCTTTCGCTGTCCGTCGGATCCTTCCCAGGAACGCTTTACTATGACCGCCAGTGGCGGCGCGATCATTAACGATACGCTGGGTAATCCATTGGAGCTCGCATCATCAAACTACGTAGGCATCATCGGGTATGGCAGCCTCTCAATGGCTCCGGGCAATCCAGCCGGGCCAGGCGTTCTTTACAGAAACAGCAAAGTTAAATTCCGAGACATTACGGACGGCACATCCAGCACGATCATGGCTGGCGAACGAGCCAGTAAGCACCAGTTCGATTCGAACAATCCATCCATGCAGGTTGACGCTAACTCGACATGGTACGCAGCGATTCCCGGCATCGCCCCTCGCAGTGCCGGAATGATGATGATGCCCATGATGACCGAAGCAT
Source organism: uncultured Planctomyces sp. (assembly GCA_937904325.1). GTDB lineage: Bacteria > Planctomycetota > Planctomycetia > Planctomycetales > Planctomycetaceae > JABMPE01. The sequence continues at coordinate 7,062 of CALGTK010000070.1, forward strand.
CGCCATCACTAATTTTAGGTCACGTAGGGCAACCGGCCATGATGGGCATGATGCCGATGCACAACGTACATAATAATACCAACCATATCGTTCACTTTTCGAGTCGGCACGCAGGCGGATCACACTTCCTTCTCGCCGACGGCCACGTCGCTTTCGTAAGTGAAACAATCGCTTACGAAACATTCCGCTACCTTGGCACCCGCGACGACGGAGAGCAACTTAGTGATTTCTAAATGCCAGACTGAATGGCTCCACTCAACAGACGCGAGGGGAGCAGACACTCACATACTTTCCGCAGCAGCTCGATCAGGAATGAAACACCGTTCTTAGTTTTCGAGCATGAATTCACATCTGAAGTGCAAAGCCGGCTTTGTTAAATGCTTCCAGTGGGGTGAGATAGTTGAGTCTCTTTCGGGGGCGATTGTTGAGCCGGTTCGTTACGTGTGAAAGGGCGTGGGGTTGCAACCGATCTCGATATTCACGCCCCTGAGCAATTTCCGGATTACTTGTGGTGCGGCGTGTAAGGCTTCTTCCAGAAGGATGGGGTCACCGTCGCAGCGTTTCGCCGACATCTTGAAAACGGTTTCGACTTATTCAGCACGACTCACTGCTGACCGTCCGGTTTGTTGCGGATGACGTTGATCAGATCGAAGATGCCTCGGGCCGTTTTTTTCGCGTCGGGGTTACCTTTCTCGTCACCCACCAGGCCTTCCACGAGGTCCGAAATCGCTCCAGGCAGATTCGCGTCAGGGTTTAATGACGTGCCGACATCGAGCCCGGTCAATCCTCCCAGCCGTTCCGTAATCTGGTCCAGCATATTGCGACCGGCTGGTAGACTGATTTCTGGATGCGTGAGCGTTCCCGTCATGCGAATTTCCAGCGGAGCCTGGATCAGGCTGCTAAGCACTTCTATACGCGATGACGCCAGACCAGAGATGCCGACCAGTATCTGCACATCGATGTTCTCTTCGAGGTCGACCCACCCGCTGGTTCTAATGGTCAGGTCGCTGGCCAGTTCGGGAATCAGTAGCGTCAGCCCTTCGTGATGCACACGACCATCTACCACTTGAAACCGCACTTCGGTTTCTTCGGATACCCGGATCGTCGCAAAGCGACCTCCAGAAACAGCAGCCAACACGGAAGCGATTTTTGCCAGGAGCGGATTCTTAAGTCCAGTTTCAACCCGGTGCAGTGACATCCGACCTGAGATCCTGGTCAGTTCAACGCGTTCATCCTGAGTCACCGTACCAATTGGAATCTGAAAATCGTCCAGTTCAATACTCAGCCGCCCAGTCACCGTCGCGGAGTCAGACAGAATCGGCGCGATGAGCTGTAACCCCTGGTCGCACAACTTCGGTGTCAGCTCTCTGCGATCGAACAGTTTGACCGGTTCTATGACCAGCAGACTTGTCTCATGCTCAACTTCCGTCCGCCCCACGAATGAGATCCCGTCCACTGAAATCACGGGTTCGGTCCCGACGGGGCCCAGCACTTCAACAGTGCCATCGCTGATGACTGTCCGCAACTCAGGGTACACCGTCTTGCTTTTGGGCACGTCAGTGTTGTCATCAGACTCGTCGCGATTAACAGGCTTGACGATTACGATTGGCCGATCGAGGTTGACGGTACCGATCTCCGCTGGCGTAAGCAGAAACTGAAAGAGCGACCTGTCTGTCGAGAACGCTTCCGCCGAGAACTGCCAGGACTCATCATCTCGCTTCACGTCGGTATTCCGCAGCGTCACAGGCGCGAACCAGGCAAGCGTGGCTGATTCCGCTGTGACAGACAGTTCTCGCCCTTCGGCAACTCGATCAAGTATCGAACTGTGCAGACCGGTCATCGCAACAATTGTCGGCAACCCGATAATCACAAGCAGAAACGCGCCGCCGAGCAAAACGGCAAGGCGCAGCAGCATCTTTTGCATTGGTACTCGCTTCCCCGAACGATCGCTCGCTGCTGAAGAGTCATCCGGTGAAGGTTCGCTCAGAGAAATTTCCGGATCCATCTGGTAATGCTCTCCCGCTGTCCGAATATATATAACGTTACCCGTGTAACCCATCAGCCGGCTTACACATGAGGAGTTTAGCGAACGATTCACGCGTGGCGAGACGATCCCTGCTTCATTCGTCAGGATCGAAAACATCTCTGGATTGCCCACCGGCGACTCTCCTGTAACCATTCCGCGAACGGCCAGTTCATTCGTGCATCCACTCTGGAGTAATCTCATGCGACCGTCCCTTCGATATTTACCAACAGCGATTCTCGCTTGCCCGCTTCTGGTCGTTGCAACATCTATCAGCACCGTTCAAACAGCCAGTGCTGACGACTGGCCACAGTTTCTGGGCCTCAATCGAAATGGGATCTCCCAGGAGACCGGCTTGATCGACGCATGGCCGACCGGTGGCCTCAAAGAAGTCTGGCGAGCTAAGGGCGGAGTCGGCATGTCGGGCGTTGCCTTGCGAGGCGACATAGCGTGTACGTTGATTCAATCAGAAGGGCAACAGCGAGTCCTCGCCATTAACGCAAAGACCGGAGCGAACGTATGGAGCACTCCCGTCGTCGCCGCCTATGAAAACGGACAAGGAGACGGTCCACGCGCGACACCGGCGTTTGTTGGCGAATCAGTCTTCGTATTTACGGGTAATGGGACACTTGCTCGACTCAAAGTTTCAGACGGAACGGTCGAGTGGTCGCACAACGTTCTCAAGCGTCATGGTGGTAAGATCGCCGACTACGGCATGGCCTGCTCGCCGCTCGTCGTCAGTGACCTGGTCATCGTTCAGGCGGGAGCATCCGCCGGAACAGTCGTCGCCTGCGATATCAAAACCGGCGAGCCTCGTTGGACATCGGGTCGGGGAGAAGCGGCAGGTTACTCATCTCCCGCGATGTTCACCGTCAGCGGTCAGTCGCAGATTGTCGCTTTCAAAGGATCGTCCGTTTCCGGAATCGATCTGAAATCCGGCAACGAGCTTTGGAAATACCCCTACCGGACCGATTACCACTGCAACACCGCGTCGCCCATTCTGGTCGGAAACAACGTTCTGGTCTCCGCGGGAGAAAACCACGGCAGCACGATGCTGAAGATCGGTGCAAAAAACGACAGCTTCACGGTGGAAAAAATCTGGTCATCAATCGGCGGCGGCAGCGTCATGCGGAATGAGTGGCAAACGGCCATCCACCTCGGCGACTATCTGTATGCTTTTGACAATGTCGGAAGCGCCGGACCGGTCACGCACCTGGTATGTCTCGAAGCGGCGTCTGGCAAGCCGGTTTGGCGAAAAACTCGCTTTGGAAAAGGCAACATGATCGCCGCAGACGGAAAACTTTTTGCCACAACGATGAAAGGTGAACTCGTCGTCATCAAGGCAACACCTGACGGCTATGAAGAACTCGGCCGCAGCAAAGTCATTGAGACCACTCGCCAGGCCCCTGCCCTGGCCAACGGACGGCTTTACCTTCGCGATGGAGCAGAGATCGTTTGCCTGGATGCGCGAAAGAAATAGCCACAGCGGACAACTCACCCTGGAAACAGTTCGCACACGTCACAAAGGATCAATATTCGCAATGACCAGTTCTGACCATCGACTGCTACTGTCAATCGCCCTGCTATTCATCCTGCCCGTGTCTGCATTCGCAGTCCCGCCACAACCCGCGTCGCTCTTCAGCGATCACATGGTCATCCAGCGGGACGCTGCCGTGCCAGTGTGGGGTACGGCAGAACCGGACGATGAAGTGACGGTCAAATTTTCCGGTCAAAGCGTCACAACGAACGCCGGCAACGACGGAACCTGGAAGCTGTCACTGAAACCGCTGAAAGCTTCCGCGACTCCGGCAGAATTGACCATTGCGGGTGGGGGCAAGACGGTCACGATCAAAAATGTTCTCGTGGGGGATGTGTGGATTGGCTCTGGACAGTCCAACATGGCCGGCCGAGCCGCCTCTTACGCGAAACGTGACGAGACTCTCGACGCACTCGTGAAACATGGGTCATTTCCCACGATTCGAATGATGGACGGCGGACCGAAGCCAACGTGGATAGAAACAACCAGCACAACCATTCCCCGGGCTTCCGCTCTGCTCTTCCCATTCGGCGAGCGACTGCAGCGAGAACTCGACGTTCCGATCGGACTGATTCTTGGAGCTGTCGGTGGAACTCCGTCCGGTTACTGGATTCCGAATGAAACTTTTACAGCCAGCGACAAGTGTAAGGCCTCGATTGCCGAATTCAGCAAGACGTTCGATCCGTCGAAAAATCGAAAACAGTACGAGGCAAAGGTGGCTGCATGGGAAACGGCTGTTGCGAAAGCAAAGGCCGAAGGAAAGAAACCTCGCGGCCGCAAACCAACACCGGCAGTCGGGCCGGGAGGCTCACTTCGAGGCGGCAAGATTGGCGGACTCTTTGATCGTTACATTCGGTCGGCAGTCGGTTACCGGATCAAAGGAGTACTCTGGGATCAGGGCGAAGCTCGATCCGGCGTCCAGGGCGTCGACCAGTACGTCATGATGAGCGAGCTGATCCGCGGATGGCGGCAACTCTGGGATCAAGGCGACTTCCCATTCCTCTTCGTACAGAAGCCCAGCGGCGGCGGCAACGCTTTTACGAATGAAGATCCGATCACTCGGAACGGTGAACCGTTCACTGCACTTCCGCAAGCAGCGAACCTTGCCGCAATGTCCGGCGAGCAACGCTTTCTCTACGTCAGGTTGATGCGTGACACTCCGAACGCATTTATGGTTCCGGCATCCGACCTGGGCGCCACCATTCACCCCACCAACAAATGGGGCTACGGAAACCGCGCCGCCGAAGTCGCACTCAGTGAAGTCTACAAAACCGGAACACAGGCATACGGTCCGATGTACCGATCGCACAAAGCCGACGGCAACAAAGTGATCGTCAGCTTTAACCAGATCGGCAAAGGCCTGGCAGTCGCCCACAGCGACACTCTCCAGGGATTCGCCGTCGCTGGCAAAGACGGAGCCTGGCACTGGGCCGACGCAAAGATCGACGGCGACACAGTCATCGTCTGGTCGGACAAAGTTTCGTCGCCAACCCACGTCCGCTACGCCTTCGCCGCCAACCGCCGCTGGGCCAATCTGTTCAACCAGGACGGCCTGCCAGCAACTGTCTTTTCAACGCCGTAACAGATCCCCGATTCAAAGTAATTCGTGGATCGGTTGTCCTTCGCCGATGATGCTGGTCGGACGGCCGGATGAGTCTTCGTAGTGAATGTCCAAAGGGATCCCCAAAGTCTGATAAATCGTGGCAAAAAGGTCGAAAGGAATTGTCAGCCGTTCGGTGACTCCGCCGCCAAACTTCTCGCTGGCTCCAACGACGGTTCCACCTTTTAAGCCACCACCGGCAAACATCACGGAGAAGCAATTTGACCAGTGATCGCGCCCTGCGTGCCCATTAATAAGCGGCGTGCGACCAAACTCTCCAGCACAATAAATCAGCACATCGTCCAGCAGGCCGCGTTCTTCCAGATCCTGAATCAGACCGGCGATCGCCTGATCAAGTGGCGGGAGATGTTCTTCCAGTCCCTTCTCGATTTCGTTGTGATGATCCCAGTAGCCCGTGTTGATCGTGACGCACGTCGTTCCTGCCTCAACCAGTCGGCGTGCCAGCAGAGCACTTTGTCCGTACTGATGTCGCCCATAACGATCCCTTAGTGAGTCGTCTTCTTTCGACAGATCAAACGCCGCACGAACCTGATCTCCGGTCACCATTTCCAACGCTTGAGTCTTAAACGTGTCCAGACCTTCCAGTACTCCTGAGTTATCGATGTCTCGCCGCAGCGTATCAAACTGACTCAACAGCTTGCGGCGGTTTTCGACACTTTTGACCTCAAGTCCTTTTGGCAGGGCCAGATTTGGTACTTTGAAGTCTTTGGCGTTAGGATCGGCACCGACTTCAAAAGGGTTACTGGCCTTTCCAAGGTAGACGGCTCCCTGGTAACCGAAAGCTTCCGATTTTGGAACTGTCACGTACGCCGGCATGTGCCTTGTTCTGGCACCTTTCGTGCGGGAAACCACCGAGCCAAACGACGGATGTTGCGCCGCGTTTCGTGCCAGCGTGGGGCCAAATCTCCCCGTTTGCATCCAGTGAGCAGAGGGAGCATGAATTCCATTCTCGTGATGAACCGACCTCACCTGCGAAATATGGTGCATGACCTTCGCCTGGCCAGGAAATCGCTCACCGACTGAAATCCCCGGAACCGAAGTCTTAATCGTGTCATAAAAGCCGCGGTACTCAGCCGGAGCTTCCGGCTTCATATCATACGTGTCCTGCTGACTCATGCCGCCGTGCGTCCAGAACACAATCAGCGACTTTTTGTTGGTCGCCAGTCCCGATTCGAAGGCTTGAGTTCGGCTACGCAGGATGTCCGCCAGGCCAAGTCCCATCAACGGAGAACCAAGCTGCAGAAAATTTCGACGATTCAAGTGGGTCATACCGACGCGTCCCGGTTCGTCACTCAATGGTTAAACATGAACTCGTTCGTCGCGAGCAGTGACCACAACAGAGTGCGGTACGCTTCAACGCGGTCCGACTCAGAACGTAGAAACTCCGTAGCCGCATTCTTTTCGTTATCACGCGGTTCACGAGCGAATACCTTCAGGAAGATCTCACGCACATTGGCTGTGTGAGGTTCATCGTTATTCACAAGTCTGGCGATGTACCCATCCTTCGCTGTCAACTTTTTCTGAATCTCCGTTGAATTGACCAACTCCAGCGCCTGCGCCAGTGCTGGATCATCCGCCCGCTCGCATTCACAGGCCGATGTCCGCCCTGGCCGTCCGAACACGTCAAGAAAGTTGACAGGCACGTTCTCATCTGGAAGCTCAATCGCTCGGGTTCCCGCCGGAAACTTTCCAGGACCGCCGGCAAACACTGTGGGAACTTCGAGCACCTGACTGATCCCGTCCAGCAGAACTTCCGCCGATAGTCGCCGTAGCTGAAACCGCGAGAAACTCTGGATGTCATTCTTGTTATGAACAGTCGGTTCCGAGCTCACACCGTAAGCCGCCGACATAGCAATGACTCGAATCAGTTGCCGGACATCGTAGCCACTGCTGACAAATTCCTGGGCAAGTTGGTCCAGCAATGCCGTATTACTGGGAGGGTTTGTGCTTCGTGAATCGTCGATCGGATGAACGATGCCCCGTCCGAGAAAATGTCCCCACATCCGATTGGCCATTGTGCGAGCAAAGAACGGGTTGATTGGAGACGTCATCCATTCCGCCAGTGCTGCTCGCGGGTCGTCGTAACGATTGAGTTCAAAGTCTGGACCGCCGAGCGGTCGCGGACTCATCACGTCGCCACTTCGAGGATGCACAACTTCGCCGTGGTCCTTAAGAAAAATCACTTCGCTGGTGGGAACTTCCGCATCAGCGAACCCACCTTTGCGACCAACTCTGGCGAAGTTTGCGGCAAAACTGTAGTAGTCTGCCTGGCTCCAACGTTCGGCCGGATGATGGTGACATTGAGCACACTGAATTCGCACGCCCAGAAAAGCCTGTGAAACGGATTCAACATAGTCCTGAGTCGTCCGCACTGTTCGATACCAGACGGTCGGCGGGGTCTGTGCCTGGCTACCGGTGGCCGTAAGGATCTCCGAGACAAAGCGATCGTAAGGTTTATTCTCAGCGATTGAGTCCCTGATCCATTCAGTCAACAGTGTCGTCCCTTCACGCTGTCGACGACTGGAATAGCTGCGGCCGCGATTCTGCAGAATGTCGGCCCATTTCAGAGCGAAGTAGCTGGCATGCTCAGGTCGCTCAAGCAGCCGATTAATCAATTTAAGTTTCTTGACCGTCGATGAATCCTGGACATAAGCGCAGACTTCATCAGGAGTCGGAAGTGTTCCGCAGATATCAATCGTTGCACGTCGAATAAATGACGCGTCGGCGGCGCTCGGAGAAGGCGCAACGTTTAACCGTTTCCATTGATCAACCAGGCTTCGGTCGATGCCGTCAAGGTTAACTCTGGCTGCCGCGAATGCGTCATCAAGACTCAAATTCGCGTCGTTAGAAAATGGGACGGTGCCCTGAAAGACTGCGATCTGTCCGCTAAAACGAACCATCACTGCGAACAGACCACCGCGCGTCGCAGTGGTGACGCGAGCACGCACGTCAACATCACCAACTTCAGGAGCGTTGCTTTCAAAGAGACTGCGGGCCGTTACATTCTGCTTTCGGCCATCTGAGTAATGAGCGATGACCTTCAATACTACTTCGGATGTCGTGTTCATGACGGATGCTGCCGGAGTCACGGTAATCCGCTTAAGCTGTCGTTCATCTGGCGGCGAGTCGGGGGCTCCGCTTCTGATCCAGTCTCGGATGACTCGATAATCTTCCGAACCAGGATCGATGCGTGTACCTCCACCATGAGGAATACGTCCACTTGCTTTTGCCAGTAGCAAACTGTCGTCCGCAGCGCTCGCAAACAAACGCCGGCCGCGGCCCTGTAGAACAAGAGCTCGATAATCGAGATCTGCCTCAAACCCAAGCAGCGATAATCGAAAACCATTCTGCCCGGTTGATTTCCCATGACATCCGCCACTGTTACACGCATGCCGGGTCAGGATCGGCATTACGTCGTTGCGGAAACTGACAGGCTGCAACTCCGCAGAGGACACCGGATGTGTCGCAATTATCAGCGTCAGAAGTATTGCCAGTCGTAACATGGTTCTTTGCTATTCCACGATTTCGAGCGGCAGCAGACAACTGCCTTGAAAAACGGCATGATCTTCCAGCACGCCGACAGCAAACAATCTCAGGGATGGCTGCGAGCCAGGTGGCGCATCTTCGTTTGCGATAATCTGAATCGTTCCTGAATCCGTCTGCCCAACGAAGCTCACACCGCGACCGCGAATTCCCCTAACTCCGTCGGGAGCGAATAGCTCTGTATGAATCTTACTGATAAACCCGTTGACACGGCGAGCGGAATACTTCATCTGCAAGACTTCTCCTCGATGAATCATGCGAGGAGCGTCCTGATCCAACTCAACAATAAACGCCGCCGGTTGAACATTAATGGTAACCGGATTAGTGAAGACTGTTATCGATTCAGTCTTACGTTGCCCCGTTTTATCCACAGTTCCGGTCGGAACAGTCGTCTCTCCCTGCACTACGATCGTGTAACGACCAACGGACAAATCAGGCGGAAGGTAGAAACTGATGTAGCCTGTGGAATGGCCGGCCGAAATCGTCGCCTTCTGGTTCTGAATTCGCCCTGGTAACCCAACCCCGCGAAGCACGACGGGAGCCTGATGATCAATATCTGTACGGTCCACTTGAACCAGCACATCAACCAGCGTGCCCGGCGCATGGCGAGCCTGCAGATCACCGAAAAGATCATGCCTGCGAGTCTGATGAGCGTCCGCTGTAATCCGAATTGGCGATACGCCAGAGACTGCCAGCCCGATCTGGTCAGTCAGCCGACTCCAGCCATTGGGGACACCCTTGCGAACAACCGTGCTACCCACAACAGCTCGCACTCCATCCATTGCATATCCTTCGAGTTGCAGATTTCCAGCAAATGAATTGGTATTCATGCTCGCGGAAACAACCAGAGGTGAACGATCTACTCCCGGCCCAAGCCAGACATCCGGGCATTCGATTCCCGGCGGAAGATTCTTTGCAGAAACCCGGATCGCCCCGGTTAAACCGCGACGCCGAAACGCCACGACGTCAGCAATCTCGCGGCCGCCACTTTGCACATTCAATGCCATCGGGTCGTCACGCCGAGGAACAAGTACCAGGTCGAAAGCCCGCTCCTCGCGGCGAATACTCAACCGAAAGACTCGACGCGGATCATCGCCTGCCCCACCAGTTACGCTGCGCACGAGAATCCGATATCTGCCGTCAGCTGGTGCCACCCATCGACCGGACGGATCGGAATGAGCAGACGGAAGTCGCGAACCACCAACGTTCTGGACCTGGTCACTGAATCTTGCCAGTTCGACCTTTCCTGCCGCGTCGAGAATGCTCAATTCAAGATCAACTGGCGAGCCAATCCGCTCCCCAAACGCTTCCAGCCAGAACACCTCACCTCGTCGGGCATCAAACTGAAACCAGTCAAGTTCTCCACTGCCAATCAACTGCCCGCTGATTTCCGCAGGAACGGAGATTAATTGTGCACCTGAGGACACATGATTGCCGACGGATTCGACCATGACCGGCACATTGGTCAAACTGATTCGGATCGGTAATTCACTACCGGGATAGAGATAAGAAAATTCTGACGATCCGATCTGTGCCGGCAGCCGTCTTACAGCGAAAGGCGTCTCTTCAACCGCTGGAGCTACAACGTCAACAGTCGCTGTCTCATACCCGGTTCCCTGCAAGACTGAACCCTGCCCGAGGTTCCAGCCAAACAGGTTTACCTTGTTCGTCGATTTCGTCTGGACCACAGACGGCACTGAAAATACGACTCGCGGCCGGGTACTGATGCTTAGCCGGTAAACATGATCAGCACTGCCTGAATAGATGAGGTCAGAAATCCGCACCTTGTAGCTACCATCTGCCGGTATATCGAACACGATCAGTGGATCGATGCCAAAGAAACCGCGATTCACAGCCAGACGCCTGCCCGTCGCATCAAAAACCTGCAGCACGGCACGCAACGGTGAATCAATCCGTTCGGCCAGACATTCGACCACTACACGCTGACCACGTTTCGCTGTGAATGCAAAGTGATCGACATCTCCAGCTTTCTCAATACGACCGTTTGTAAGCGAATCAATCGAAACAGGTTCTGAATCGTCAAGTAAGTCGTTGACCGCAGCCTCGGACTGTTCCGGCAATGGGCCGACCATAAACGATCGGACCGAACTCAACCCGGACTCCGTCAGCGCGGAAATGTCGTAATGCCCGTGAGGGACACTGTCCGGAATTTTGAGACGAAACTGCTTGCCATCCTCAGTCGAAGAGGTGATCGCCGCATGACTGCAGCGTAATTCCGTAATTCTGGTGAGACCACTGCCGGCAACCGTGACGTCCACTGACGTTCCCGCCTGCCCTCCAGCCGGAAAAACATGATCTAACACCGGGTTAGGCAGAGCAGCGACCACAAACTGGCCGCAAAACAAAAGAACGAAGGTGACTGCACCACCAGCGATCAGTCCCATCGAGCTGCAAACTCTGGTCATGGCATTCGCGGATCTCACCCACGGCTGCGCTGGCAGCCCAATCTGCATACACGAATTAACACCGAAGCCAGTCATGCAATAATTTCGTGGGCTACGTTTCCGTGAACGTCGGTCAAGCGGAAATCTCGGCCGCTGTAACGGTAAGTCAGCTTTTCGTGATCGAGGCCCAGCAGGTGAAGCATTGTTGCATGAAGATCATGTACGTCCATCCGATTTTTAACGGCGTTGACGCCAAGTTCGTCGGTTGCACCGTGAACATGACCTCGCTTTACGCCGCCGCCGCAGAGCCAGGTTGTGAAACCCGTGTTGTGATGGTTGCGGCCTTTTGACCCTTGAGCAGTTGGCGTTCGACCAAACTCACCGCCCCAGACGATCAGCGTGTCGTTAAGCAGACCGCGTTGCTTTAAATCCTTGATCAATGCTGCAATCGCCTGGTCGCTGTGACCGGCGTCGCGTTTGTGGTCCATTATATTGCCATGCGCGTCCCACGGCTGACCACTGCCATAATAAACCTGCACCATCCGAACGCCGCGTTCGACCAACCGACGGGCGACAAGGCATCCATTAGCAAACTGTCCAGGTCCGTACGCCTTCTGTGTCATGTCTGTTTCGTTGCTGACGTCGAAGGCGTCTTGCGCTTCGAACTGCATCCGGTAAGCAATCTCGAGTGATTGAATGCGTGCTTCAAGCTGTGCATCCTGCTCGCGTTCTGCCAGATGCTTCCGATTAATCTGCTGCAGCAGGTCGAGCATTTTACGTTGCGAAGTAGACGACAGATTTCGATTCTGAATGTGCCCTATGACGTTCTTTGGATCGATTTTCGAGTTATTGATATGTGTGCCCTGGAAAATTCCCGGCAGAAAACTGTTGCCCCACAAAGCCGGCCCGACCACCGGCTTGCCAGGACACAGCACGACAAAACCCGGCAGATTCTGATTTTCAGTTCCCAGTCCATACGTCACCCAGGAACCCAGACATGGACGGACGGGTTGCTGAGCCCCACTGTTCATCATCAGCAGACCTGGCTCATGATTCGGAGTCGACGTGTGCATCCCGTTCAGAATGCAAAGTTCGTCCGCACACTCCGAAAGATGCGGGTAGATCTCGCTCATCGGGATGCCACTCTCACCGTACTGTTTAAATCGGTACGGCGACGGCATGTACTTCCCGCCCTTCCCCGGCTTGCCTTCCTGTTTCTTCAGCTCCGGCTTTGGATCGAACGTATCCACATGAGATGGCCCTCCGTTCATGAAGAGAAAGATTATATTCTTAGCTTTCGCGGGGAAGTGGGTCTGCTTCGGGACCATGGGATCTGACGAGGTGGCAGCACTGACGTCGTTCGCCAGAACGCTGGACAGTCCCAGCACCCCGAACCCGGCACCAGACCGAGTCAGCATCTCCCGCCGGGAAAACATTGAGTGCATCAATCGCTCCGCTATTCAAAACTCACTGAAGAGTGCCAGTCTGTATGGCGGACGCTGCCCACCAAACTCTATCCGTATATTCGGGTGGGCGGTGCCCACCCTGCCTGTTCGCGTCCCCGGTGTCAGAATCTGGCCGATTAATCGAGATAAAGAAACTCATTGGTACTCAGCAATGCCAGAGCGTACTGCTCCCAGCGACTCAGTTTCTCCTTCTCTGACTCGGTCGAAATAAATCCGATCGCCGTCTGTAATTCCTGATCATCGGCAGCCCTGCCGAAAAGCAACATGTAGACTCGCTGCACTTTCTCCTCATCGGCCATCGCGTCTGATGCATTGAGCCGTTGCACCAACGCCCGCGCACGCTGAGCCATAAATTCACTGTTCAGCACAAACAACTGCTGTAACGGGACGGTTGTAACCACGCGACTCGCCGATGTAATACTCGGGTCTGGAAAGTCGAACAGCCGCAACAGTTCATCGAGCCGATGGCGACTGATAAAGCCGTACAACGTTCGACGCCGGTTATCACCTTTATTTAAATCAATCGAGGGCCCACCGAACGTCACGTCCAGCTCACCGCTTACCGAAAGCAGACTGTCCCGCCAGGGTTCTATCTCCAGGCGGCGGCGATTCATCCGCCACAACAATCGATTCTCTGGATCGGCCTCGTAAGCTCGACCGCGAAACCCGCTCGACTGCTGCCAGGTTGCCGAGTGAACAATTAACCGGTGCAGCTTTTTCAGGGACCAGCCATTCTCGACGAACCAGACTGACAACCAGTCAAGCAGTTCCGGATGACTCGGCCGCTCACCCAGTTCTCCGAAATTACTTGTAGTTCGCACCAGCCCGTAACCAAAGTGACCCGCCCAGACGCGATTGACAATGACCCGTGCCGTCAGAGGATTCTCAGACGACGTCATCGCCGCGGCGAGTTCCAGCCTTCCGCTGCCAGATGATTCGAACGCACGACGTTCCCCTCCGGTCAGAATCGCCAGCATCGATCTTGACACCTTGTCGCCCTGCTTCGCAGGATCCCCCTGCAGATAAACTGGCAGGTCAGTCGCCGTAGCCTCATTCAGTGAGTGTGCCATTAATACCTCAATGGCCGCCGCAACTTCCTGCTTCGCCTTTAACTCCGTCCGTAAGTCCGTGAGCTTAGCGACTGCTGAATCTGCCAACCGAGGCTCCGACTCCTTCGGTGGTAACGCCAGCAGGCCTTCATCGTAAAGCAGTCGCGACAGCAGAATGGCGTCCTGGCGATCTCGCTCAACCTGCTCTTTCGTCAGGTTCTGTTCAGTAGCTGAATTTTGCGAGGCTATCGCCTCAGCCGGCAACGGGGACATTTCCAGACGGACGCCTGAAAACACCGCATGGTCGGAGCTGATCGGATTATCGACCGGCTCGCCAGCTCCGCACGCCACAAGTGTCAGATGCTTCGCTTCCGCCGGAATCGCAATATCAAATGCGACGAATCGACCATCCGCGCGAATCACGTCCGGCAAATCGCCTGCGATGTAGTAGGTAAAATCGCTGAAGTCGATCTCCATCTTCCGACCGTTCACGTGAGCCGAAAGAATCCCATCCATCACGGCCTTGTCACGATGTGGCCGCGACACGATGACTGCCAGATGCGTGCTCGCGCCGCTGCCAAAGGCATCATCGTTGATTCCGGCTCGATCGACCTTGAATACGAATTCCTGGTCACTCGGCATCAGTCCGGCACGTCGAATCTCATCCAGATCAAAAGTCACTAGAGCGTTGGCATGCATGCCAATACCCTGCTCGGCTTTCCTGTTGGAAGATTGTCGACTTCCGCGAGTGCTGATGCCTCCCTCAGTAAACCAGCCATCGTTGGTCACAGCCCCATAACTGTGCGAACTTGACCCAAGTTTCGAAAATTCAAACTGTACGTCCGGAGCGATTCGCGTTTCCGTTCCCCAACCTGAAGTGACTCGATCTATACCAAGTCGATTGGCATTTGCAGTTGCCTTGAACTTGTCCGTTGCCAGTGCTGCGTCAAGCGACACACTTGACGAATCATCGAACAGGTTACCCAAAGGGATAATTCCCGGCTTCACAATCGTTTGATCCTGCTGCCGCACGAAAGCGACGTTTTCTCCAAATCGCTTAAACAAGTCATTCCGTCGCGCTACCTTTGCGCTGGCCAGATCACGAAATGACTCTGCTATCACTTGAACCTGCGTTAATCGTGCAGCGTCCACCGTCGCTACGGCCTCAGCTGATTGGGAACTCCAGAACTCTGACCATTCCTTGAGTACCGTGGCTTCAATTTCAGAGCCGGGCTTCCCCAGGAGATATTTCGCCCAACGAGTCAGTAGCGTCGTGCTGAGCTTCGTTGACTTTGCAGTTTCCGCAATCAACTTCTTGTGATCGTTGCCCTTCTTTCGCTGACTCAGAATCTTCCAGGCAGCGGTCATGTATTCTGGAATTGATGTCACAAGCTCCGGTCGCAACTTGCGAGATTCAGCGGCGAGAAATCGATCGATAATGAGTTGCTGTTCTTTCGTGGATGCGTCAGCGGCGAGTCGACTCGCGACAGTTTCATCTGAGACAACCGGCCGTTCCTCGTACTTCGAACTGGCAAACACGCCAGCAAGTCCATAGTAATCTTCCGTCGAAATCGGGTCGTACTTGTGGTCATGACATCTTGCACATGCCACGGTCAGGCCAAGGAC
>CALGTK010000071.1 GCA_937904325.1 uncultured Planctomyces sp.
AGAAGTCCTGACTGACTGGGGGTACTCGTTTTTCCTGCAGGGCAAGTTAGATGAAGCTGAGACTGCTCTTCGCATGGCTCTCAAAGAAGTTCCCGGTGATAAACGAGCGACCAACAATCTCGCTTTGGCTCTGGGCCATGCGGGAAAGACGGAAGAAAGCCTTGCTTTGTTCCGACAAGTTAGTGGTGAAGCGCCTGCGTGGGTGAACCTTGGCTATGTGCATGTGAGTCTTGGCGAGGGCGAAAAAGCCGCTGAGTGTTTTGCGAAGGCGCTTTCGATTGACGACAAACTTGCGACAGCCGCGAACGCGCTGGTTCAGATTGCCGAATTGCAACAACAGGCTGAGCAGCGGACCGCTCGCAAGCGACAAGTAGCTGCGGCGAAATCGGCGCGAGCCAAATCTGAGGCTGAGTCGTGGATCGCAGGCGTTGTGCCGGCATCTGGTGAATCTCGCGGGCCTGGTTCCAGCAATTCGGACGTTCAATTTGCACACGCACAGGCTCAGTCAGTTGCCAAGTCAGGAAAAGTCACGAGTAGCTCATCAGCTCCGTCAAAGTGACTACTGCCTTAGCGTCGAATAGCCCTGGCCGAATGACTGTTGGCTTTTCATCAACTCACCAGCAATTCTGAAATTGTTGCAAACGACTATATTGCTCCCAGTTCTTTTGACCGATCTGTTGCTGCCTGCACAGCGTTCATTATCGTGCCGCGCAGACCACCGGATTCCAGTGCGTGAACGCCGGCGATCGTCGTTCCCCCTGGGCTTGTGACCGCGTCCTTGAGCGTTCCTGGATGCTGCCCGGTTTCCAGTACCATTTTCGCTGCCCCCAACAGTGTCTGGGCAGCAAGTTTGGTCGCGATGTCGCGTGGCAGCCCCATATGCACAGCACCATCACTCAGTGCTTCGATAATCTGATAGGCGTAGGCCGGACCACTTCCTGATAAGCCAGTAACCGCGTCCAGCAGTTTTTCGTCGACCTGTATCGCAACACCGACGGTAGCCAGCATGGCTTCGACCAGCTTGGAATCCTCGTCACTGGTTGAACCACCAGTCGAAAAACCAGCGGCGCACTCACTGACCAGACACGGTGTGTTCGGCATGACACGAACAATTCGCCGATTTGTGCCAAGTGCAGACTCATAAACTGACAGCGGAAGTCCGGCCGCAATTGAGATAATGAGATGCCGATCTTCAAGCAAGGATGACAGACCATTCAGAACCTGCGACATCTGTTGTGGCTTCACCGCCAGAAACAAAACATCGCTGCCAATAACAACTTCCGATGCGCTCTCGACCACACGAGCTGATGTTTGCTTTGCGAATGCGTCGAGAGCAGCCGGCAAGACGTCTGTTGCAACGACTCGATCTGCGGAAACGAATCCGGCCGAAACAAGCCCCTGTGCCAGCGCTGTGGCCATTCGCCCCGCCCCGATGAAACCAACGTTTAAATTTCCAGACTGTGTCATCTGAACCTACTCGCTAGTGACAGACGTCGAGTTCAACTTGTGTAATGCAGCATCGTCGCAGCTAATGCTGATGGCCGCTCTCCAAGGCGGGATCATAGCTACTTATCTTTAAGTATACTGAATCGGCAGACGAAACGCCTCAGACCACGAGCGAGTTGAAGCTACCGAACGAGAATCTGCGAAGAAGCCACAATTCGAATCTCATATGAGTTCTGGTCGGGAAGCGTTAGTTGCCGAGGCACTACGCTGGCGTCACAATCCAGACCGTCCACAACAGAAATGACGCTCAGAATCTGAGCAACTTGACTCTACAAGTTGGTGGATTTTGCAGATGCTAAGGGAACCGAGAGGATGAATTTTTCAGGACGGAATGCGATTGTCACTGGTGCCTCGCGCGGAATCGGTCGGGCCTGCGCCCTGAAACTGGCGAAACTGGGAGCCAATGTCGGACTTAACTTCAGATCGAATAAAGACGAGGCTTTGGAAGTCGTCAGCGAGATCGAAGCTGCCGGACAAAGGGCGCTGCTGCTGCAGGGCGACGTTGCCGATCAGTCATTCGTCGAGGGGATGGTCGCCCAGACCGCAGAAGAATTCGGTAGTGTTGACCTTTATGTGTCGAATGCTGCCTACAGCGATCGCGAGCGAATGATCGACGCAGACATGGACGGCTTTCGCCGAACGATCGACGTCAGTATGTGGGGCGCATTTTACGGAGTTCGCGCGGCAGCTCAGCAGATGGTCAAGCAGGGAAATGGCGGGGCGATCACAGTCGTCAGTTCACCTCACGCAGTCATCCCGATCCCAACCGCCATGGCTTACAACATGGCGAAGGCTGCTATCGATCACATGGTCAGAACGGCGGCTATCGAGCTCGCAGAGCACCGCGTTCGAGCCAACCTCGTTCATCCCGGCTGGATCGACACGCCCGGTGAACGAAAATTCTTCAGTGAAGAAGACATCGCAAAGGGCGCAGCCAAACTTCCCTGGGGACGCATGGGAACTTCGGAAGAGATTGCAAAAGCGATCGTATTTACGTTGAGCGAAGATGCCGACTACATGACGGGTAGCACATTAACGATTGACGGTGGCGTCAGTCTTCCGTGGTGGTCAAATCGCGATAGCGGCAAAATGTGAACGGCGAGAGGCACCACCAGACAGTGCGACTCAAATTCCAATGTTTCCGGAATGATCACTGCCAAGGACATCTCGCAAACGCCTCAACGCGCGAAGATATCGCATGCCGGCCGCGGCCGAGGACAGCCCCAACGCCTCAGCGACTTCGCCGGTCGATAGATGCTCCTGGTGACGCATGACGATAATGTCGCGATCGTCCTCGCCAAGTTCCGACAGTGCCGCCAGAAACCGTTCTTCCAGTTCTCGACGAATTGTTGCCGCAGCCGGAGTCAGTTCGTGATCCTTCAGTTGCGCCGCGAGATTCAGAGAAGACTGATCGGCATAGGTTGCGTTCATCGAACGCTCGCGGTCGACACTTCGCCGTTGAGCACCGCGGTGGCGTCGGTGCATGTCGATCAGTCGATCTTTAGCGAGTTGACGCAACCATAAATGGAACGGCATGGACGGATTCTGAATGTAATCGTTTAACCGCTGATTGGCTTCCAGCATGACGTCCTGCACAACGTCGCTGGCGTCAACACGTGCGGCGACAGCCCGATCCATCCGCATGTGAACCATTTTCCGGACCGCGTCACGATGGCGATTCAGTAGTTGATTCACTGCGACATCGTCACCCTCAACGGCTGACCTAAGCAGTTCCTGTGTTTGTTCAGAGTCCGGCCACATAGATTTAAAGATGGTCCTCATAGAGTCGCGTTGTTCTGCCCGGTCTCGAAGTTTCGCGTCATCTCTCTATTCTGCAGACCATCTTGTACGCCCTTCCGCGGCCAACCAGAAGAGCGACTTCTGGCCAATTAAGCCTCGGTGTGCGATTCACGTATCGAAACCCGTGTTGCCGGAATCTGAAATGGTCCGGTAAACTCCCTTTCCCCAACCCTGAAACGGCCATCCAGCCGGACACTTCTGCTCCAAGTCTGGAGCATCTTTAATTTCCACAAACCAACTCAAATGTCGAACGGCACTCGCTTTTTGCCGTAATTCTATTCGATTCTGCGCTTGTGCTTTCTGCGGTTCTTCGTTGAGCGAAGTGGCGTACGGGCAGTTTCAAGTTCGGAACCGAGCAGACTCTCGCCCCAGAGATCCGTCACGCAACCAATGCAAACCAGACGTCTCCAGCAGGTTTTTGCTTTCGCAGCGTTATTAATGCTGCCGTGGCCAGCGTTGCGCCCGACAACCCAAAGCATCACATTTGGCGACCTGCTGCTGCTTCCGGCGATCCTGCTGAACATCGACCATATCGGAAAAATTCGTGGCTGGCAGATTCCAATGCTGATCTCGCTGCCACTTATTCTCCTTTCGCAGGTAGCCGATCCGGACGGGTCAATCATCAGCTTTGCGCAGGCACTCTACATCTTTGCCGTTCTGCTGCCATTCGGTTGGGTAGCCTTTGTGAACATTCGACCGCGTACACTCATTGCCGGATTTCTGTTCTCACTTTGCATCAGCTCGATGGTCGGCGGTCTCCAGTTAGGAGGATTTGTTGGCCAAGTCGGCAACCAGTCGATTTGGGCTCTGTCTGGTGGAGCGATTCGTTCCGCCGGCTTAAGTATTAGCTGCAGCGGACTTTGTCTTTGCTTGTCACCGGTCTTTGCATTGCTGCTGTACGTGCCGGACTATCGAAAACGGATGCTGTTTTTACTGTTGATCTCTCTGGGCTTGCTGGCGACTCTGGCCAAATCGGCGATCTTCGCTTCTGTCGGACTGGCTTACTATCTTTGGAAGGAGCCAAACCGACGAGGCGTCCTGGTCGTAGGAACAATTCTGGTCGCCATGTGCTGTGGTCTGTTTGTGACGTCAGTAAGAATCCGCAATGCGACCTCGCGAGTCTACGACACCGTCACTTATCGAGTCGACAAGGCGGGGTTCTCGTTCTACGAACGGACTTCGACACTCAGATTTTCGCTGCGGTACTTATCCCGATGTGCAATCATCGGGATGGGCACTGAGGGTACAACTAAAGAATTGCGACAGCACTTTGGCAACACCGTTCATGTATTTCACATCGGAATGGTTCTGATTGCCGGCTTTCCGGCCGCAGCCCTTCAATGGACCGGATTCGGGATGCTCACTGTGTCAAGCTACCGCTCCGGGCAACACCCGGCGGCAATCATGCTGCTTTGCCACATGCTGGCACTCTGCACCATGACCATACTGATGACCAGTTTTCAGTACGTGCCGTTCGTAATTTGTGCGTCGATCCTGAACTACCAGCTTCGACACAACGAACAGGTGGCAACAGCAAAAATTCAGTCAGCTCGTGCCGCGACCGCAAGGCGACGCGTCCTGCCTGCGGCGGTGTAGCGGGACGACCGACTGAAACGTCAGTTACGTGGCGCCGTAACGGTCCTCGACCAGATTACGATTGCAGAAACCCAGGATCGGTGTGGTCGTATGACTGGCTGAGCAACTGAAGCAGATACTGCCCGTACCCGTTGTTTTTCATTGGCTCGGCCATTTCATGAAGCTGCTCGTCGGTGATGTAGTTCATTCGCCAGGCAATTTCTTCCGGGCAGGCAATCTTAAGTCCCTGGCGAGACTCCAAGACACTCACAAACTGAGCGGCTTCAAGAAGTGAGTCGTGAGTACCTGTGTCCAGCCAGGCCGTTCCTCGTCGCCAGACTTCGACGTCGAGGTCGCCTCTCTCCAGATACACTCGATTGACGTCGGTAATCTCAAGTTCGCCCCGCGGAGACGGCTTCAAACTTTTCGCAATTTCTACAACATCCTTGTCGTAGAAGTAGAGCCCTGTGACTGCAAAATTCGAACGCGGCACTTTCGGCTTTTCTTCAATTTCTGTTGGCTTGCCGTTTTCGTCAAGAACGACAACGCCGTACCGCTCAGGATCGCTGACGTGGTACGCAAAGACGGTTGCTCCCGTCGTCTGCTGACTGGCATTCTGCAGCGACTGACTAAGATTCTGCCCATAGAAAATATTGTCGCCCAGGACCAGGCTTGACAGCCCGTCGCCCACGAAGGACTCGCCAATTAGAAACGCTTGAGCCAGTCCTCCAGGATTTGCCTGTTCTGCATACTGAAGATTGAGTCCCCATTGCGAACCATCACTCAACAGGCGTTGGTAGAGTGGCAGGTCGTAAGGCGTACTAATGACAAGGATATCTCGAATGCCGGCCAGCATGAGCGTGGTCAGAGAGTAGTAGACCATCGGCTTGTCATAGACCGGCAGTAGTTGCTTGCTGACAACTCGCGTGGCTGGGTGAAGTCGAGTGCCCGAACCACCGGCAAGAAGAATTCCGCGTCGAGTTGCCGAGGGACCGTTCGTTGCTGACTCAGTCATCGCCGTTCTCCTTAAAGCTGCGTGTGCTTCCGTGCGTGCTCGGCCAATTCAGGCGGCACCGAACCAGATCAGGAATGGAAACGTAAGACCGACAGCTTCAATGTCAACCGGTGCGGTCGGGACGCGTCACAGAATTCTGTATCAGGTAGCTGCTTCTGATTCCTCAGTCGGCGACTGTGCAGTGTCGGCCGATACTGGCTGCCAGTCGATAAGATGCATTTCAACGTTTTCGCGACCCCGAAATCTGTTGATCACTGGCGCAAAGCAAATGGAAATCGGACCATCAACTTCAGCAATCTCGTCAGCCCACTCTCCTTGCCCGAACGCGACTGCTCGCAGCGTTGTTCCGTAGTGACGAACTCGCAGGTCGAGGTGTCGTTCTCCTTCTCCCATCTTTTTCGGCTTGCCAGAGACGTCCACCTTGGTCGCCGCAAACACGGGCCGCGGATTCGAAGCGCCGAACGGTCCGATTTCTTCGAGACTTGTAACGGCTCGATGGGTCAGATCGGCTAGCCTGACTTCAGCATCAACAGACAGTTCGACATCGCTCGATTTTACTTCATGGTTATCCGCGACGTAATCACACAAGGCTGATCGGAACGCGTCGATCTGATCGCGTTCAATTTTAAGGCCGGCCGCGACCTTGTGCCCTCCGAATGTTGTCAGGTACTCACGACAGTGCTTCAGTCCAGAATGAAGGTCGAACCCCGCGAACGATCTTCCGGATCCTTGACCTGGTTCATCCGGACGATGCAATGAGATCAAAATCGTTGGTCGTTCAAAGTGCTCGGCCACTCGGCTGGCGACGATGCCGATCACACCAGGATGCCAGTCTGCATGGGCAAGCACAAGAGCTTTCTGCTCGAGCCATTCTGGATGGTCAGCAACCAGTTCTTTCGCCTGACGCAGAATTCGTCGCTCGACAGTTTTCCGATTCCCGTTGAGCTGATCGAGGTATTCGACCAACGCGACGACTCGTTCCCGGTCGTCGGTAGTCAACAACTCGACTGCAAGACGAGCCTGCCCCAACCGGCCAGCCGCATTAATACGTGGAGCGATGCCGAAGCCAATATCTTCCGAGGTAAGAACTTTCTGACCATCAGTCCCGGCAATCTTCATCAACGCTTTCAATCCGGGACTGGACAGTTCCAGCAGACTCGCAAGTCCATATCTGACAATGATCCGATTTTCTCCGACAAGTGGCACGACGTCGGCGATTGTACCAATTGCCGCCAGGCCGACGGCCGACATCAGAAAGTTTCGCATTCGCGGCGACGCTTTTTCGCCATCACCCATTTTCTTGCAGATGGCCCAGGCCAGTTTGAACGCAACGCCGGCACCGCAAAGATCGCCAAACGGATAGTCTGTGCCTGGCAGTCGAGGATGCACTACCACCGCGGCGTTCGGAATTGATTCCGCCATGTTGTGGTGGTCGGTAATAATCAACTCAAGGCCGATCTCTTTGGCTAATGCCGCATCGTCGACACTTGTGATTCCGCAGTCGACGGTGATAACCAGCCTCGTGGTATCTTCTTCATGAAGCTGACGAAGAGCGTCACCGTTAAGTCCGTAGCCTTCATCCAGCCGGTGCGGGATGTAGTAGTCGACGGTCGCTCCCAGCAAAGTCAGGCAGTGCCAGAGGATCGATGTTGCTGTCACGCCATCCACGTCATAATCGCCGTAAATGGTGATCCGCCGGCCAGCGTCGACGGCAGCGACAATTCGATCCGTTGCCTCAGGAACACCTGGAAGCAGTTCCGGAGCGAGCAGGTCAACCAGCCGCGCGGACAGGAAGTCGCTGGCCTGCTCGCCATTTTCGAATCCTCGAGCGGCAAGAATCTGTGCGATCAAAACCGGTTGCTTCAGCTCTGCGGCGAGCCGCTGAACAATGGCTTCGTCGTACGGGGGAAATCTCCAGACTTTGGACATCGAAACACTTTCTCTCGCTAATCCCACATGAGCCGGACGCAGGTTTTGCTGCCAATCAAGCGGGACAGCCGAACTCCCCCGTAGATTGCGCATTCCTAACCTCGTGGCAATCTGTTCGCAAGGTTCCGGTGGCGAAACCACGGTTACCTTTGATTTCGCCGGTGATTCTGTCCCGAAGCTGCACGGAAGAAAATGAACGGATTCCTCGATAGAATCGTCAATACGCCTTGCGGAGCTGCAAACATGAACTGCAGGCCACGGGCGTATATGTGACAGAACCATCCTTCCCCTGAAACGGCTGGCCACAAGCTGGCTGCATCTCCAGTGTTTCTTCAGGTCGTTTACTGCAACCATCAGACGGCAAACCTTTCCGTCCGAGAACGCCTTGCGTTTCCGGCCGAACGGCTGCAGCGCGCCTACGGAGAACTGCGGAACCGTTTTCCTCATGTCGAGGCCGTCGTTCTTTCGACCTGTAATCGCGTCGAGATTTACACCGCTCAGGAATCGCCCGACGCCACGCCGTCTCACCGCGAGCTGGCCGAATTCTTTGCGGATTTTCACAACGTTCCGATCAACGAATTCTTTGAAGACTTTCTGGAGCAAACAGGGCCTGATGCGGTCCGGCATCTTTTCCAGGTTTCGTCGAGCCTCGACAGTATGGTCCTGGGCGAACCGCAGATCGTCAGTCAGGTCAAAGACGCTTATCAGAATGCCCAGAAGAACGACGCTTGCGGACCGCTAACTCACGCGATGTTCCAGGGAGCGATCCGAGTTTCCGCACGCGTTCGCACCGAAACAAAACTTGTCGAAGGCCGAGTTTCAATCGCCAGCGTCGCGGTCGGTGAATTTGGAAAAAGCATCTTTGACCGATTCGACGACAAGTGCGTCTTGATTATCGGCGCTGGAGAGATGGCCGAAGAAACACTCCAGTACCTGCAGACCGAAGGTGCTCAGGACATCGTCGTCGTTAACCGAAGTTCCGAACGCGCGGAAAAACTCGCCGCCCAGTTCGACGGCGCGAGGACTCAGCCTTACGAATCACTCGACGAATGGCTTGGCAAGGCGGACGTCATCGTCAGCACAACGGGCGCAACGGAACCGATCGTAGATGCCGCTCGCTTTAAGGCTGCTCGCAACGTCAGCGGAGGCAAGCCAACTTTCGTGCTCGATCTCGGGGCGCCGCGTGACTTCACCACTGACGCCGGGGACGTTGACGACAATGTTTTCCTGTACGATATCGACGACCTGGAAGCCACGTGCGAGCGAAACCGCAAAGCTCGCGTCCGAGAAATCGATGTCGCGTTGAAGATAATTGACGACGAAACCGACAACTTCATGCACGATGTTTATCACCGTGCAACAGGCCCGATCGTCAAGCGTCTGCGAGAGCAATGGCACGACATCAGCAAAGAAGAACTGGCAAGACTCTCATCCAAACTTCAGCACTTGAGTGCCGAGGATCGACAAACTGTCGAGTACAGCGTCAACCGCATCGTCAATAAGCTGCTGCATCCACCGCTGGAAGCGCTGCGTAAAGAAGCTCGCGAAGGAACGCCGCACGGACTGCTGGACGCAATGAAGCGACTCTTCCACCTCGACCGCTAAGCGACGAAATTTCAATGGGTCTCACAGTTGCAGAATCCTGCTGAATTTTCCTGCCATGGAAAAGTCGCAGTAGTTTTCCTGATCAAACAGTGGCATAAGGTCCTGTCAATCTGGCCGCCGTCGTACCTGCCAAAAGGAAGACACCGAATGGATGCACACGCTACTATCACCCTTCCAGCACAGTGTCATAGGCGGAATCCTGACGATCTTGCTGATCGGCGTGCCCGCGGCGTTTGTGATCGGTGAGGCCTGCGGCGCGATCGCCTGGTACAACCCATTTATCTACATCAACTGCCTGAGCATACTTGTTGCCGGCGGCGTTTGCGGATTTGTTGTCAGTAAGGAACTGCTAATCTAGCGAATTCGCAGTCGAAGCATGGCGAACTCTCTGGTTGCGTCGAGCTGTACGCCTCGTGGCTGGCCTATTTCATGACGATGGCCAGTGCCACAATTTCCGACACGTTTGCGATGTGGTCGTTGGTGGTTGACGTCGGAGCAGAAGGTGCTTGGGAAATTTTTGGGAACCGCACCATCAGATTGGGTTCACTATCCCATCTGGCTGATCGGTGCAGTCGACCGTGTGCTCTTTGCCATTCTTGTCGCAGTCGGCGAGGAAACTCCTTTCTGCAAACATTGCCAGGAGTGAACGACGGAGTTTGATTCTAAAATTCCAGGACCATGCCGAGAACATGAAAAGTTCCACGCAGCCTCGTAGCGGAAAAGTGCGGAGGGCTGGCCAAGCAGATCGACCAGCCAGTCGACGGCAACCATCACTCGATGCTAACGATTAACGCTTGTCCGAAATGTTCTGAGTCGAACTACCTGGCGATCCACGAATCAACATTAAAAGAAGATTCGCAAGACTCCGATAGCAGGCTGAACATCGGCTGGCTGACTATCAATGAAGCCGTCGTTGAACGAGTCCAACTGTGAGTCTAAAGTTCAGACCAAGAGGCGGTCAGGGATGGCCTGAGCGAACAGGCCGGTGACTCAAACATGATGATGTCAGGGTTCCATCATTCCGACGTGAAACGACAGAGTGGTTTGCGAGATGCTAACGCTCCGAGTGACCGTGCAGTTTTGATCTCGGCTTTCTGATTCGTCCGTAATCCAGCAGGCGTTGGCAACTCCGAATCAGCGGGTGGCTCAAGACGGTGAATTCTTCCGGTCTCTGGGTCAGTCGCCATGCCACAAGGTTCGGCGACTTCGAGGTCGTCATCCGCCGACGCGGTGGCAATCTCTTCGAGAACCACCATTGCTCTCAGAACGTCACAACGGGAAAGCTGACCGACGATTCGTCCATCATCCACGACTGCCAGTCGTGAATAACAGCTTTCACGGAAGTAACCGGCAACTTCGTCGAGTCGCATGTCCGGAGTCAGCAGAAGCATTTTTCGGCTGATGAACTTCCCGACGGGCTCTTGAGAATCCGACTGGGTCATTCGAGCTTTGAGCATCGAGTAGTCCGAAATCGTGCCCAGCAAACGGCCACTGTCGTCGACAACGTACAGCTCGCAGGCCGCTCTTTCGAGAATTTTCCGGGTGGCATCTTCGACCGAGGTCAGCGCGCCAATGGTGAGCGGCTGAGACGTCATCAGATCTCGAACAGTGACCTGCATGGGACACTCCGGAATGATCGCAGCAAACAATTTCAGTCAAGCAGCCGGCCATCAGGTCTGTTCCGACGCGGCACCACTTAACCGTAAGTTGCCCATCGACAACATGTCACGCTTTCGATTCGCCTGGACTGGATAAGTTGCGAAAAGACCACGCTTTCGACCGTCAGTAGCGATTGTACAGGAAGAACCGGTAACACTCGTGGCGAAGCCGCAGACTATTTACGATCCCGCAGAATCGATTGTTGGGCGTTGCCGGCGGTTGCACGAATCCGCACAGGCAATAAACCACCCGACCAATTTCTAACCAGATCAGCGTTAACCACCCAGGAATGACGAAAGCGAAACCGGGACATGCAGATTCTTCCAGCCGTTGATCTTCGAGGTGGCAAGTGCGTCCGGCTTCGACAGGGAGACTACAACCAGGAAACGGTTTTCAGTAACGATCCGGTCGAAATGGCTCAGCGCTGGGCTGACGACGGCATCGAGTGGCTGCATCTGGTCGATCTGGACGGTGCCAAAGAAGGCCAGCCGGTCAATCATCACATCGTGAAAGCAATCACTTCGGCAGTAGGAATCTCATGCGAACTCGGCGGCGGCATTCGAGATGAATCGTCGATCCGGCTGATGCTGGAAGATGTCGGCGTTGGCCGAGTCATCATCGGCACCCAGGCTCTGAAAGATCCGGCATGGTTCCAGAAGATGGCCGGTCTGTTTCCGGGCAAGCTGGTCCTTGGCATCGATGCTCGAGAGTCAATGGTCGCGACCGAAGGCTGGCTGGACGTCTCAAAGACTTCGGCAATTGAACTGGCAAAGCAGTACTCCGATCTCGACCTGGCCGCGCTCATCTACACCAACATCGCAAACGACGGCATGATGCAGGGTGTTGACGAAGCCACGATCGACGACATGCAGGAACTCGCGAAGCTCGGTTTCAACGTCATCGCTTCCGGAGGAGTCACCACGATCGACGACGTTCATCGATTGAAAGTAGCCAATGAAAGCACGCCGACACTCGACGGAATCATCATCGGCCGCGCGCTTTACGAAGGCACCATCGACGTCGCCGAAGCCGTTGCCGCGGCGAAGTAGGCTGAAACGATCTCGGCAGATGGCAAAGTATTTCCTCGTCGGATGACCATGCTGGCTTGTCCCACGCTTCGTGTTGCGCGACGATATCGGTTCGCAATTTTTCGGTAGTAACCTGAGCGATGCTCACGGTCGCCCCCGTCGTCTACTACGAACTCTGGATATCCTGGCATGGCACGCTGCCTGTTTGCTTTGACCATTCTTGCTTCAATCTCCGTCGCAACGCAGCCTGTGAAAGCTGTAGACGAAGAGGCCGTCCCGAAGGATCACGCCGAGCGAGTTAAGAAGGGCCTGCTTCTTTTTAAGGGAGGCGTTCGAGCAACCCTGATAAAGCACTGCCTCGACTGCCACGGGGGAAAGTCGACAAAGGCGGGCTTCGATCTCAGCTCACGGAACTCTCTACTGGGGGGCGGTTACGTCGACAAGACCGCGGGCGACAGTCACCTGATCTCACTGATTCGGCACAGCGAAGAACCGCACATGCCGTTCAAACAGCCAAAGCTGCCCAATTCGGCCATCAAGCAGGTTGAACAGTGGATCGAACTCGGCGCTCCTTACGACAAACCTCTTGTCGAGAAGGTCAATAATCCAGAACCCGCCGAGATGATCGTCACGGATGAAGATCGGCAATTCTGGTCGTTTCAGCCGTTGAAATGGGTGAAGCCGGCCAGGGTAAAGAACAACACATGGGTTCGATCGCCGATCGACCACTTCGTGCTTCTCAAACAGGAAGAACGTGGCCTTCATCCAAATGGCCCGGCTTCACGCCAGGTTTTAATCCACAGAGCATATTTCGATCTGCTTGGTCTCCCGCCGACTCCGGAACAGGTCGAAGCATTCGTTAATAACCCCGACGAGAAAGCCTGGCCAAAGCTGATTGACGAACTGCTTGAGTCACCACACTACGGCGAGCGATGGGCTCGACACTGGCTGGACGTCGCACGCTTCGCCGAATCGCACGGCTACGAACAGGACTACGATCGCAAGTTCGCTTACCACTATCGCGATTTTCTGATCAAGGCTCTGAACGATAATCTTCCGTACGATGAATTCGTCAAGTGGCAACTCGCCGGCGACGAACTCGCACCAGACAATCCCGAAGCTATGAAGGCGACGGGGTTTCTGGGAGCGGGTGTCTTCCCGACTCAGCTCACCGAAAAAGAATTCGAATCCGCACGCTACGACGAACTCGACGACATGGTCACGACGACGGGTGTCGCATTTCTTGGTTTATCCATCGGCTGCGCAAGATGTCACGATCACAAGTTCGACCCAATTCCATCGCGAGACTACTACAGGCTGGCGGCGAGCTTCACGACAACGATCCGAAGTGAAATCGACGTCGACCTCGACCCGAAAGCAAACCGTGAACGTAAGGCAGCGTGGGAAATAAAACTTGCCGAACTTAATTCCACGATCAGCTCGTTTGAGAAGAACGACGTTCCAAAGCGATTTCGTGCCTGGTTGAAAAACGCTCCTGTCAGCACATCGTTGAGTCCGTGGGAAACGCTCGATCCAACTTCGATCAAATCATCCGGTGGCTCAAAGTTCGAACAGCTGGAAGACGGCTCGCATCTCGCCATTGGCAAGGCTCCAAATAAAGAAGTACTGACCATCATAGCTGAGACGCGCCAGCTAAACCTGGGCGCCATTCGACTGGAGACACTGCGCGATGATTCGCTCCCGAACAAAGGGCCCGGACGAGCCGCAAACGGAAACTTCGCACTCGGCAATATCAACGTTACCGCTCAATCGGTCGACGGAAGCAAACCACTGACAGAAGTTAAGCTGGTCGGAGCAAGAGCAACTCACCAGCAGAATTCCGATTCACTCTCGGTGGCAGCCTCAATCGATGGTGATCCAGTCAGCGGCTGGGCTGTCGACATCGGAGGGATCGGTAAGGACCAGGCTGCGGTATTTGACTTCGCGACGACCACTGGCTTCGAATCGGGAACAAAGTTGACCATCACGCTGACGTTTAATCATCCAAACAATCAACATGCTGTCGGGCGATTCCGTTTGTCAGTTTCTGATCTAACTCAACTGAAAGCTGAGATCGGCAACGTCGGACTCGACGCAAAGGTCAGCACGGCACTGGCTTCATTGCGGAAAAACTCCGACGAAACTTCAGAAGCCTGGAAAACGGGGCTTGGTTGGTTTCGGACCACGCTGCCCGATTGGCAGGCACTGCGCAAAACGGTCGCCGATCACAAAGCCAAAGGTCCGGACCTGAAACTGGGCAAAGTGATGGTTTCCAGTGAGGGCTACCCTCACATGAAGCATCATGCTGACGGCCGAGGCTATCCACACTTCTATCCGCAAACAAACTTTCTGAATCGAGGCGACGTCAATCAGAAGAAAGAAGTCGTCTCGCAAAGCTTTCTGCAAGTCCTGATGCCTGCCGCCAAGACAGAGAAGAATTGGTTAGTCGCTCCACCAAAAGGATGGGACCGCACCAGCTTCCGCCGGGCATCCCTTGCGAACTGGATCACCGATGCCAATGCCGGCGCTGGTCAACTGGCCGCCCGAGTCATCGTCAACCGATTGTGGCAGCATCACTTCGGACGAGGCATTGTCTCAACTCCTAATGATTTCGGGTTTCCTGGAGAGCGACCGACGCATCCGGCGTTGCTTGACTGGCTGGCTCTCAACCTGATCGAAGGCGACTGGAAGCTAAAGCGAATGCACAAGCTGATGATGACCAGCAGCGTTTACATGCAGTCGGGCGAGCACGACGAATCCCGAGCGAAGATTGACAGTGAAAATGTCTGGTTCTGGCGTCGAGTTCCGCAGCGGCTCGAGGGAGAAGCCATTCGCGACGCTATGCTGGCAGTTTCAGGGCAGCTTGACCGAAAGATGTTTGGCCCAGGCACGCTCGATCAGAACATGAAACGTCGCAGCGTCTACTTCTTCATCAAGCGAAGTAAGTTGATTCCCATGATGATGCTGTTTGACTGGCCGGAACACCTTGTCAGCATCGGCCAACGAACAAGCACGACTGTCGCCCCCCAGGCGCTCATGTTTATGAACAGCCAGCAGGGACGTGCCTACGCCGAGTCATTTGCCGCGATGCTTGCAGGAGAAGGCGATAAGATCGGGCATGCATATCGCTCAGCGTTCGGTCGTGATCCTTCGTCAGACGAGAGAAGACTTGCCGAAGAATTCAGGACCGATCAGGCATCAGAATATCGCGATGCTGGGCGAAACGATGCCGAGAAAATCGCGTTAGCTGATCTGTGCCAGGCAATATTCAGTATGAACGAGTTTGTTTACGTCGATTAGTGAATCGTAAAAGAAGCGAGTTAAACATGTCACACGTATCACAATCCGACGCCGTTGATCTTGTAGAATCTCCGTTAGTCAGTCGCCGCAGCGTCCTTGGTCGTGCGGGATCCGGGTTTGGACTTCTCGGCTTGACGGGACTGCTCCAGCGCGAAGGGCTATTGTCATACGCCAATTCCGCAACTGGACCACTCGCGGATCGTGCGATGAATCCACTGTCTCCGCAGAATCCTCACTTCGCTCCAAAAGCAACGCGAGTGATCTGGATCTTTGCGAATGGTGGGCCAAGTCACGTGGACACATGGAATCACCGACCGGCCCTCGACAAGTGGAATGGCAAGTCGATCAAGAAATTCGATTCCGGATTCGAGAACACGACAGGCTTCTTCAAAAACTCCGTCGGCAACCTGATGCAGTCACCTTTCAAATTCACTCCGCAGGGCGAATGCGGAAAAATGGTTCCCGAAATTTTCCCGAGCCTGGGGAAGCATGTCGACAAGATGGCATTCATCCAGTCAGGACATACCGAATCGAATAACCACTCCCCTGCCTTGTTCGCAATGAACTGCGGAATGCCACGAATGGGATTTCCTTGTGTGGGATCGTGGGTGACGTACGGCCTGGGCAGTGAAAGTGACAATTTGCCTGGTTTCGTTGTAATGAGTGACCCAAAGGGTCGCGGGCTTCCGAAAGGGCACGCAGCCAACTGGAGTGCCGGATTCCTGCCTGGAACATATCAAGGGACGTATCTCAAGCCGCAAGGACAAGCGATAGATAACCTCATTCGTCCGTCCACCATGACCAAAGGCTCACAGCGGCGGCAGCTCAATTTGTTAAAACAGCTCAACACACTCCATCGTGAGCAACGGTCTGCCGAGAACGAACTCGCCGCACGTATTGAAAGCTTCGAACTCGCGTATCGGATGCAGTCGTCCGCTCCCGAAGCGCTGGACACGGCCGCGGAACCAAAGAGTGTGCAGGAACTTTACGGCGTCGGCGACGAACGTTGTGACCTGTTCGCCAAGCAGTGTCTGACGGCTCGAAGGATGGTCGAACGTGGCGTTCGCTTCGTGCAAATCTACTCTGGCGGGATGGCGAATCAGCTTTCGTGGGACGGGCATTCTGACATCGCCGGCAATCATCGCCAGTTTGCTGGCGAAACTGACCAGCCTGTAGCCGGACTACTGGAAGACCTCGATCAACGCGGACTGCTGAAAGACACACTCGTTGTCTGGTGCGGTGAGTTTGGCCGACTGCCGATCGCGCAAACGGGCAAGAAGCCTGGTCGAGACCACAATCCGCATTGCTTCTGCGCATGGATGGCCGGTGGCGGGATCAAAGGCGGAATTAACTATGGCGAATCCGACGAGATCGGCTTTAAGGCGGCTGACGACAAAGTTCACCTCAATGATCTGCACGCCACCATCCTGCATCTGCTCGGCCTGAATCACGAGAAACTGACTTACAAATACAACGGTCGCCGGTTTCGTCTGACCGATGTAGCGGGAAAGGTAATCAAAAAAATCATCGCGTGAATCTTCGACTCTTTTCAAACAGGGCATCGCTGCATGACGACTAACCATTCGCTCTCACGACGACAGTTTCTGGTAAACACGGCGGCAGTGACAACCACAACGGCGTTCGCTCCAGGCGTCATCACCGCAAGCAAGACGGACTCTCAGGTCATCGTCGGAGAGGGTGACTACCGCTACGAGGTCATGCACGCCTGGCTGGAATTGCCGAAAGAGTACTCATGGCAAACAACTCACAATGTTGCGGTTGATAAGGCGGGAAATCTCTATGTGATCCACGAAGGGCATGCGAATCTGAAGGACCATCCTTCGATCTTCGTGTTTGACGCGGACGGAAAATTCATCCGCGCCTTCGGAAGTCAGTTCCAAGGCGGTGGACACGGCATCGAAGTGCGAGAAGAGGGCGGCGAAGAATTCCTTTACGTATGCGCTTACCAGCAGGTAAAGAGTTTTGCCAAACTGACTCTGAAAGGCGAAACCGTCTGGCAGAAATACGCGCCGATGGAGTCCGGTGTGTATGCGGAAGGCGAAGCGAGCAATCCTAAGAAGGAGTGGGGCCGGAACCGGTTCATGCCGACAAACTTCGCGTTTCTCGACGACGGTGGTTTTCTACTGGCCGATGGCTACGGATCATTCTACATCCATCGGTACGACAGGAACGCCAACTGGGTTTCAATGTTCGGCGGCCCCGGGAAAGGTGAAGGAAAATTTGCGACGCCGCACGGAATCTGGATTGATCGTCGCCCTGGCGTCAAAGAACGCGTCGTCGTTTGCGACCGCGCCCATCACACACTGCAGATTCTGGAACTCGATGGAACCTATGTTGAAACTCTCACCGGCTACGGCCTTCCAGCGAACATCGACAGCTACGAAGATCTGCTGCTCGTTCCGGAGCTTCATGCCCGCGTCACTTTGCTGAACACAAAGAACGAAGTGGTTGCACAACTCGGTGACGATGCTGCTCGCATCAAGTCAGAGAAAGGCGTCCGAAACGACGCGAGCAAGTGGCACGACGGTCGATTCGTCCATCCGCATGATGCGTGCTTTGGGCATGGCGGCGACATCTTTGTTGCTGAATGGGTGTCGACAGGCCGAGTGTCGAAACTCAAACGGCTCAGCTGATCAGACGTTTCCTGTTTCAAGGCCGAAAACGAAAAGAGCCCGACTTCGAAACATCGGAGTCGGGCTCTTTGACTTAACTCTATAGTTATATTCTGACAGCGATCTTAGAAGCTATTCAACTTGTTCTTCATAATCTCAATCGCTCGCTCAAGGTCAATGTCTCGCTCATCTTCAGCGTTGTTGCCTCGCCATGCGACATTGTGCTCGATTGGCTCTTCGACAAGTACGTCCGGCTCAACTCCCACCTTGCTATGGTTGAGGCCGTCCGGCGAGTAGAACTTGGCCGTCGTTAACCGAAGACCCGTTTCACGACCAACGTTGAAGATGCTCTGGACTGACCACTTGCCGTAAGTCTGGCGGCCCACAATCGTGCCGCGACTGTGGTCACGGACAGCCCCAGCGACGATTTCGCTGGCACTTGCACTATCTCCATCAGTCAGCAAAGCAAGTGGTATGTCGAACGTGCCTTGACGATGAGCTCGGTAGGTCCAGTTCTGATCTCCTGATCGTCCCTTTGTTGAGACGAGAACACCTTCGCCTATGAACTTGTCGAGAACTGCAACGGCGGCAGTCAGTAATCCGCCGGGATTTCCACGGACGTCCAGCACAAGAGCCTTCATGCCGCTCCGACTGAGTTTTTCCAGTGCAGCTTCCATCTCTGAAGCAGTGGTCTTCTGGAATCCTGCCAGTTCGATGTAACCAATCTTGTAGTCACCGTCGACAATTTTAGCGACCGGGATACTTTTGACCGTCACAGCTCGACGAATCAAAATGGCTTCCCAGTCAAGGTTATCCGCCTGACGATGAATTTTCAGTTTCACGCGACTGCCGGTCTGCCCTCGCATCAGTGCAGCAGCTTCATCAATCGACGCAGAGCGAATGTCGCGGTCGTCGATCCAGGTGATGCGATCTCCTTTGCGAAGTCCACCGATCGACGCTGGACTTTCCGGAAGCACGTTGACCAGCAACATGCCCAAGTCTTTTTCTTCTTTCATCTCGACACCAAGTCCAACGAATTCACCATCGATGTTGCTATAGAGGTCAGACAGTCGATCGGCAGTCAGGAAACCACTGTAATCATCAAGGGAATTACAGCCGCCAAAAACGTATTCCATGACGACTGCCGCCGGAGCAATCTTCAGAGACCGGCTGGCATGCTGAGTAACTTCGACGATGACCGAACGAGCGTGCTGCGAGTTGTAGATCTGCTTGTTCCAATACTGGTCGCGAAGAAGTCGGCGAAATTCCTGGATACGCTTCTTTCGAGCCTGCTTTTCGGAGTCCGTGATTGCCGGTGGCAGATTGGCTTCGACAAATCCTGGATTCGCGAGTGCGATGTACAGACTTTCGGTTCCATGAGCCACGATCGAAAGCTGACTCAGTGGATCAACAAAGCTGTTCCGAATTCGGCCCGCAGTTTCGTCAAACAGGTCTAACGCATGGTCCTGCGAAAAACCAAGCAGCGAATTCTTGAAGCTGTGATCCGAGTAGCGACGTTCGACTCGGAAGTGGACTCGCGCCCGGCGACGTCCGTACTTAAGGTCATCGTCGTTGGGCCATCGTTGCAGAGCATGTTCGTAATGTCGAACCGCTTCAAGCCACTGGCCGGAACGTTCCATCTCTTCGCCGATCGACATCGCACTGCGGCTGTCGTCGAGGTCAAGCGGAAGCGGCGGCTCAGCATTGGCTGCTGAAGTGCTAAAGACAAAAAGGCCGAGAAGTAGAGTCAAATGGTGCAGTTTTCGAGTTGGCTGGCCCAGATTCATGTTCCCCCCAAGGTGATTTAGAAGATCATTTCGCAGCGACAGTGCCCACCGTCCGCCTGCAAAGTTGACCGATCTTCAAACCGGTATTTCCGGAAAAATCGTGGTGGAGCTGACAATTGTCTCAAGGCTTGCGCCTCGCACTCCACGACGATCGACTATATGCCTCAAAGATGCAGAGTCAAATTGCGGACAAGCCGTTCCGGACGCACGGATTTGGTAATCGTTGCAACCAGAACGGCGAGGTCCGGTGAGGCAAAAGAGAGCGTCGTTGACGGCGATCTCCGTGAGGCTTCACCAGATTGATTCCGCAGAACAAGGCAAACCTAGGCCGGTTTGTTGCGAGGGCTTCGGAGCAAATGTGCCAAAACCACATTTTGTGCGCGGAAAGATTCCGCCTGGTTCGGTGTGTCACGCATTGATTCGCGGATGTTGCGGAGAAACAACAAATGCATTGGCCAGACGCCGACAGGAATTGCCGAATGTAGTCGTTTGGCCGGCTCGAATTCGAAACCGCAACGCCGATTTTATGCGAAAGGCCGCTGCGGATGTTGGCGATCTGAACGCTACTTCAGGTCATCGTTCAGAAAAACAAAGTCCTTAGCACCAGCGCCACTGTGGCAGTCGATACACGACTGCACTCTCCCGGCAAGCCGCTTCGAGCCCATCTCGGGCGGTGAAAACGCGACTTGTCCAGTTGGCGTGTACTTCACGTAGTACCAGTCCCTGTTCTCCGGATCCCAAGGTTGGCCGTTAGCTCCCTGGGTTCGATACATCACCGTAATCGCAAGCAGCGTCTTACTGTCAGCTGCGTAGTTTTCCTTGATCAGAATTGAACCGTACGGCAGCTTGTGCGGATTCTGGCGAGCCATCTTATTGGCGATCACCTTGACGTACGCTCCATGAGGACTCTGTCCTTTGTAGGTGCTGTCTAATCGGCCAGCAAAGGGAGCCCACTCGTTATACCGAAATGGCGAGTTTGTCAGGTACCGCCAGAACCGTCCTTCAAACGTGTTGTCAACGGCCGGATGACGCTTCGCGCCGCCCGATCCCTGTGCTGCTGAACCATTACCCTGAAATGTCGAGCCAGAACCGCGTGTCGCACTTCCACGAGTCGTCGATTGTACTTGCGCGGTGAGTGTAGACTGACATGCTGCTAAAAGAATGACGAGCGAGAACACAATGGACCATGGCATAGGGATCAGCTCCAGAAACTCAAGGTGTCAAATGAAATGCCCGACGTCAGCTCCGAGGGTTATGCTGGCCGGTTAGACAGCATTCTGACCCGGAAATCGTGACCAATTCCATGAGCACGTCAACACTTCCCGTTGGCGGCGTCTGTTGTAAAACATGCCGTGTTCAGGAGAAAACGCACCCAGCACGGCGGTTGTAAACCGTTCGACAGGCTTAATTTTACTGTGAGTTACCGCAAGCTGCCTGCGTTTTGCGGATCCTCACCTTAAGAGACTGACAAAAAACTGACTCCATTCTTATTTTATTATGCGGTGTTGTTGAGGATTCTGAAGGAGATGGCGGCGAGGACAAGGCGGTTCCAGGCGTCGGGTGAACGGTGTGATCCCGAAAATTCTCTGGATGTCACGAGTACCTTCGCTGTCGCATCCGGCAGCGGCATAAAGCGTTGTCAGATTCAAACGGAGTCGGCCAGGTTTGTCTCCGATTACTGCGAATCTCCCGCGGCACATCCTTCCAACGGATTCCACCAGTCAGCACAAACCAAATAACTTTAACCACCGTCGCATGGCCAATTGACCTGCGACCCTGGCGCAGTTTGCGGTGATAAATCCGAAACAACATGGTTCGAAAATGTATCCGGCAACCGTGCATCCATGATACGCGCCATTGATGATCAGGGTTGAATACGATCATCAGACGCAAATCTCATGCGGTTCATTGCATACTTGTCAATTTAATTCTTTGTCAACCACTAAGTTATCCTTCGGTGACAGGGGGCCTTCTTCACTAGAATGGCATGGTGAAACTGTATGCCAGGCGCGAAGTTCCAGTACGATGCCGGTCGTCCAAAACACACAGGCGAAGAAATCAATCGGTTTCCTAAAGCTGGATCTGAAATACAGCTTAACTTTAATCCGCAAGTGCAATGTGCAGTCGCGATTTGAACAGACGCTCCCGGGCTTTCTCGACGTCAGGAACAGCCAGTCCGGCTCGCTGCAATTCAAAACTGTTGGCCGGAAGGGAGGGAGATCGTCGATTGCCCGAAACACCTGCCGTCCCGTTGCCCTTGGGAGTTGACGGTAACATCGTTCACCTTGCGATTACCCATAACATCACCGCTAACCGTGTAGCTGGAGAAACGATTGCGGCGCAACAATCACAGCTGATTCACATATCGCAGATCTTCTAGTATGGCTGGATGATCACTGAGATCACGCAACCATTGGCGGCGATTGCAAACTTTGCTGCCGTCTGCACAATACTCGCAGAACAATCATCAGCCGATCTGAAAAAACTGCACGAATATTTGGCATCAATAATCACGAAGTCTGCTCGTGCTGGGCCGATTTTGGGACGATTCCAAAACTTAGTAAAACACTCTGAAGATAATCGGATCGACAGCGATCTTATTCAGTTACTAGCTGATTCGCTGACTCTTGTCCGAGCCAACCTTAGAAGCCGCTACGTGACGGTCGATACCGGCTTTCCTGTCCAATCAGTGATTGCAACAGTTGAACCGGTCTAGTTTCAACAGATCATAGTTAATCTAACCGCAAATCCTTGTTATGCACTCCAG
>CALGTK010000072.1 GCA_937904325.1 uncultured Planctomyces sp.
AGTGGGGTGTGGCAGAGTGGGGTGTGGGCCTCACAATGTGTATTGGACATTGTGTGTATTGAACATTGTAAAGGCGAACGATCTCGACGGTCTCCGGTGACCCGATTCCGTCGAATCTGGCTGCCTGATCCATCAGGGGAACAATGCATCGGCGGTATGCCGCTATTGTGGCAACAGGACAATGCTGGATCAACCGGTTGGGTGAGATCGGCGGCGCATTACAGCCTTGAGTCATCTCGATCCAAACGGTCGTGCAGGTGTTGCCGGTACAATCGCCGTCATATTCCGGACTCGTGAATCCCGCGCCGTTTTACCCGGGCCTAGATTGGCAACTGAAGCTGAGCAAGTACAGACGCGTCCAGAACGAACGCCTCGTCAATTTCACCAACATCGCCAAATATGATATTCGAGCCGCTGCCGCCTGCCAGTGTATCCGTGCCTGCATTTCCCTGTACAACGTCATCATCTTCTTCACCGAGAGCGACGTCATTGCCGCTTCCACCAAAGATCGAATCATCGCCGTCGCCTCCGATAATCGTATCGTCACCGTCGTTGCCGTTGAGATTGTCGTCTCCGTCCCCACCACTGATGAGGTCGTTACCACTTTCCCCCTTGACGATATCGTCGCCTTCACCAGCAACCAGAGTGTCAGCTCCGGCACTTCCTTTAAGTGTATCTGAGCCGTCGCCGCCACTGATGTAATCGCGACCAGAGTTACCTTTAAGCGAGTCGTTGCCAGTTCCACCAATCATGACGTCCTGACCGGCTCCGCCAAAGAGCGTGTCACTTCCAAGGCCGCCATCGAGTGTGTCGTTGTCGGCCTGGCCGTTGAGCGTGTCCGCACCACCCCCACCGAAAAGACTGTCGCGACCGGCATTCCCAAAGACACAGTCAGCACCGTCACCAGCGTCGACAGTATCATTCTGATTTCCACCCATGATCCGGTCATCACCGGCACCACCGAAGATTCTGTCGTTGCCATTCTGCCCGGAGATCGTGTCGTTGCCTGTTCCACCGAGCAGAATATCATCCCCCGACTCACCGGTAATCATGTCATCGCCGTCGCCACCGTCGAGAACATCGCGGGATGAACCACCAGTGATAAAGTCGTTGTCGGCTCCGCCCTCAAGCAGCAACTGGTATCCGCTGATCGAAGAACCAGACGCTGAAATCGTATCGTTGCCTGCTTCGCCCCGAACAAAGAAGCTCGTAAATGCCGACCCGCTGAGTGTTCCAATTGTAATCGTGTCGGCACCGTCGCCCGCGTTCAGGTCGATACGCGAAATCGAGCTGTCGATTGTGACAGTCGATGCGCCTTCGTTAATCAGAACATTGCCACCGGCTCCAGAAACATTGAATATGTCATCGGTGACGTCGCCTTGAATGACGACTGTGTCAAAGCCGGACGTATTAGAAAGTGTGTCATTTCCCGAACCGTCACCGGCCCAAACCAAAGCATCTACTCCTGCTCCACCGTCGAGTACATCTTCACCGCCCTGGCCATCAAGCGTGTCATCGCCGTCTCCGCCGAACAATGTGTCACTGTCATCGCCACCGAACAGCGAGTCACTTCCACCTCCGCCGTCCAGCGAGTCCAGTCCGGCTCCGCCCTGGAGTTCGTCGTCGCTGTTGTTCGCGAGAATCGTATCGTTGCCGCCGTCTCCCAAAAGAGTATCAGACTCGATGTTCGTGAGCGGCGGTGGATTCGGTAATGGCGGCATTGGATTTGTGCCAGGATTTGGCTGGCCATTTGGAGTCGGATCGTTGTCGGTAATCCGTGC
Source organism: uncultured Planctomyces sp. (assembly GCA_937904325.1). Taxonomy (GTDB): domain Bacteria; phylum Planctomycetota; class Planctomycetia; order Planctomycetales; family Planctomycetaceae; genus JABMPE01. Next base: position 1,782 of record CALGTK010000072.1, read on the forward strand.
CTCGCCCATACCGTCCTGAATCAGCCCAATGAGCGGGTTGACCAGGTCGACGAAGAAATTCTCTTCGTTGATTTCGTCGTCGAAGTCGCCAAGTACCGAAATGGCGATCGTCTGAGAACTGTCGCCAGCCGTGAATGTCAGCAGGCCGTTGGTTGCTGTGTAGTCGTCTGGACTGACAGCTAAACCGTTTCGCGTCTGAAAACTGACCGAGACGGGATCGAGCACCGGGCCAGAAACGGAGATTGTAAATACCGCCTGCACTGTTCCGACGTTACTTTCGAAAACGGTCGCGTCGCTGATCGAGAAAGTGGTGGCCCGCGCGTCGATCAAGTCGTTTCCCTCTCCTCCAAGTACAGAGTCCAACCCCGTACCGGTAAGGATGGTGTCGTTCCCATCATTGCCGCGCAGTATGTCGTTGTCACCGTCACCAGAAACGAGATCGTCGTTAGCACCACCGAAAACGGAGTCAACTCCGTTTCCGCCACGTACGACATCGTTGCCAGCCTGACCATTGACGTTGTCGTCACCTTCGCCACCGGTCAAGGTGTCATCGCCATCCCCGCCATTTACAATGTCGTTGCCGGTGCTGCCGTCAATGTTGTCGTTGCCAGTTCCGCCGTCGACCGAGTCCAGTCCGTCTCCGGCATCAATGCTGTCATTGCCGCTGCCACCGTTCAATGTGTCGTCACCAAGACCACCAGTGACCGTGTCCGCGCTCGATCCGGCATCAATGAAATCGTTTCCGCTTTCACCAGAGATGGTGTCAGAGCTGCTGCCACCGAGAATCGAGTCGTCGTCCGGACCACCGAAGATCAGGTCGGCACTACTGCCAGCGTTGATCGTATCATTCCCGGCGCCGCCCATCAGTGTATCGGAGCCGTCGTCGCCGATGATCAGGTCGGCACCACTCTGGCCATCGATCGAATCCTTGCCATTCCCGCCGTCGAGAGTGTCGCCGTTGTTCCCCCCGACGATCGTGTCGGCACCGTCGCCACCAAGGACTGACGTTGCGATATCGTTACTCGCACGGATGAAGTCTGTTCCGTCACCACCGTCCAACACGATCGACGTGATGGCGGTGTAGAACGACTGATTGACGAGCGACGCATCGACAGAGTTATTGCCGCCACCAGCGCTGACCATAATCCCGACGAGCGAACTGGTCGACAGTGAACCTAGCCCCATGAAGTCTTCAAACTGTCCGGTCGAGTTAAATTCAACGCGGACGTTCTGCCCCAGCGCACTGATCCGAACGTCCTCGTTAGCATCCATTGTAATGTTGAGGACGTCGTTGGAGACAAACGCGTTGACAGACAGCAGCGTCCGGTCTTCGAGGTGCTCGATAGTCTGTCGCCGACGGGAAACTCGCCTGGAAAATGATTTCAGCCACGGCGTAATTCGCATGATACCTGGACCTGCTCTAAACAGAAGTGTCGCGGTTTTTGCGACGGCTGGACATTACGTCGCGCAAATCAGCCACCGCTCGTGAATATAGAATATCTCAATCGTGCCAAACCTGAGCAAAGTGGCAATGGCCCAGAGGGGGAGACGGTTCGGCAACCGAAGCAAAATTAGAGAGGGCATCGTACCGATCTTTTGGTCAATCTTTGCAAGTGAAACCCGGAAATCGAAGATTCGCCGCGAGATGTTTTCAGCTCGCGAGTCGGAACACCTGTCAAACCTGAACATAAATTCCCCAGAGCGTTTCGACTATCTGGAGAATCCTGCCAAGTCGAGCCGATTCAGTCGCGTTCGAAGAGTTTGTCGACCGCCAGGTCAAGTTCTGAGCTGCGAGTCGACCAGAGGAATCGATCAATGTCTGCAGGCCGATTTACGCCGGAAGACGATGCGGTCTCTCCAGGTGAATTCAGGCCATCTGAGAGCCCCATCAGAACTCTCGCAATTCCCACCGCTGTTCCGTCGTGAAAAAAGCCGTCGTTTGAGCCAAGCGTTTCCGGGTAAGCCAACGCTCGCGGTACTAACGGACGACACCCGACAACGGCAGCTTCAAGCACGGAGATGCCAAAAAACTCATGGCGAGCGGTGGAGACGATCACGTCGGATTCAGACAGAATGCGAAAATACTCAGCACGAGACTCCGCGAAGCCCCAGTGGCGAATGAATTTTGACAATTTTCTTTCCGCTACTTCAAAGCACGACGGAGAGTTGCGGAACGATTCGCCAAGTACATTGATCTCGAAAGGGATACGAAGTTTCGCAAGCTCTTCCAGAGCAGTGAAGAAGAGATCCGGGTTCTTGTCGTGTTCCCATCGAGATGCCCAGGCGATGCGAAGGGGACCGCCCGCACGTCGCCCTTTTCGGCCAGCACTTTGATTTCCGGTCGGACCTTCAATTCCCGGATGCTGAATTTCTGATCTCGCCAGGATCTGGTCGACAGATTCTTCATGCCTGAAATCCGGCATGCGGCGAAGCAATGTTCGCGATGCATTCAGAAACTCATCGCGATGATAGGTTGAGTTGAACCAGACGCTATCGGCAGCCAACGCCGAAGTCATGTTTGAATAGGAAAAATGAAAATCCCGTTCATCGTCTTTCTGAGTCGGATAGGTCAATTGGTTTTCATGAAAGTAGACAATCGATGGTAGTCGACGAATAGAGTCTGGACACAAGCCGCGAAATTCGGCAAGCCCTAACATGTCGGTACAGAATAAAACGTCCCACGTCGAGCATTCTGACTGGTCATCGCTAATCTTCTCATGAAGCTGCTGAGCAAATGTCACCGCAGAATGCCGCATTCGCCACTTCCACTTATAAGCGGGCAACGGCAGGATGGTAAAATCGTGCCGGCTGTGACAAGCCCATCCTTCAAGAAAGGCCTGATGGCTTCCCCCATGCCAGGCATTCAGTGCAAGAATTCTTCGAGACATTGTTCCGTTGGTAATTCCAGTGGTGGCTTGTTTCGAGCTGCCCGCAGAGTTTCGTTCGGATCGGCTAACCGGGGCAGCGCTTGAGTTCGTTTCGAGGGTTTGAGAGACTCCGCAATTCACTCAACCGTTCAATTCAACTCGTTGAACTTCAACTTCGGAAACAGCATCCATGTCGAACCCACAAATTCTGATGAGTGCCTTTGCAGACGAGGCAGCAAACCACAAAACAGCACTTGAGCAGTTTTCTGCACTGGCGGCCGTTGGTTTGCGATACTACAGCCCGAGGTTCCTCGACGTCGATTCATCCGGCGTAGTAAAGCACGTCGTCGACCTGAAAAAATCGGAATACAAGCAGTTGAACAAGCTGCATGACGAATTCGGCATGCGTGTCACGAGCATTGGCTCGCGTCTTGGAAAAGTGAAACTGCAGAATGTCGACGATGGCTCGCACAACAAATTCATTCCAATCGCCAGGTACTTGAAGACTGAAGTGAAGTCGACGATTGAAGCGGCCCTGGCCCTGGACACGAAGCTCGTCCGAGGTTTCTCGTTCTACCATCCGGTTGGCTCAAACCCTGAGGACCATGTTCCGCAGGCTGTCGACCAGATTGGGCAGATTGCAGATGCCTGCCAGGCTGCCGGCGTAATCTACGGGTTGGAAATTGAGCCGAATCTGATCGGTGAAACAGGCCCGCTACTGGCGAAGATCGCAAAAAAACTCAAGCACCCAAACATGGTGCTGATCTACGATGGTGGAAACATTGCCGCTCAGAACAAAGACAGATTGCAGTGCCTTTCTGAATTCCGTGATATGGCACCGTACCTTGGCTGGTTGCATATCAAAGATTATGCCATTGACCGTTCGCTCAATTGGACGGGCGCCGTGGATGAAGAACGTCTCAAGAATTTTGTTCCGGCCAATGTCGGCGACGCCGGGCACGAGCAGGTGCTGCTCGAACTGCGTGAACATCTTCCAAAGCTGACTCGCAAAATGCAGAAACTCGGTGTGCCTGGTTTCTTCCTGGAAGTCGAGCCTCACCTTAAAGGCGGCGGACAGTTCGGCGGATTCAGCGGTCCCGATGGCGTCGGAGTTGCCGTCCGAGCTTTGCGGTCGGTTCTTGATTACGTCAACATCGACTACGACATACGGACGTTCGCCGATATCCGCGAAGCTCGCGGATTTTGATCAGCCGATGCTCAATCTGCAGGTCAAGCACTGCCTGACGACCTCCCACCTTCACCGTAATTTGAAATCGGAGCGAACTATGCCTTTCTTCAGAATCGTAGCGGCGGGGCTCGCCGTTGTTTTGATGCTTGCTTCAGATTCGTTCGCACAGAAGACTGCAACTGCGGAAAAGTCGGACACCGATGACCGTTACTCGCGGCGAGCTAATCATGACCCAAACGGAATCGGCAAGTTTTACATGGGGCGGGAAATCGCTCACGTGATGGGCTTTGCCGGAGCTCGCTGGCTGGAACGCACGGAGCGTGAAGAGGAAGAGCGGCTTACATTGCTCGTGCGTTCGCTGAAGCTGAAGCCAGGCATGATCGTTGCCGACATCGGCGCTGGCAGCGGCGTCATTTCGATACTGATGGCCGAGCAGATTCTACCTGACGGAAAAGTAATGGCCGTCGACATCCAGCAGGAAATGCTCGACCGCCTGGCCGACAACTGTAAGAAACGTGGAGTCACAAACGTGGTTCCCGTTAAGGGAAAGATCAAATCTCCAAATCTGAAAACCGGCACCGTTGATCTGATCATTCTGGTCGATGTCTACCACGAGTTTGAATTCCCCTACGAAATGAAGCAGGAGATGTCGAAGTCACTGAAACCCGGCGGTAGAATTGCGTGGGTTGAGTATCGCAAAGAAGACCGCACGGTACCGATCAAGCTTGTACATAAGATGTCCGAGGCCCAGGTGAAACGAGAAGCCAGTCAGGAAGGACTCGGCTTGAAATTCGTAGAGACAATCGACGTCCTGCCTCGACAACACATCGTGATCTTCGAGAAGGCCAATGAGTAACTCGCTCTCGACAATGAAACTGCGAGAGACGATTGATCAAGTTCCCCGCTTCGCCCTCGCTCATCTGCCAACACCGCTCGAGCCGTTGCAGAATCTTTCGAAAGAGCTCGGCGGACCGACGATCTGGATCAAACGCGACGACTGTACAGGGCTGGCCTTTGGCGGAAACAAGACGCGGCACAACGAGTTTCTACTCGGAGCGGCTCTGGACGAAGGTGCTGACTACTTCGTCTGGGGAGCAGGCGTTCAAAGCAACAATTGCCGACAAACCGTCGCAGCGTGTGTGAAAGCGGGAATTCCGATTCACCTTGTGCTGAGTCGTGCCCACCTGGACGGGCCCGTTGAGACGCAGGGCAATCTGCTACTCGACCAGCTGATGGGAGCGTCGATCGAGTTCGTTGATGCTCCGGTCGGTCCGGAGCTGGATGTCATCATTGCTGATCGTGCCGAGCAACTTCGCCAGAAAGGGCATCGTCCATTTTTCTGGAATCGGAATCCGGTCGTCCAGATCGCCGCAATCAGTTACGTCGAATGTGCGGTTGAAATTGCCGAACAATGCCAGCACGAGCAGATCGATCCAGCGGCAGTCTATGTAAGTTCATGCGGCTCGACAGGTTCCGGTCTGGCTTTGGGAGCCGCGGCGCTTGGAATGAGTTGTCCCGTCAAAAATATCGCACCATTAACCTGGCCCTGGAACACCGCGACAGATATGGCCGAAGTCGCAAGCGATGTTGCCAAGCGGTTAAGTATTCCTCACCGCCTTGCGTCTGAAGACCTCGACGTTTCGGAAGACTACATCGCGCCAGGATACGGAACTCCGGGGCCGGACTGCCTGGAAGCCATGCAGCTTGTCGCGCGGACGGAGTCGATCTTTCTGGATCCGATTTATTCCGGCAAAGCTATGGCTGGGCTGATCGATCACATCCGCCGTGGCGATTATTCGAGCGAAGAAGACGTTGTGTTTGTGCACACAGGCGGAACACCGGTGCTCTTTGCGATGAACGAGGCACTTGCTGAGGCGTTTCCTCGCCGGGAATGCCCGTTTGGCGGTTAGACGGTAGCCAATTGAAGAATCGTGTATGAAACATGCCCGCGGCCTCTAAAGCGACCGCGGGCTTTGCTACTCCTATCCGTCGAGATTTCTACGATCAGAATGCTCCGATTCGTTCTCCACCGCTAATTGTTATCAATGCTTTGAAGACTTCGGGATCGATATTCTCTGAGATGAATCGGACTGATCCATCTGCAAGACCAGCGTTCATTCCGCCAGGAAATGGACTCCCAATTCCGTCCGGGCCGTTGATGTAAGGCTCTTCAGTGAGACCTCGGATCGTCGACCGCCCACCCTGCGCCCACGGCCCGAAGTGATCTGAAGCTTCGGTAACCGCAATGGTATTGGACGTTCCGTCTGTGATATCACGGAAACGTGTCTGACGGTTGTAACCGAAGATACCGGCTTTTGGATCATTAACTTTCAGATCGGCTGCATCCTTTCCGATTCCAGCCATGCCGACGTAGTGTGTCGTTCCTTCTCGACCGTTGGGCTCAGCAGGGTTCGTCAGCATCTCAATGTTGAATCCCGTCCAGTCCGAATTGGCATCACTCTTCCACCCATCCTTTTGATCGATCTGCTTGTAAAGCGCAGCCTGTTCGATGAACGGAAGAAGGGACACGATCCAGCTCAGCCGGTCGTCAATTTCTTCAGAAGAGTCCTTAACGGTCCCTGTCGGAAGCATATTGTGCGTATCGTGATAATTGTGCATGGCCAGTAGTAACTGCTTCAGGTTATTTTTCGACTGCACCCTTCGAGCAGCCGTACGCGATTGCTGAACTGCGGGAAGCAGCAGGGCTGTCATGACGCCGATCGTTCCGACACTACCAATACCACCGACATCTCCTCCGAATGGAAGCGAAGGCAGGGAACTGCGAGAAACCCAACGAAATCCATTTCTGGTCGATTCTCCGACCATCACATTCGGAAACAGCGGGCGAACGACAAGTTCCGAAGGCGGCACATCAGCAAGAGCGACCGGCAGCTTCAGATCTCGCGGAAACATTCCCGAGTTCCGCAGGCCAGCCTGCGCTCCGGAAAACAGCAGCGGAGCGTAGCCCATAAGTGCTCGGTAGATTCGCCTCGGGTTGCTGATCGTTATCGATGTGAACTCTTTCGGCATCACATCCAGAGCAACCTGAAGTTCTCGGGACGGTGTAAAACGATCCAGTTTGCCGTCGAGTCGAAGTAAAGCAGCCTCGGCTGTTTGCGGCATTAGGCCAACGATCACCCAGTTCTTGTCGACGACCAACCCGCCGAATTCAACGCCTTCAACCTCGAAAGAGATAATCGTGCGACCGTACTTCTCACTTCGTATGACTGAGAATTCACCGCCTGCCGCAGCTTCCGCGATTATCAGAATGTGATCCAGAGTTCGCTGCAGTTTTTCCGAGTCTTTAACCTCAGTGATAACCGCGACACCTCCGACTCCAAAGAAGTCCTGGCTGCTATCGAGGTAGAACGTTGTGATCTTTCCCAGCGTGTCAAACAGATCTGTCTTTGGATCGAAGCCGATAATTTGAGGTGCAGTTTCAACACCTTGCTCGATCTGCTGAGCAATCTCGGGCGGACCAAGCTTCGCGGCATCACGTACGATTGTCAGCGAATCTTTGTAGAATTTTGAAAGGCTGAAGCTACCAGCCGCGAACGTTGTCGTGTCAACCGGCAAAGGCGGAAGCTGATCGAGGGTAAACGTTTCGTGATCCGCCAGAGCCAGCAGGCCTCTTTTTTCGCCTTCGACCTGCAGAACGGTTTCACTCCATAAAGCCTTTCCTTTGTAGCCACTTTGCGAAATCGCAGCTCCCACGTTGTCGAGGCCGACGACTTGCGCAATGGTATTTACGGTCAAAGGCTGGCCGTCCGGTCCGGGCATCGGAAGTGGAATCGGCATCTGCCCGAATGTGTCTCGAAGTTTTCCAACATCTAACCACGACAGTCCGGTCATTTCGAAATCGACAGACTCCGGTCCGAATTCTTTCCACAGTGGATTCTCAGTAATATCTGGTGCGTCACCGCTGGCGACCGCAACGGCAACCGGTAATGAGTTCATCCCGGCTGCGACCATCAGGTGCTCGCCTTCCACCCACCAGCCCAGTTCGATGCCTGGCGATTCAGGAATAATGAACATACTTATCTGACGGCCATCGATTTCCTGACTCTCGACCTGAATACCACCTGTTTGTTGCAGAACCTGGCCAAGCGCTTCCGAAAATTGTCCCGCCGCTGGAAACACAGCGACTGAATAAGGAAGTGGCATCGGTGGGCCGTTCGGTCCCGGAGCAGCCAACGCAACAGCAAGCCGAACACCATTATCTTTGATATGTCTTAGAACCTGCCCGGCCGGCCCATCCAGAAGGCTGCCAGCAGGGCCGGCCTGACTGGCGATTCCATTGAAGGTTTTTTCGAGCATGGGCATCAGCCCGGACTCGTACAACGCCTGATAAGCTGCCGTTTCTGAGAACCCTTGAGCGTGAGTCTTCGTTCCATCCCAACGGATAAACAGCAGAGCGTCCTTCGGGATCAGTTTGTCGGGGGATTGAGCAACCTGGTTTTGAGCGCGACTGGACGACAAAGCAAACGCCGCAATCAGGCAACTTCCCAGCAGCGTCCCCCACATTAGCCGTGACATCTTTGGTGACATTTCATAACTCCATAGATTCAGGATGCTCGAATTTCTTCCGAACGCCGACAAGTGAAAGTATGCCATAGCCTCAATGATTCGCAATGCCGACAGTATTTTGACGACCAATCTACGGTAGTTAAACGCCGTGAATCGAATACTGAAAACTGCGTAGAAGAAATCGTCGTTTCAGATTCTCAACTGACTGGCATTGCCGCAGCGAGATCCGGCCTGCAAACTATCTGTTAAAGAGTGTCAACGGTCCGCAGCACTGGCACGGGAGACAAAACGATGAACAATCATAATCCCACCGAAGTTTACGCTGCACGCGACGAAATCGACGCGACGCTGGTCCAGTCAATGCTTGCAGAAGCCGCTATCGAAGCACGAGTCGTCGGCGGACAAATTATGGGCGCAGTCGGAGAGGTGCCTGCTGGACTGCCATCGGCACCGCGAGTCTGGGTGGCTGGTGGGAACGCCGCAGAGGCAACCAGACTGATCCGCAAGATGGAAGAAAAACGCCGAGAGACATGGCAACAGGACATGCAGGCCGAAAACGAAAAAGATTCTGGCGAGGCAATCGCAGGATTGCGTACCACATCCGCTGACTTGAGAACCTGGGAATGCCAGGGCTGTCATGAGCGGGTCACTGTCGATTTTGAACTCTGCTGGAATTGCCTGCAGCCCCGAATCAGCGACAGTTCAGCAGGTAGTCTAACAACAGACTTCTGATTTAATCGAGCGTTGGCGGAGTCGCTTTGTGGAAGTCCGTTACCGCCTGATATCGATTGGCGATTTCGATCAACTTGTTTTCATTGAACGCGTGCCCGACCAGCTGCAGCCCCGTCGGAAGCCCGCTCTCACCGAGGCCGTTAGGAATCGACAAGGCCGGAATTCCGGTTGCAGCACCGGCTCCACCGAGGTCAATGATCTGAGGCGAATGAAACCCCCGACGATGCTCACTCCACGGTCGGTCGTTCGGGTATGCAGTCGTGGCGAGCGTCGGCGTCACCACCGCGTGGAATGGCTTGATAAATTCGTCGATGGCTCGCTGCATCTTCGGACGGATACGCATTGCGTTGATATAGTCTTTCGCCGGAATGACCAACGATGAATGAATGCCCCAGTGATCTTCTTCCGCCGTCATCTCCCAGATATCGCCCGTCGTGATCAACCCTTCAAAAGCAGCGGCCGATTCGCAACTGATCAACGTCGAGGCAACAGCGGTCCACGGAAGGTCCGGCAATTCAACTTCCTCGATCTCGCAGAAGTCTCCCAGCACACTCAGTGAGGCTTCGTAGTTCGAGCGAACTTCCGGCTGGACGCTTTTGGCGGCGTCCTTCAGCGTTGCGATCTTAAATAGTTCAGCAGTTGCCGACTGGACGTCGTGATTCTTCTCCGGATAACTGTAAGGAAGATTGGCGCTCGATTCGTCTTCGTCGTCGACTCCGGCGATTGCACGAAGGACCAGGCCGCAATCGTCCGCCGTTCTACACATGGGACCGAGCTTGTCGACGGTCCACGCAAGAGCCATCGCACCGTGCCTGCTGACTCGCCCGTACGTTGGTCGCAAACCGCTGATTCCGCAGAACGCCGCGGGCGTCATGATCGACCCCCAGGTTTCCGAGCCAATCGCAAATGGCACGAAGCCACCACCCACCGCTGATCCCGGGCCCGATGACGATCCACCTGCCCACCTCGAAGTGTCCCAGGGATTGAGCCCAGGCCCAGTGAAAGAAGCATTGGCCTGCCGGTAGCCAAGCCCGCCGGCTAACTCGACCATCGCCAACTTTCCGATCAGCACCGCCCCAGCCTCTGCCAACCTCGCGACGACTGTTGAATCAGCATCGATAACGCGATCACGAAACGGCGCAGCTCCCCACGATGTCGGAACATCCTTTGCCGCCAAGAGGTCTTTGACGCCGTACGGGATTCCGTGCAACGGTCCACGACCAGTTCCCGATTTCAATTCTCGATCTGCTTGCTCCGCCTGCCGAATCGCCAACTCTTCGGTCACGGTCACAACGGCGTTCAACTTTGGGCCAAATGTCGTGAGCCGATCGAGAAAGAACTCAGTCAATTCGACACTGGAAAATTTACTCGCGCGAAGGTGTTTGCCGATTTCCCGGATAGAAGCAAAGGCAATTGATTCTGGGAGGCTCGACACAGCTACTACCTACTGGCTAATAGAAGTCCCGTGAACGACGGACCACTGATACGACAATGAACATCCCAGGCGTATGGCAAACTAAGCGCCGACCACACATGTCGAAGACAACACTGAAAATAGCATGCCAGCGTTCCTATTATCGTACCCTACGTCAGGTCACAGACATGCGAAACCTTCGCGAGTTCTTATTCAGAATGCTGATAAATCCGCAAGCCGCGCAGAACACGACGAAACTATCCAGTTTTCAAAACGGCGAATCATCCATCATGAAACTCAAACTTGCTGCGTTAGCCGCGTTGATCCTTGGCGTGACGGCTCCAACACCTGCGTTTTCGGTTGCCAAAGAAGTCGAGACTGACCTGCTCATCGTCGGTGGGACAGAATCTGGATGGGCAGCGGCTTTGCGTGCGGCTCGGTTGGGAGTGCCGTCGATAACAATCGTCCACGACGGAGAATGGCTGGGTGGCCAGTTTACAGAGCAGGCTCTTGCTTGCGTCGATGAGAACAAGGGAGTCGGCAAGGTCGGCTGGGGAGTCGATTGGCATCCGATGAAGCGATCGTTCCACCGCAGCGGACTGTTCAAAGAACTGATGGATCGCATCGAATCGTTTAACGAGAAGAAGTACGGCTCGCCGATGCCGGGCCGCCCATACCACGGTCCGTCGACTTTTCGACCGGCCGAGGCTGAGGCAATATTTCGCGACATGCTGCAGCCCTATCTCGACTCCGCGCAGGTTCGATTCATTACAAACCACTATCCCATTCGTGCTGACGTTGTCGGTGCAAACATCAGCCGCGAGTTCCCAAAACTGATGGGTTTATGGTTCGCGCCGATTGGAAGTCGTCAGGAAGACTTGCATGTCCGAGCAAAACTGACAATCGATGCTTCCGACTGGGGCGAGGCAATTCAAGTCTCAGGTGCGGCGTTCGAATGTGGTCCAGATCCGAAGTCTCGATATAACGAACCGAGCGCGTCTGACGATCCCGACGCCAACCCGCCCAATGAAATGAATCCAATCACCTGGGCGATGATCGTCGAGCAGTCCGACACCGAAACATCTATCGACAAACCAATTCATTATGACGATAGAAACTTCGTCCGGACGTCACGACTCAGCCTGGCCGCCATGCAGGGACTTCCCTGGGATCGCCCGGTCAGGCTCGGCAGCATCCCACACTGGCCTGACGATGAGAAGGCGTCACCCCGCCAGTTGTCTGTTTACACGGTCCGCAGAATCGTCGACGGAGTAACGAGCAACGACCACAAGACAAGCATCCTGCTGAACTACATGCTCGGTCAGGATTACCCGCTGGAACGGCTACCGAAATCGGTTGTCGACGCACTGGAAGCCACCGAACCGGGAGCTTCTAAAAAGAACATCGTGCTGATGACTCGCAAACAACGACAGATTGTTTACGACGATGCGAAACGACACTCGTTGAGCGTGCTCTACCACCTGCAGAATTACGTTCATGAACGAGCCGGCCAGAAAGCAAACAGCTTCCGTCGCTTCCATCTTAGTAATGAGTTCGAAACTACAGACCGTCTGCCTCCGAAACCGTACATTCGCGAAGGGCTGCGGTTGAAAGCGATGTACATGATGCGTGAACAGGACGGCCGCAATCGTGACGGCGCTACGAAGGCTGCAGCTCGTGAAAGAATGTCTCGAGTGATGTATCCCGACGGCGTTTTGTGCTGGCAGTTTCATTACGACTTCCATCGAACCGGCCGCGCATACCTGAACGACGAAGGTCATACCGGTCCGTGGGTCGACTTCGAAAAGCCAGGCCGACACACACACCATGTCAGCGACCGATCAGTGTTTCCACTTCGGAGTCTGATTCCCGAAGAGATGGACGGACTGCTGGGCGCTCAGAAAAATGTTGGTTACAGCAGCATCGTCTGCGCTGCGATCCGTCTTCACGATCAGTGCATCGCGATTGGCGAAGCGGCCGGCGTTGCTGCTGCAGTGGCTCTTCGTAAAGAAATCCAGCCGCGAGACCTACCGTTCGACAGGAGCCTGCTCGAAGAAGTTCGTCACTGCCTGTGCGGAGAAAATGAGAAATCGACGCCACTCCAACTCTGGCCATTTCGTGATCTGCCAGCGACTCATCCCGCGTTTGTCGCCATCAACCGACTCGCTGCACGTGGAATGCTTCCGCAGCATCCGACCGACGTTGACTTTAAACCTGACTCTCCGGCCACTCCCGCATGGCGAACGACAATCGTCGAAGCGAGTCGAAAAAACATCGCCGCCAAAGAGCTCCCGGAAACGCCAACCTCAAAGATGACTCGCGGTGAATTCTGCAACGTCTGGTGGGATGTGGTCCGAGAGTTGCCGTTGGTTCCGTTTCGCCGGCTGATATTGAATGACGCAGACAAAGACGGAATCAAGGACAGTGACGATCCGATACCGTTTACCCCCGCTGGTGCCATCGTCTGGAAAGTCGAACGTCGACCTGTCACACCTCCGAACGCTGACCAGGATGGCCTGCCAGATCGCGTCAGTTCTTTGACCAGCAAGCCTGCCCGGCAATTCAATTTCTGCGGACGAGGCTCGAAGACCACAAAAGGCTATGAGCACGACAACGGGCGATCGTTTGACGCCAAGCGTGGTTTTGGCTGGGCGCAGGACATCAGCGGCAACAACCGCCACCGCTCCGTCTATCCCGAGACCATTCGCGATACGTTTCTCTTCACCCGAAACTTTGCAAAGTGGCAGTGCCAGATTCCAAACGGGACATGGCTGGTCACGGTCTGCAATGGAGATTCGGGACACGAGCAAACTGGCCATCAGGTTTCCTTCGAAGGCAAAGCCGTCGTGCAGAACGTTCCTACCGCAGCAGGACATTTCGCTGAGACAACGGCAACGATCGTCGTTACCGACGGCAGGCTGACGATGGAACTTGGTCCGCAACTGGCCGGTTCAAATACCTGCGTGAACTGGCTCAGGCTCATTCGACTCGACTGAAGCCTTGCTGAAACCATAGTTTGACCCGCGACGAGTCACTTCTTGTGGTCCCTCGATTTCGACTGGCTGGTTGTCACGTTTGCTCCCTGCGTATTTACAGCCGAATTTTCAAACTGACAGTCGACGATTTCAACCGCCCCGCCGTTAATGCGAACTCGTGCCGCTTAATCAGTGCGGCCTTTAATGGCAACCCGCTCCAGCCAAAGGCCAAATGGTCGGCCTTTGGCTCACCACGCGGTCCTGCAATAAGTGCCGCGACTGGCGTTGTGTTGATGATTTGGCAATCGATCAGGCTACGTTTCCTGCCGATCAGCAAAGCATCGACACTGACAAAAACGTCTTGCCAACCCTGGCATTTTCATCAGTCGTCCCCATGGATTCCTGAAGTTACCTGCACTGGCACAACCTGAGAGTTTCTAATCAGTCTTTTTACGGTGCCACAAATGGGCAAGTTGAATTATCGTTCGGACGTCGATTAAAGATCGGTAGTCATAGTCAATTGCTTTGGAAAGTTCACCGTGAACGACCGACATCCCGAAGAGGCTGAACATCGAGAACTTGTCGAGAACACTCAAGAGTTTCTGCACGCGCTCATGACCGAGCAGGTTCCGGATGCTCTGCTGACCGCTGCATGGGACGAATTCTACCGAGTCTATGATGTACTCGTGCGGCGATTCGCAGTTGCACGCGGCGTGCGGGGAGCTGATGTCGAAGATTGCGTGCAGCAAGTCTGGAGTGAGGTCTCCAAACGGTTGGTCGGCTTTAACATCACAAGCGAGGCCGGACTCCGGTCCTGGCTGTTCGCTGTTGTTCGCAGCCGAGCGACCGACATGTTTCGTCGACGAGCACGACGGCCGTTGGCACTTCTAGGTGACAGTATTCAGGAAGGGTTTGAACCGCCAGACCGGGAGCCCGATCCATCAACCCGGTACGAGGATGCCTGGCAGGAAGCCGTCCTGCAGACGATGGTGCTGAAACTTGAATCTGAAGTATCCGAGCTGAACTTCGAGATCTTCCGACTCCGCTCACTCGAAGGCATCTGCGTTTCAGAGGCAGCCGAAATCGTCGGGGTGACTCCAAATCAGATTCGATATCGACATCACCGGACGATGAAAAAACTGAAAGCAATCGCTTCGCTGTACCTGGGACGGGAATTTCATGGAATTGATCTGGGGTCTGATGAGTTATAAGCGTTCGGTGCAGAAGTCGGCGACCCGTCACAACATGAGACGTAAACAATTAATAGATAGTCAGTTGCGACGAATCGTGACAGACGTCATTGTCATCAATAATTGAGTGATGGCCGAGTGTGACTCGAATTTTGAATTTTTTCCCAAAAGCTGCGCAACACATCAAGGTCAGACTCGCTTAGTCGGCTCAACCAGAAACAACGCAGGTCATTAAGTCGATCGACCACAAAATCCACGTGCGGAGTTAGTCATGAGTCGAATTCGAATCGAAGATCTGCCGCACGAGGAGTCTCTGCAGGACGACGAACTCCGACAGATATTTGGTGCCGGCCTGTCTGATCGATCGATTCAGGCAACGCGAAACCTATTCACCAATCGTGCCTGCGACGCTGATGACCTTACCGGTGATTTGATCCGTCAGTCATCGGCCGCTCCGCAGAATCCATTCCTGGCGGATCGCGATTCACCGCTTGCGTAGGCGTTCCTGAGAATTCTGTGCGAAGAGAAATTCGAGAAGCGACACTCGATTATTAATCGGCCGGCGAGGCACGGCGAGCATTGTCGCTCAATCTAAATCGGTCTTGGGCTCAGCATCTACCGCAGAAGTGTCTTTGCTGAACGACGCAGGCCGGACCGTTCTCTTCCAACGTCGGGTGGTCGAATTCATCAGCATTCCCTCGTCGTCAACAGCCGGCTGAGTTTGACCGTCAAGCATTCCCTCATTCTGCAGATGCTTATTGAAGCCGGAGTCAGACCAGAGTCCGTCTTCATTGAGCCTCATGGTGCCCAATTCAAAGTCGACCAGCATTCGAAGGACTTCGTAATTCACCCAGACGTTCAGAAAATCATTCTGCGCGTCGAGAAGGTCGGACAACGCCGAAACAAGGTCTCTCGCTGTTGTGGGCGAGAATGTGGCTGCGCGGCCTGGTTTGGGAGGCGGGCTAACTCGAAGGCGTGCCAGGTCGACCTGCGCGATCGCGCCCTGCACCGCGGCGCGACGAACTTCGAAATTTAATTGGCTCAGTTCAACAATTCGCAACGTATTGCGAATGCTCTGCGCGACTCGATCTTCAAACAACATGTAGTCGCGTCTGGCACGCTGATAATTGATCAGCGTTTCCCGGTATCGATTTCTTTCCGCCAGACGTGTGATCGGAGAGTCAAACTGAAGTCCGAATCGTAGCTCACCATTCTCGATGTCGAGGCCCCTTCCGTTCGGTCCGACTCGTCCAGCCTCGCCACTGATAACTAAGTCGAGGTCTGCTTCGAGTGCGTTTCCGTTGAATTCGATCTGACGCCACGCATCCACGAGGTTTGCTCGTGCATTCATCCAGTCGAGTCGGTTTGCTCTGGCGATTTCGATTCCTGCAGCCGGCTGGACATCAATCGGCGAAAGAGTAATACCTTCAAGCCTTGCTGCAGCCTGATCTAACGACAACTCCAGAAGCCTGCCGGACATTTCGGTGGCCCGCGTCGCCAGTTCTTTTCGTGCTTCATCGTCTTTCAGCATCTCGAACTGGCCAGGCAGTTTCTTCAGCTCAGACCACGACTTGTCGAAATCTTCCTGGAGTGCATCCGGCCTGATAGCAAGCTGCTGGACTCTTGCCTGGAAAACTTCGACGTCGTAGATCCGTGGATCAACGTCCGCCTGTTGCGCCTCAGTCCGTACCTTCAATCGAAGCAACTGCTCGACGCGAGACGGGACACTCAATTCCAGATTCGCGAGGTCTGCTTTCAGCGTCGCAATCTGTCGATTAATCTCAGGCTTCAGTTGCTCAATCTGCTTCAGCGTATCAGTAAGTGCCGCTTTGGTTGGTGGCGTACGATGTGGCAAAACTCGAAACACCTGCTCGCTGAAAGCGTCCTGCAGAGCGACCATGCTGGGGTCGATGAGGTTGAATCGGTCCAACAGCGAATCCTGAATCCGCAAAGGGATATCAGGCGGCAGCCCAATTTCAATTTTGAAACTGTCTAACTTTGATTGGAACGCGGCCCGTGACGACAACAGACTACTTTGCGCGTTGTATAGAGCCTGCCGCGCCTGAAAGACCTGCAACGAGTTACTGAGTCGGCCAGCGTCGAATGTCGCTTCAAGGACGGCAAGACTGTCTCGCAGTCCCGTGACATTGGTTTCCTGAATCCGAATCTGCTGCAAATCCTGCAGCAATCCAAGGTAGCCTCCGGCATCGGCAGCACCTGTTCGACCACTCGGAGACCCGGCAATAAGTCCAAGGCCAGACTGCCCTACTGCACCTCGTCGAATTGGCCCGCTACCAGAGTTGCGGCCTGTGACAACGTTCACAAAGAAGCCCTGCTGAAACTGCTCCATCTGCCTGACGTTCGCGAGCAGTGTTCGCTCACTCTGAGTCAGCCCTTCCAGCACCCTTGCGCGGCCCCCGAATCGCAGCAGCGGCTGAATGACACTGAAGTCAAGCATGGTCCCGATGACTTCTGAACCCGATCCCGAAAACTGCCAGACCAGCGAATTGGCTAGCCCAACAACGAGACTGGCCCCCGTGGCCGATAGCTGCTGAAGCCTCGCTCCGTTTTCAGTTTCAAGCGTATTTGTACTCCCTTGTTCTTTGCCTCGATGTCTAAACTCCGTGTCGCTGCCCGCAAAAAACTGAGTATCAAAACGAAATCTCTCAAAGGTTACGTCCAACGCAGAAAGGTAGAGATCTTCGCGTTCCTGCTGGAACGAACGCGAGTGGCTTCTTGCCACTTTGACGACATCTGACATATTGAGAGCGACCACTCCGTCGGCGTCGCGAGGCAGCCAGTCACGCCAGCCGCCAGGATCGACCTTCGATACCTCGCCATTTTCATGCCAACCGGCATAGCCGTCCTTATCATCGACTGTGTGCATCAGATAATGCGATGCAGGATCGTCCGGAGGTAACGGCGGACGGTCAGGGTCCGTCGAGTCGTACAACCTGGAATCAGGACCGGGCGTAATCGAGAAAGGCTTGGATTCGACCGAGCCGGCTGCGGCAATTACTTTCTCGGCGACGACTTCGGAAGCTTCATGATCCGCTTGTTCGCGATACCACGAACGGGTACAGCCGGAAGCAAGTAGCAAGACGCAAAGACCCGCGAAAGTCAGATGCTGAGCGGATATCAAGGGCAGATTAATACGCATTGCAGATAAGCTGTCGTGCCACGAACGGCAGGAATCACTGGCTTGTAGCGGAACGGTCGACGGGCGCGTTCCTTCCCTGGAAAAAAACGTTCACAGTTTCTATCGGAATCCTGGACCGTCAAAGTTTGCCGATTCTGAGGATCGGTTAGACTTTGCAGGCAACCAACACCCCCGAAACACCGGTATTCACGGGAAATCCGATGGAAGTCAATTCTCGCCTGAGCCGCTATGACCTGTCTCAAACATACCATTCAAATTACGACAACGCCCCGGAACCGGTTGATGTCGACGTGCCAGCCATACGCGGAAACTGGACTTTCTGTGGCCTGAAGGTGCCCTCACCGCTGGGAATTCCAGCCGGACCTCTCCTCAACGGACGCTGGGTTCTCTACTACGCGTCACTGGGGTTCGACGTGTTGACGTACAAGACTGTCAGAAGTGGTCCCCGGGAATGTTACGAACTACCCAACCTTGTTCCGGTTGAGACCGGCCCACTGACTGGCACCGAAGAACGGCTCACCGAGTCTCGCGCGATGAACGGAAGCTGGGCCGTCAGTTTCGGCATGCCTTCGGCCGATCCTGAAGTCTGGCAGCGGGACATAGAAGCAACTCGCAACAAACTCGACGCCGAGAAACTGTTGTCAGTCTCTGTTGTAGGCACAGTCCAGCCAGGTTGGTCGATAGATGACCTGGCAACTGACTACGCACAGTGCGCACGGTGGGCGATTGACGCCGGGGCCGACACGATTGAAACCAACTTCTCGTGCCCGAACGTCGAGACCTGTGACGGGCAGCTTTATCAGAACCCCACCGAAGCGGCGATAGTATCCGAAGCTGTGCGACAGGCGATCGGCGAGCGGCCGTTGATTCTGAAGATCGGACACATGACTCAGGCGAGCAACGCCGAAGAACTTCTGGCAGCGGTAGGACCATTTGCAACTGCGATCGCAATGACAAACAGCGTAGCAACTAAAGTGCGAGGCCAAAGTGGGGAGCTGCTGTTTGCCGGCCAGCCACGGGGTATCTGCGGTGAGGCGACGTTTGATGCGTCGCTACGTCAGACGAGTTTGTTTTCCGAACTGGCCCGTGAACGAAGCGATGCTCTGCACATTATCAGTGTGGGCGGAGTATCGACCGACAGGCACGTACAGAGTTGTCTTAAGGCTGGAGCGGAATCAGTTCACATCGCCACAGCGGCAATGATTGATCCAAACGTAGCACTTAAGATTCGTCGAAGCTGGCAAGCCTGAGAAACGCTGGTCGAAGTGGCCAGATTAACGTTAGCTGACAGCAGAGTTGAAAGTTCGCAATGCAGCTACGCTCGAAAGTCATCACCCCACGCCTGACACGACGGATGTTGCTTGATCGAAGCTGGCGGTCACTGATTGCCGCGGCGTTCGCCAGCGTTTCACCGCTACACAAACCGCAGGTCTGCAATGCGCAAGACACCGATGAATCGCTATCTGATCCCAAGCCTTCAGCCGATGAACAGACGCCATCACAAGCAGTCTCGGTGATCAATTTTCAGGATAAAACTGGCAACGAGACTTCCGTCGAAGGGCGAGTGCTCGTACGAGCGTCCGACGGCGTACTGCTGGAAGATTCCGCAAGGCGATTATGGACGATTCCGTCCGCAAGACTTGAGACAGAGACACAAACAAAACGATCGTTCGAATTCTTCAATTCAACTCAGCTTGGAAACCGCCTGATCGAAGAATGCCGCTCGGCAGGAATTGACACCGACTTCCATGTTCACACCACCAGAAATTATGCGATTGCCGCTTCAACACCAAAAGCCTACTCACAGTGGACTGGCCAGCTTCTGGAACGCATGCAGATCGCATTTCAGAGCTACTGGAAAAATAGACGGTTCGGTTTGACTCCACTTGCCGCCCCGCTGCCTGTGTTGATTCTTTCGAACCAGACTCAATTCGCAAAGATGGCGGAGTTCGATAAGACGCCGGCCTCGGCCAACGGTCAGGGCTACTACCTTGTCACGGCCAATCGGATTGTCCTCTTTGATCTGACCGCGAGCCGCGCAGACTCACCGGCGACGACCATCGCAGAAATTCACCGACGCGCACAACAAATCCCAGCCAGTGTGGCGACGGTCGTTCATGAAGCGACACATCAGATCGCCTTCAACCGAGGCATGCATCAGCGATACGCAGACAACCCCGTGTGGCTGACCGAAGGAATGGCGATGTACTTCGAGGCTCCCGACCTGAAAAGCCGTCGGGGCTGGAGTGGCATCGGAAAAGTGAATGTTTCCCGACTGTTTCGCTTCCGCGAGTTCCTCAAAGCCAGACGTCAGCCGGATTCCATCGAGACCCTGGTCCGAGACAACCGCCGCTTTGGCGATGCAGAATCAGCAATCGATGCCTACTCCGAAGCGTGGGCATTGACCTACTTTCTGATCCGCACCCGCATCCGTGACTACTCTCAATACCTCAAAGCAATCTCGCAAAAGCGTCCGTTGCACTGGGACGATCCTGCAGATCGTCTTGCCGCTTTTCAGTCAG
>CALGTK010000073.1 GCA_937904325.1 uncultured Planctomyces sp.
ACGCCACTGGAAACTCTCAACAAAGCCGGCTTTGCACTTCAGATGTGAATTCACGGCTCAAAACAATCAACCAGGTCACATCATTCTGTTTCGTTTCTCTGAACCTCTTATTCTTACTCTTTCTTGTTAAGTTAATATAAACGCGACCTCTCTCGGGACTCCTCGCTACGTTCGTTTCCGAAATGACTGCCGTAACAACCTTCGGCGAGTTGGACTCGCACTTCACAACTTCCACGCCGATCACGAAAACCTGCCAGCGCCAAGGACGGGCGAACCGCCGGTCAGCTGGCGAATCCACGCTCTACCATACCTCGACAATCACGAACTCTTCAAAAATTACGACCAGACAATCGCGTGGGACTCTGATAAAAATAACGTCATCGCGGAGCAAAACATTCAGCATCTGACTTGCCCGTCGAATGCAATTACGAAGGACGCTCGTGACCGCTGGTACACTCACTATGCAATGATTGACGGCAAACAAACGATAGGAGATCATCAAGGGCCAATGTCGTTCACGGATTTCACCGATGGCACATCCAATACGCTCCTCGTCGTTGAAGCTGCCGGATTGAACATCGTCTGGACCGAGCCGCGCGACAGCGAGGTCTTTGATGATAACCTGGGAGTCAACCTGACTGGACCGACGCCAACAACATCGACTGCGGTCATTTCGGCGTGGCACCACGGAGGCGGACACGCACTCCTCGCCGATGGTACCGTCCGTTTATTATATTCTGGCATCGATCCGACTGTCCTCAAAGCCCTGACCACGGTCGACGGTGGAGAGAGTCTTCCTGAGCAGTACTGATAAGTTGATCCGGAACTGATTTTGTTCGTTAATCGACCTTTCATCCTGAATATGTTGACGTCACACAAATGCTCAAATGCAGCCAGGGAAATCCAACATGACATTGACGCCGGTCGCATGTCACAAATGTGGTGCCCCGCTGGATGTTCCGAATGAAGCGCGTTTCGTAACCTGCCGGCATTGTGGCATTCAGCTTGAGGTTAAACACAATGACAGCGCCACGTGGACAGAACAAATCGAAGAAATCCAGGAGCAAACAGAGGAACTCGTCGAGCAGGTGGCTCAACTGCAATACCAAAATGCCCTGGAAGCAATCGACCGTGACTGGGATCGCGAACGGGAATCACTGCTCATCACTCACAAAAAAAGTGGACGCCGAACCGAACCCAATGTCGCCGCAGCCATCTTTGGAATCTGTGCGGTAGTCGTGATTGGCCTGATCGTGGCAGTCAACGTTCAGCCAGGATTCGGCGTACTCATAGTGTTGGTCGGAATAGTCGCCGGGACGTTCAACCTCGCCAAAGCCAAACAATTCGAAACGGCAAAACGTCGACATCGACAACGCAAAACTGGTTTGCAGATGAATCATTTTCGCAACCAGGCTGCTACTGGAAAGCCGCCTTCCGCATCCGGCCCAGCGACATTTGAATCATGGGGCAAGGACACCTGATAACAGGTATTTCGTCCTGTTAAATCCGACCGGGCAAATCAGGGATGGGCCTGACGCAGGATCGATCAGGAATCGCACCACAGCGTTCGAAGTGGTGGCGTCAATCTTTGTTATTGATCGCACCGCGAAGATCGACGATTTAAATATCAACGGTCTTAAACTTTGCCCATCGAAGATCAGCACCACAGCGATTCGTGGCCGAGACTCGCCGCATCTGGAAAACTACCTGACCGACGGGATGACACCAGGGAACAGACCACCCTTCCGCGAAAATCTTCAGGGCCTCTACTGAACCACCATCTGTCCAAACAGAGTTGCACAGACCATCATGAAGATTAGTAACGCTATGATCGGAGCCACAATAACCAGCATCGAGGCAACCACCTGCTCAACAAATGATGCAGGTTCAGGCGGTGACAGGGATAACACGTCAACGACCGTCGAACCTGTCCCAAAGTCGGCGAGCGATCGTCCGTCTTTCCGCCAGATCGCGACCAGCGCATAGACAGTCTGCATTGGCGGGAAGATACAAACAATTTTCACAAGGGCTCTTAACATCAACTGATACCCAACGCCGGGAGAGTTCGGCAAGGCGATGCGCAGCCCCACGATTCTCTTGCCGACGGTCCCCCCATACAGATAGTCCATTCCCGCGAAGTAGGCCACCAGCAAGACCAGACTGATAAACCCGACGACTTCGTTATCGGGAAACTCTGGAAGATTCTGCACGACCGCAATCATAGCCAGGGGAATCAGGTCAATCAGAAACGCCGCTGCCCTGCGCCACATCCGACCGTTCTCCCGAAATATCCATGTGCAGCTCAGCGATGCTCACCTAACCTTCGATAAAATCATTCTTTCGTAATGACTTCGTCAAGATTCAGGATCATGTTCATGACAGCAGCGCAAGCGGCCACCTCGGTCCTGTCCAGCTTTTCATTGACGGGTGACTCGCCGCGAGCAAGTAAGGCTTTGACTTTTTCGTTGTCAGACATGTAATCAGCTCGGACTTTCGTCAGTACGTCCAGGAGGACTGCCCGTTCCGCGTCAGTAGCGTGGCGACAGGTGGCCAGTCGGAATCCGTAAGCAAGGCGTTCCTCATCAGACGCACCGCCTTCGAGCATGACTCGTTCGGCAAGTTTGCGGGCCGCCTCGACGTACGTGTTGTCGTTCATCAGAACCAGCGCGTGCAAAGGAGTGTTGGTTCGGCTGGTGCGGACTTTACAGACCTGCCGCGAAGCCACATCAAACAGCATGGTGGGAGACGACGCTCGACGCCAGAACGTGTACAGCGTTCGGCGGTAAAGACTCTCGCCGTGGTCCTGCACGTACTTAATCTTCCCCAGCGAAAGGTCTGACCAGATCCCCAGTGGTTGATACGGTTTCACAGGTGGACCGCCGAGCTTATTGACCAGCAATCCACTGACCATCAGAGCCTGGTCGCGGATCGCCTGGGACGTCAGACGAAAGCGTGTGCCACGAGCCAGCCACTGGTTCGAGGCATCTACTTCCAACATCGCCGGTGTCGCTTTCGAACTCTGCTGATACGTTGCCGACATGACAATCAGCTTGAGCATGTGCTTGACGTTCCAGCCACTTTCCAAAAATTCGGCAGCCAACCAGTCAAGCAATCGTGGGTGCGTCGGCCGCTCGCCCTGCGAACCGAAATCTTCGGTCGTAGTTACAAGGCCCGTCCCAAAGAACCGCTGCCAGTAACGGTTGACAACGACTCGCGGCGTCAGCGGGTTCTCTTTTGACACGACCCAGTTCGCCAATGCTCCTCGATTCTGCGGTGCGTCCTTTGGCTGGCCAGGCAGGCATGTGGGAGTCCCCGGCTGAATCGGCTGTTCTTTGTCAGGCTGATCCCAGACTCCACGATTCAGTACGAATGTCTCGCGAGCGTCCTTACGGTCCCGCATTACCATCGTGCGGAC
>CALGTK010000074.1 GCA_937904325.1 uncultured Planctomyces sp.
AGTCGTTCGAATGCCAACTGTCGGCTGCCGCTTTCGGGATTTTCCAGCCTGAGAAGTCGACGCCAGTGTAAAGACAGCGGTAGTCTCGATTGGCGATGGCGATATGTTCGGCAGCGATCGCAGTGTTGGGCAGCTCTTTGATCTTCACGTTTCGATAGTGAACGATGCCGCCTTCGGATTCCAGGCAGATATAGCCTTTGCGAGGACTGCAGTCTTTTCCGTGTGTCACAACCTTGCCGTTGACGGCGAGCGAGATGTTTCCGTCCAGGCACGTGATACGATAATGATTCCATTCAGGGCTTGGGTTAGAACGCTCTTCAGTAGGGAATGCTCGACTTCCGCCTCGGCCGTTGATGGGAGTCATCTTCGCGCCGTGAATCGGAAAAATATCACCGTGCGTCGTGTGGCTGCGAGTGTTGCCGTACGCATTCTCCAGAACCTGCACTTCGATTCCGCGGTGAAACGGAACTCCACGAGCCGTGATGTCGTCGGCCCAGACGAAAACTCCAGCGTTGCCGCGAGGCACCATGTGTCGCCATTCGAGCTCCATCACAAAGTTCTGGTACATGCGGGCGGTGCGAAGTTCGCCAATCGGCTTTCCTGAGCAGATCAGCATTCCATCCTGCATCGTCCAGGTGGATGGAGCCGTGTTGACGGCCACCCAACCGGATAAGTCCTGGCCATTGAACGCCGGCTTAAATTCTTCTTTCGGTGCATCTTCGGCGGTGCATTGGCGAAGCGCCGAGTCTGAGTATTGGGACACCATCACTACGAGCAACAGTGTGGCGAAGTGGGAAAATGTGGAGTGGGATCGGCGAGGCATGGTGAGGTCTCAACTGAGGGGTTTGTAACCGGGAGAGAGCCGTCACGTTAATCCTGCGCTCGTCGACTTGCCACCAGTTCAGGCTGCGGCTGGGGCTATTCAGGAATTGCCTGAGCCAGCTTGTTGGCCAAACGCGTTACTTCTGCGGCCAGTCGAGCAAGACGCCTTGAGAATTCTGGATCTGTAGTATTCGGCAACGCTGCCGCCGCGGCTACGATTTCGCGATGATACCAGATCAGGTCGCCGGGGCTCGCGTTGAAGTGGTTCCAGAGTTCTTCTCCGCGGTCAAGGTCAAAGACCATCGAGCCGAGATTGTGGAGTTTGTCGGCGAGCACGATCGCGCGAGCTGACGGCGATGCTTTAGCCACAACGACAATGTGAGCTTCTTTGCGAACTCGCCAGGGAATTTTTACACCGGATGCGTCTGCCTTCACTTCGCTGCATTCAAGGACGAGCTTGACGACAGCTTCAGGGAACTCAGCGGTTAGCGATTCGACCGTGCAATCTGTGTCTTCGATTGTGTCATGCAACGCTGCTGCGGCGAACAGTTCATCGTCTTCGAAGCCGCAACGGGCAAGAATCAACGTCACGCTGGCCGAATGCTGAAAGTAAGGCAGGTCCGATGCTTTTCGGGTTTGAGTTCGGTGCGCGTCAGCGGCAACTCGGAATGCTTTTTCAACGAGCGGCGAGTAGAGTGGATTGTCCATCCTTGATGTCGCATCCTGAGAGGTGGAATTGGTCACTGAATCGGTGAAATCTCGTGTCGGAACTCGTTAAATTGCATGTATTCCCAGTGGCGATACAAAGCCGATTTTTTCAGCAGCACATCGTGTGTCCCGACCACTTCTACCTTGCCACGGTTGAGCAGAACGATTCGATCGACATTGCGGAGTGTTGAGATGCGTGAAGGCTGGACGATGGTGGTACGACCGGTTGCTGCTCGGCGAAGGGCGTCTTCAAGGTGATCTTTTTCGTCGTCAGTCATCTCAAGTGATGGTTCCTCAATGATCAGCAAGGCTGGGTCGCGCATCATCGCTCGAGCGAGAGCAAGTAGAAAGCCCTGCACTCCACCAAGCTGGTCGCCGTGTTCACCGATCGTCGTTTCGTAACCCTGCGGAAACTTCTGAATGAAGTTGTGAGCGTGAACCATTTTTGCCGCTTCAGTCGCCTGGCTAAGCGAGTATCGCGAATCTCCGCCAGTGATGTTTTCGAGAATCGTTCCGGTGTACCACGGTTCGCTCCCACCGACCAGTAACGTTTCCGCTCGGAGCGACTCCAGCGTCGCCCAGTTAATGTCTTCACCGTCGATGAGGACTCGGCCTGAGTGTGGCTCAATAAATCGCGGCAGCAGAGAAATTAGAACACGCGCTTCGAGTGGCTCAAAGGCGACGACGGCAGTTGTGCCGGAAGCTGGAATCTTGAGCGACACCTTGTCAAGAATGTTGCGTTTTCCCAGACGGTAAACGACCTCTTCCATCTCGATCATCTTTTCGAGCGGTTGCAGGAACTTTGCGCCGACGGCCTGGCCGACTTCAGGAATTGTGTTGAGGTATCGGTAGATTCTTTCGGCAGCCTGCCCCGCTTCATTACGCAGTCGCCTGAGGTTGGCCAGCGAGTCGATAGGCTTAAGTCCAAAAGCAAAGCAAGACAGAAGCAGCAGACCTTCGGCAAGCGTTAGATGCTCTGGTGAATCCGGCAGTCCCTGCATTCTTGCTCCGAGAAGGAACAGAACGAGAGCAAAACAGGTAAGACCCAGCATTCCTGATAGCCAGAAGGCGCGGCGTTCGCGCCGTTCGATTTCCTGCAGGCGGCCCTGGTAGCGGTCCAGGTGTTTCTCGAATCGCAGGTCTTCGTTGGTTTCCAACTGGTAACCGCGAATCAGGCGACTCTTGCGAATCCCTTCGCCAAGAAGTTTGAGGTCAGTCGTTGCGCGATCGCGATTCAACGTCTGCTCGCGATCAAAGTAACGGCGTTCTCGACGGATCAGATACCAGCAGGCGAGCAGCGGCAACATGCACTCGATGGTCAACATCCAGTTGAGCGTCGTCGCGAGCGTCATCAGAACGACCAGCTGCATCGGACTTCGAAAAATCGTTCGAATCCATTTCGCAATACCGGAAGTTACGGTTTCAACTTCTGTTGTAAACAGCTCAAGAACTTCGTCGGTGCACGCGTCAACGAGATCACTGGTACCCATCCGAATCGAATGGCGGTGCAAAGACTGGCGAAGTTGCCCGGCCGTGTGACCAGCCGCTCGCGAAGCCAGTGTGACCATCTGAGTCATGGCTGTGCTGTGGAGAAAACCCATTGCCAGGCCGACGGCAAGTAGCCAGGTCAACGCGGAACCGGTTGTCTGGAGACGCGGGAATCGCTGACAGGACCAGGCCAGAAACTGTCCCCAGGATCGGTGACGCAGTTCCCACGCGACGGCTTTCAGGCCAAGCCCCGTTAGTGCTCGTGGAGCCGGGAACGCCTCGTCGGTATTTGCGTCTTTGGAGCCACTGTCGAAGAGTTGCTCGTACTCGGTAACGTTGTGCGATTCGATCGTGACGACGCCACGAGAATTCAGCATTGCAACGATCAGAAAGGTGCAGACCAGCACGGCGGCAAAGGCGGCCATCCCAATCACGCACCACACAAGTGCCCACAGCGAATGTCCACGAAACAAGTGCCGTATTGGAAAAACTCGCCGCAGCAGATCCAAGTACTGCTTCGACACGATGCGACCGCTTTCCGCACTGAATTCCGCAACTCCTGCCTCTATTCCAAATCGTTTAACAGCCCGGCGTCAGGCAGCAGTTTCGCTGTCTTTAGACGTGGTTAATTACCAGATCGTCTGCGATCGCTGATGTCTCAGCGAAAGAGTCATTCGTTAATTAACCAACAACCAGGCAACGAGCAGAGATTCTGCTCAGGCAAGATCCCGGTCTTCAAAAAGGATGAATGAAAGAAGAATTGCGGCTCCGCCGTAGACTGTTGCATAAGCCAAAGCGGCTAGTAGATAGCTGGGTGGAATGAACTGCCCGGTCGCGACGGCAGCGGACATGTTGAAATAGTCAAGGTTCGGCAGAATCGTCGCAATGAGCCTCGCCATAAAGTCGACGATTTCGATTTTGATCGCGCCTGATTGGACGAGCATCGGAGTGATATGCCCGATCACGAAGATTGCCAATGACGTGACAAT
This sequence comes from uncultured Planctomyces sp., assembly GCA_937904325.1. Taxonomy (GTDB): domain Bacteria; phylum Planctomycetota; class Planctomycetia; order Planctomycetales; family Planctomycetaceae; genus JABMPE01. The sequence goes on from CALGTK010000074.1 coordinate 4,008, forward strand.
ATTCACAACCATCGGCATGCGAGTTGAAATCGCAACGCTGACGGCAGTCAGGACAGCGATCTCAAGGAAGATCAAAGCAAACCCCGGCAGTACCTGCAGCACTGCCATGGCACGTTCGGCGTTCGGCATGAACGTGCCTGTCTGGAACATACCGGGAACTTCGCCGCCTGATTCTCGTGCGTCGTAACCAACCTTATAAAAGATGAATGCTGAAAAGATGATCATCAACGGCACAATAAGCATCATCGCGCCCTGCAGGATTCCGATGTACTTTCCTACAACAAACTGCCGGCGAGTGATCGGCTTGGAAAGCAGGGTCATCGCCGTCTTTCCTTCGATTTCACTGGCGATGCTTGTGCTCGACGTCCAGATTGCGAGTAGCAGGCCACTGATCAGAATTGTGGCCAGGCCGCAGTCCTTCAGCATCTTGATGTCTTCTCCCAGCGAGAAGAACGGCAGGAACGTGTTGACGACGATCAGCAGAATTCCGATGACAAGCATCAGCAGAAACAGCGGTTGGCGGACGGCTTCCTTAGTCGTCGCTCGTGCAATCACACCGGTACGGGAGCCATAGCTCACACCAAGTAATGCAGCAAAAATAGCGACAACCACTCCGCCAGTTGCCCACCACTGCCATGCCGGGAATCCTCCGAGCGTCCCTTCAGCTGCTAAAAGTCCGAATGAAGCAAACGAGTAGCTCATAGTTGTTTAAACCCTGTTCAGATGCACGAAATCTGGTCGTGCCTAAGTCCTTCATTCGCAAACTGCGGACAGGCTGAAAGTCCGCAAAACAAGAAAGTACGACGCGTCGAAATCCGCCGCTCGGCCACTTTATACCGACAGGTGGCCGAACAAAAGCATGGAATTTCACCGATTGGCAAGGTCCCGTGGTGACCACCGGGCGGAATCGATAGATTCTGTCCAGCTCAACCATTTCACGAATTCAGAACCCCTGCGTCCGTACTAATCGATACAGGCAGCGCACGGGCACCGTTGACGTGATCACAACGAATCCCCACCCAATTGACGCGGACTACGACAATGACCACGGCTGTGATTGGTGCTTCCGGGCAACTTGGAACAGATCTTCCGCAATTTCTTCGCGGCGAGGTAGTCCCAATCTGCCACTCTGATATGGAGCTGACAGATTCGGACAGTATCGGCTCGTGTCTGGATCGAATCCGGCCGAAAGTTGTCATCAACACCGCTGCCTACAACCTCGTTGACAAAGCCGAAGACGAGGGACTTCAGGCAATGGCGGTCAACTTTCTGGGGCCGACACAGCTCGCGCGGTGGTGCCTGAAAAACGACGCCACGCTGGTTCACTTCAGTACGGACTACGTTTTCGGGGCAGCGAGCAGTGATCAGGCAGAAACAGCATCACCATCGCCAAGACGGGAAACCGATCTGGCAGTCCCGGATTCCGTTTACGCTGCAAGCAAACTCGCCGGCGAAAACATGGTCCGCTCGATTTGCCCGAGGCATTTCGTGATCCGAACCTGCGGACTCTACGGCGTCGCCGTGACTCAGGGAGCCGGTAAGGGCAATTTCGTCGAGACCATGTTGCGACTGGGGACCGAGCGGGACGAACTGGCAGTGGTCAATGATCAGCATTGCACCCCAACGTCAACTCGTGATCTTGCTCAGGCAACCGCTGAACTGGTCGAAACGGAAAAATTCGGGCTCTACCACGCAACAAATTCCGGGGCGACCACCTGGCACGATCTGGCTGCTGAGATCTTTCGGCAGGCCAGAATCGATGTCCAACTTCGCACGCTCACGACAGCAGAATTCGGAGCAAAGGCGGCTCGGCCTGTATTCAGCGTTCTTAACTGCGGAAAGCTCGAATCTGTGATCGACCGACCCATGCGCCCCTGGCAGGACGCGTTGAGTCAGTACCTGGTTGATCGCGTTCAGACAGACTGACTGCCCCAAGGTCGTCTGCCACTACGGATTTCGTACTTTGTCGAGTGCCACTACAATTCGCCGATCATTTCTGAGGAGATCGTGTCATTCAGTGTTGTGATACTGATCCACACGAAGCTGCTCTCATCGAAGCAGTACTCACTGACTGAATAATTGAGCCCACAAGCCAACTAAATAGACGGAGTAGACGAACGAGATGTCTGAAGAAGCCAAAGTCAGCAAGGTTGAGGTCGAAAAAGCCGGCAGCCGGCAACTCCGTGGGACGATCGCCGAAGAGCTTGATCCATCGCAGGAGTGTTTCAGCGGCGGAAACATCGGCTTTCTGAAACACCACGGAACGTACCAGCAGGACAACCGCGATGACCGCGGAGTCAAGTCAGAAGACGGTGCCAAAAAAGGCAAGAGTTACATGATGATGGTTCGGTCCCGGATTCCCGGCGGCCAATTGACCGCAGACGACTTACTGGCTGAACTCGACATGTGCGACGAGTTTGGTAACGGCACGCTTCGGATTACGAGTCGCCAGGGTCTGCAACTTCACGGTGTCCTGAAAGACGATCTGAAACCAACGATCCAGGCAATCAACGAAAAGACAACGCTGACGACGCTTGGAGCATGCGGCGATGTCAACCGGAACGTGATGTGCTGCCCCGCTCCGATCCGAGGCAACGCCGTCCATGATCAGATGCAGGAACTGTCGCAGCAGATCGCTCATCATTTCCGCCCTCACACGACAGCTTATCAGGAAATCTGGTTGCAGGATTCTGAAGGCGAGAAAGAAAAAGTTGCCGAGTTCTCACCGGCCGAAGAACCGATCTACGGCGAATGCTATCTTCCGCGAAAATTCAAAATCGGCATCGCTCTGCCTGAAGACAACTGCGTCGACATTCAGACGTACGACCTCGGCCTGCTGGCGATTGTCGAGAACGACGAAATTATCGGCTACAACGTTTACGTTGGCGGCGGCCAGGGAGTGACTCCCGCAGCGAAAAAGACCTACGCCGCCGTTGGCCTGAAGATGACCTTCGTTCCGGCTGACAAAGCCATCCCCGTCGCTGAAGCCATCATTCGTGCCTGGAGTGACAACGGAAATCGGCTCGATCGTAAGCAGGCTCGTATCAAATACCTGGTTCGTGAGTGGGGCCTAGAGAAGTTCAAAGCGAAGGTCGAAGAGTACTACGGAAATCCGCTGCCTGATCCTCGTCCGGAAGAAATCAACGACGTCAATGACCACATGGGTTGGCACGAGCAGGGCGACGGGAAACTCTACCTGGGGATCAACGTTGAAAACGGCCGCATCAAAGACGACGGCGACCTGCAATTGAAAACCGGCCTGCGAGCGATCCTTGGCAAGTTCAAGCAACCCTGCCGCCTGACCGCAATGCAGGGATTGATCCTGTGCGACATCGATCCCGCAGACCGCGATGCAATCGATCAACTGATGGTCAATCACGGAATCAAGAAAGCCGACGAACTCTCACTGGTCCGTCGATTTTCGATGGCATGTCCCGCACTGCCGACATGCGGTCTTTCCGTGACTGAATCAGAACGAGTTCTTCCAGGAGTCATCGATGACCTGGAAGTTGAACTCAATAAACACGGAATGCAGGACGAGCGAATCGCCGTTCACATGACGGGTTGTCCAAACGGTTGTGCCCGCCCCTACTCACCAGACATCGGACTGGTCGGCAAGTCCCGAGGTAAGTACACGCTCTACCTCGGCGGCAACACGCTGGGGACTAGAATTGGCTTCATCTTTCAGGACCAGGTGCCGTTGGAAGAAATCGGAACGACCGTCTCGCCGCTACTCGGATACTTCAAAACCGAACGGACGGATAGTGAATCTTTCGGTGACTTCTGTGCTCGAAAGGGCTTGGAAGACCTCCAGCAACGAGCGACCGTTTAGACTCGTTCCGGGATGAAAATCGCCCACTTTGTGGTTTGGGTGTCACAGGTTGCTCGCAAGCTGTGTCGCGCAGCGTCAAGAGGAATGAGGGAATCGAGCCATGAGAATACTGCTATTGATTTTGGCCTGTTTCGTGTCTTTTCGATCAGTCTCAGCCGCAGAACCAATCCATGTTCTCGTTTGGGATGAACGACAGCCGAGGCAGTCGGAAGCGTATGAAAACTTTCTGGGCAATGAGATCGTCGTACGACTGAAGGCTGCCGCCGACGATCTGGCGTTCCGGTCCGTCTCTCTTGATGACACGGAGCAAGGTCTGTCGGTCGACAATCTTGAATGGGCCGATGTGATTGTCTGGTGGGGGCATGCTCGACAGCGAGACGTCACCGACGACAACGCTCGCCGAATACTTGACCAGGTTCTTTCGGGCGAAGCCGACCTGATTGCCCTGCACTCAGCTCACTGGGCCAAACCGTTCGTTGAAGCGATGAACTGGCGGAGCGTCGAGGACGGCCGCAAACATCTGGAATCTCACGCGGACGGCAGAAAGTTGACAATCGAAACCGTGGCGCCCCCGCGGCCATACACCGTTCCAATGCACGGCGGTGTGCTGACTCCCGCCTACTTTGGCTACAGGAAGGGCCGAACCGCGTTTCATGGCCTGATCCATTTGCCGTGGTGCTGCTTTCCCGACTACCGCCCGGACGGCAAGCCAGGATCGATCTCGGTAAAGCTGCCGAAGCATCCCATCGCGAAAGGCCTGCCGGCAACGTTCAACGTCAAACAGACCGAAATGTACAACGAGCCGTTCCACGTCCCAAAACCTGATCAGGTAATCTTCGAAGAGACCTGGGAACTTGGAGAAAGATTTCGTAGCGGCATGGTCTGGAATATTGGTAAAGGCAAAGTCTTCTACTTCCGCCCTGGCCACGAGACTTACCCTGTCTTCAAGCAGCCCGAAGTTTTGAAGGTCGTCGAGAATGCCTGCCGCTGGCTTGGGACGACCGACTGACATTGAGCGTGCGAACCATTTCGAACGCTGGAACAAGCACGGCAAATTTCCGGCAGAACCAGCATAGTCATGTTGTCGAAGCTGCGCGGAACTTGTCCAGCCTACTGCTTCGTCTCAGGCAACAATCAGTGATAGTCACTGTAGCTGTACTCGCAGGAGTTCAGAATTGATTGTCGAGACACGAAGCATTGCGACTCCGGCTACCTTGAACCAACGATTTGATTATGCCTGCGTTCTGCGAACAAAATGCCCGTGCTACGGAATGAAAACAAACTCGTTGGCGTTCAACATGGCTCGGCAGAATTGTGGTAGTCCGACCTGTTCGATGAATGCGGTTGAGTCGGCCACTTCCTGTTGCGTCGGCATTCGCCCAAAGCAAAGTTGAAAGGCTACTCGCACCTTGTCTTCCGTAGAGCCTGCACCTTGTTCGTCAAGACGCGAAGCGAAGAAGCCACATTGTTCGATCACGAACGTACTGTTCAGCAGATTCAACGCCTGCAGCGGAGTTGTTGAGCGACTGCGTTTGGGCGTGACCTGGCTGGCGTCCGGGCAGTCGAACGAGCCGAATACAGACTCTTGTTCCTGCCGAACTTTTGTCATGTAGATCATCCGCCGAAAATCATCGGGCACGTACGTCGACTTCGGATGGAAGTGACGGACGTTTTCCATTTCAACTTCGAAGCCGCTGAAGCCTGGCCCGCCCATCTTTGGATCAATCTTTCCTGTTACTGTCAGAATGCTGTCGCGGATGACCTCCGCCTCGATTCGCCGCGGTGGAAACCGCCAAAGGAACCGCGTGGCACCGTCAATTTTCAGCGACTCACGATTTGGATGACTGTCCTGTTGCCACGTATTTGACATCAGGATTCGGCGATGAACGTGCTTCAGCGACCATCCGTTATGCATGAGGTCGCTTGCCAGCCAGTCGAGCAATTCGGGATGCGTCGGTGACGTTCCATTGGCTCCGAAGTCGCTCGGTGTGTCGACAATTCCGGTTCCAAAATGAAATTGCCACAGGCGGTTAACAATGACTCTCGCCGTGAGTGGATTCTTCGTGTCAGAAATCCACTCTGCAAAGGCGATCCGGCGGTTCTGTTCCATAGCATTTCCGGGCAAGTCCAATGGACCAAGGGCTTCGATCGAGTTTGGCCCGACGACCTCTCGCTTCGCGTTATGATCTCCGCGGTAGAGTCGGTGCGTTGGTCCCGGTTGGCTGAACTTACCTGCGTAGACGGTTGGCACGACCGAAAGCGAGGTCGCTTTCTTCTGGGCGACTTTCAGAGCAGCCAGCCACTGACGCCCTTGCTGGGCACGCCCTTCAGTTACATTCTCGAATCTGTACTCGGGTTCCGTTTTCTTCGATTTCCCGAATGGACGGCGATCTTTCGAAGAAGCCACGACGCTCCATTCACCCAGAGTTTTTGCGGTTTCGATACGGTACTCAGTTGCCAGCCTGTCGCTGTATCGGCCGTCACGATCCCGTGCCCACTCGACCCGTTGGATTGTCTGCGAAACCGGAAATTCGATCTGTACCCAACCGCTACCAGACTCGTTGGAAATCCAGCTTCGTTTGTTTCCGAAGAGTCCATCGTTGACGTGTTTAAGCTGATGAATTTCGTAGCCCGGCAGCGAACTTGAGCAAGTCGCGACTGCGCCGGTTGAGGCCAGTGCGACATTCTTTGCACCGGAAAACACTTCCAGTTCGTCGATGCATGGTTGTGAAGAATTTGTTTTGAGAATCGTGAATCGAACATACTTCACATGGACCGCCTCGAAGGTATCGACATTGTGCTTCGCTGTAACGGCCGCGCGATGTCCCGACTTCGCTGCAGGAATGAATTCTGTGAGGTTCTTTCGCAATATCTGAATCTGCTGCTGCGTGGCAGCTAGTATTTTCTGTCGCTCAGCTGGTATCGGTAACTTCTGATCCGCGTGCTGAACGCCCGCAAAGACTGCCTGCACGGCATAGAAATCTCGTTGGGTGATCGGATCAAATTTGTGATTGTGGCATCGAGCACAACCGATCGTCATCCCCAGAAATGCGGTCGTCGTTGCGTTGATCATGTCCGAAAGTTCGTCCTGCCGCTGCATCAGTGTGAGGTTTGGGTCTCTCCCTTTGACAATGTCGTGCGGTCCGGCGACAAGGAATCCCGTGCCGATCGGTTCGCCCAAAGCGTCACCGGCAATCTGTTGTTTGATGAATTCGTCGTATGGTTTGTCCGAATTCAAAGCGTCAATCACCCAGTCTCGATAATGCCAGGCGTTCGGCCGCTCACGGTTGGTTTCGAATCCGTGCGTCTCTCCGAAGCGGATCAGGTCCAGCCAGTGTCGAGCCCATCTCTCACCATAATGCGGACTATTCAGAACATCGTCGACAAGATTGCTCCATGCATCCTGAGATTCGTCGTCCACAAATATCGCAACCTGCTTTGGAGTCGGCGGCAGGCCAAGCATGATCAGAAATAATCGTCGAATCAGCGTTCGTTTGGCGGCACGTGATGACGGTACGAGTTGTTGTTTCTTCAAAATTCTCAGTACGAAAGCGTCGATTGCCGTCGCTGCGAAATCGTCATCAAAGTCTGGAATCTCCGGCTTACCGATCGGTTGAAATGACCAGTGATCCGATTGGGCCAATTCATCGTCCGCGTCACTGGCAGGCATGTTCAGCCCCTGATCGATCCAGGCTCGTAATACTGCAATCTGCGAGTCGGTCAACCGTGGTCCTTCAGGAGGCATCTGCAAATGAGGGTCGAGACCTGATACCACTTTGATCAGAAAGCTGTCCGCGCTGCGCGAAGGCACAATGGCAGGTTCTCCACTTTCGCCGCCGCGTAAGAGCGACCTTCGAGAAAGAATCCGGAATCCGCCTTCGGGATCTTCCTGGCTATGACAATCGTTGCAACGCTTGTTGAGGATCGGAAGAACGTCGGTTTCGAAGTTGACGGTTCTGGACAATGCCGTGACCAGTTTAGTGTTCGACGAATCGGCAGCTGTAGCTGCGACTTCAGTGGTGGCAAGCGTTGCGACCAGTAGTAAAAAAGTCCTGATTGGGTGGTCAGTTTGTCCCATCTGCATTCTCATATTTGGCTCGCAGTGAATGTTCCGACGAAAGAATAACGATGTTCCATCGTGGATCATTACCTGCCAATCGGCAAGAGAACCGGGTTCATGAGTTCACACCTGGTGAGGTGCGTTGCTACAAACTTCTCGTCAGTCTGGTGTTCGGCAGGATCGACTTGTGTCCTATAATCTCGGATTCTTTGTCCGTTTCCGTTTGCGTCTTCAGACGAGGGATCGTCATGCAGCGAATAATATGTCCGGCAGCCCGCTCATCTCGAAATCACAGGTTTGCATTGCTGGCCACTCTGTTTCTGTTGCTCGGGCAGGCCGTGGGGCTCAGCCTGCCTGCCGCTGCACAGGATGAGGTTTCACAAGTCAAAGCCGAGCAGACTGCTGCACAGGCAACTGTCGAAAACACCGCAGTAATATCCAGCGGTAAAAAAAATGTTGCGGAGTTGACTCGGGCTTCGTTTACCCCAGGCTTTAAGCCTGAAGACGTGCGGCCTCATGTTGAGTACCTCGCCAGTGACGACCTTCGCGGACGACGAGGTATGGGCGGGCAGGCTGCCGCTCGCTACATCAAAAATCATTTTCGGAAGCTGGAGCTACTGCCCCTGTTCGATGGCGAGTACCTGCAGGAAATCCCAGGCCCACCACGAGAAGACGGCCGAAAGACGATCTATGGGCAGAACGTTGGAGCGTGGTTGCCAGGCAGCG
>CALGTK010000075.1 GCA_937904325.1 uncultured Planctomyces sp.
AATGGACGATCCATCAATGGACGATTCCATGGAAGAGTCTATGGATTATCCAGAAGGTGATGCCTTTGGAGACACGTCGTTGGGGCATGGAGAGGACTCGGCGAGTGATCCCGATGGCGATTTATCACTAGCATCGGCAGAAATGGAAGCTGAGATGGCCACGACCGAAGTGGCGGCATCCGAATCGGGCGAGATTACCCTGTCAGACCCGAACAGTGATCCGGCAGCCATGTCAGATGAGATGGCTGCATTAGCGGGTGACGGAGAATTCGGGCCGGGAAGTGAAGGTGGAGAGTTTGAGGGAGGGCCGGGCAGCCCTGGTTCGAATGGTGCTGGCGGAAGCAAAGCTCAGGAACCGCCAGCTGACTCGCCCGACTATCCTGCGTTTAAGGTCGTGATGGGTTTGATGCAGGGGAAGCATGACGGGCTCAAGGGCCACGTTTCCACGCGAGGTCGTGGACTCATTGAAAAGATTCGTAGCGGCAGTCTCACAGCGACAGAGAAAGATGATCTCAAGAAAACCTTCGCGCAGCCGCAGCTTGTTGGAACACCGCGAACGATTCGCGGCAGCCGAACCGTAATCCTGAACAGTGCGGGACAGGTCATCACACTGGTTAGTAAGAAGCAAGGCTCAGCGTGGAAGGTTTCCAGCATCTCGATCAGAGCCGCCAAAAAACGCTGATCCACCGCACATAGGATGTTACGCAGTACGAGCTGCCAGAAGTATTGAAACACGACGTGGGGATGACGAACAATCGTGCATTTGTGCGACTCGCTTCGGACCAGCGCTTCGGTCTTGCCTGCTGCCGGGTTGAGGCGAAGAAGCAAACGCACTGCGTCTCATTTAACTTTGCTCGCTTGCAAAGTATTCTCCACGCAAAGTCAGATCGACCGATAGCTGCTGACTTGAAATCGGCCGCAAGCTTTTTGGCCAGGGCGATGCCTCACTGCACATCGTCGACTTATTGGCACTGCAAGACTTTGAGAAACTCGAGGATGAAGATGTCTGAATCAATCAAGTTCGCCGGCGAAGATCGATCGAACGCCGCTCGCGAAGTTATCGCTACCAAAGAACCGGTCGCACTTCGAACCTTCACGCCCAGCCAGGCAGTCTTCACGAAATCGGCGGGCGTCTTTCACTACACAGCCGACGGTCGGAAGCTCTACGACTATAGCTCGGGAGTGCTCGTCGCCAATCTTGGTCACAACCCCAGGAGCTGGACGAAGCGGTTTCTCGACTACCTTAATTGGACGCCCGCAGCGTTTGCTGGCGGAGACGGATACCATGAATTCGTTCCGCTGACCGCTTATAACGCCGTCACCGAAGTTGAAGCATTGGCCGTCGAACGACTTCTCAAGAGCGTGCAGACAACGCCGTTCGGCAAACGTCTGGACACGGTCATGTGGTCGGCGTCTGGTTCCGAGGCGGTGATCAAAGCTTTGTGGGCCTGCCTGCATCGAGATGAAGACCGCGATATCATCATTGCGACGCGGTTCGGTTTTCATGGGAAAAAAGGTCTTGCAGGTGCCGTCACCGGTTCGGAACAGGATTCCAATCGCGATCCCCGCGTCAAGTTCATCAGCTTCCCCATGGAAGAAATTGCTGACTGCAGTCAGTACGGTCAGCCTCTGGACCTGTCAAAGTACGAGGCAGAGTTGCAGGCTCTCTACGACGAATACGGCAGTCGCATTAACTGCCTGATTACCGAGCCGTACCTTGGTGGAGGCGGAAGTTATCATCCGCCGGCTGAGTATCTGCAGATGATCCAGAACTTCTGTCACCAGCACGACATTATGTTCATTCTCGATGAAGTGCAGTCGAACTTCGGTCGCACGGGGAAGATGTACGCTTTCGAAAAGAACGAGATCGAGCCGGATTTTGTGACACTCGGCAAGGGACTGGGAAACGGAGTCGCCGTCAGTGGCGTTGTCGGCCGCGGCGACATCATGAGCAGTCTGCAATACGGCGAAGTATCCGACACCTGGAGTGCCAATCCGCTGGCATCGGCTGCCGTGCTGGCGACACTTGACGAATTCGAGACAACTAACGTGCTGGCAAATGGCCAAGTGCTGATGGACGTCTTCTTTGAAGGCCTGAATCGGTTGAAAGAGACCGGCCTGATCGCAAAGGTTCGAGGTGAAGGTATGGTCTTCGGAATCGAGTGCGCTGACTTCAATGGAATTGGTGCTGGAGACATTGCCAACGCCATCGTAAAAGCGTCGTACCTCGGCAAGGGAGATCGTGGCAGTATTCACTTCCTTGGGCCACTGGCCGGCAAAGTACTGCGAGTCAGCCCACCCATGACTATGACATTGGACGAAGCCAGCGATTCGCTCTCACTGCTGCATTTAATCTGCGAAGAACTCGCGGCTAGTGGTGGCATGGCTTGAAGTCGACAGCTTAGAAAACAACGAGTCATATTGCTGACAAACGAAGCCGCGACCGCGAAAGAACATCTGTGATCGAGATTCAGAACGTCACAAAAACTCATGTCAAAGGCCAGACCGACGTTCATGCTTTGCGAGGTGTGACCTGCGTGATTGAGCGTGGCGTCTTTCACTTTATTCTCGGGCCATCCGGCAGTGGGAAGAGCAGCCTGCTGTACCTCATGGGAGCGCTTGATGAGCCAACATCGGGCGATATCCTGTTTGAAGGTCACTCGCTGGCTGCTTTGACAAATTCCAAACGGGACGCCTACCGTCGCGACGATGTTGGCTTCATCTTTCAAAGCTTCAACCTGTTGAACAATCTCGACGCCGTCGACAACACACTGGTTCCGTACCTTCCACAGGGCATCTCGATAGAGCTTCGTGAAAGAGCCGTTGAAATGCTCAAACAGGTCGGGTTGGGCGACCGGCTCGATCATCGCCCGCATCAACTTTCTGGCGGCGAGCAACAACGCATCGCTATTGCGCGAGCGCTGCTTAAACAACCAAAACTTGTTCTGGCCGACGAACCAACTGGCGAGCTTGATTCGACAACCGGCGCCGAGGTCTTTGGTCTTCTTCGAAAACTCTGTACCGACAGGGAAACGACAGTTGTCGTCGTCACTCACGACCACAGCTTTGTCGAGTCGAGCGACCGAATTCTTCGGATGAAAGATGGTCAGCTTGAACTGCCCAACGCGTAATACTGGTCGTATCTGTGTTACGCCGATTGGCGATCCGCCAGCCGTAATCGGCTGTTTCTCTGAGACTGTTGCTTCCCGGTTGGTTTACTAATTAAGGCAACTTTGCCACGCCTGCTGAGAAACAACCAGTGCCATCAACATCTCCACTGGAACGCTCAATTCGCTCCAGGTTGATTGCTGATCGACGGGACGTGGCAGGAAGATTGACTCGGTCTGCGTGCTGGCGCACAGCTTAGAGCGTCGCATTGTTAAGAGTAACGCGGTCCAGACAGTTTGAATAATCTGGGTATCAGCAAGGATGTGCTCGTGATGTATTCGCAAGAATTTCGGCGGGAGGTGCAGGCAGCGTGTGAACCCGGCGGTGACACTCTGTGACGATTGTCGAGCTGTGGGACTGACTCTAAACAAAAAAGACACTGACTGCCGCCGAATAGGAATGCGAAGACGTTGCTCAGAAGCGTCGGAACTGGAAACGACACCAAAACAATATCGATCCTGAGTACGTCGTTTTCGTCGACGAAACGTTGACAAAGACCAACATGACTCGGACGTATGGTCGTTAATAGCGTGGGGCCTGCGTGATCGAAGGAGTTTCTTTCGGACGTCGGGAAACGAGGACGTTCGTCGAAGCTTTACATGTCACTCGTTTCACCGCACCACTGACTGTTGATGGTCCGACTGTTGATGGTCTGTTCAACGGTTGCATCTTTCTGGCATGGGTGCGGCAGCATCTCGTTCCCACGCTGGCTCCCGGAGACATCGTAGCGGTGGATCACCTGCCGAGTCACAAAGTGAAAGGCGTTCGGGAAGCGATTTGAATCCGATCGAGCTTGCATCCTCGAAACTCAAGAAGCTGCTCCGTGATGGAACGGAGCGAACTGTTG
>CALGTK010000076.1 GCA_937904325.1 uncultured Planctomyces sp.
GTTCCCGCGGAGATTAGTTCCAGGAAGTTCTCAAAATTCTTCAAAGAAGTCTGTAAAACAACCAGAGGGATTTTGTAAATGGTTCGCTCGAAACATGTTAGGGGGGCGGGTGATTTTTCAGGTTCTCTAAAGCTGGTGCCTGTGTTACGCGATTAAGACTGAACTCTTCAAGCGATTAAGTTTCCGATGTAGCTGGTTTGACACCACAGAACGCATCGTTTTATTAACTTTGCGAAGCGCAACCGTTGGCGGTTCCAAAGCGATTTCAATGACGAATTCGGGTTGCAATGCGTCTTGTCGGTTGCGGACTAAAGGGCCGAATCAGTCAAATCCACGCGGCTTCGCTGCTTCAGACGATCACTTGTCAGTTATTAAGATCGTATGCGGATGCTAAAGTGTCTTAAAATGTAAATATTGGCTTAATTTGACGCCGAGTGATCGAAATGTCTTATCAGAAGGTTGTCGTTCTAATTCCTAGTCACAGTCTGGAAGACTTTCCGACAGAATTGGGGGACAAGCATGCCGAGAGCCTGCTCAACGCTTTTTCGGTTGCTTTTCATCCGAAACTTATAGCGTCAACTGGTCTGGTGCCCGGCTGGCATCGAGCAGACGAGCCGACCACCGACGTAGACGGTTCTCTGGTGATCGTGCCGACTGCTTGTGACGATCAGCTTCCTGCGGGCTGGGTGAACCTTGCGAGAGAGCAGGGGGCGGTGGTGGTTTCGGGTCTGCATGACCGATGCGAAATGGTCAGTGCAGCGCTGGCTGGGCAGATTGACAGACCCGAGGGGCCTCAGACGACCGGATCAGCAGATTCATTGGAAGCGTCGCAAGATTGTGTGGTAGAGGATGACGCTGTGTCTCTCACTGACAAGGATTCGGCAACTCAACACGCGGACAGCGCAGATGTCGACATCGCAGCCGCCGAAGTTTCTGAAGAGACAGCCGCAGACTTTCATGCGCTGGGGACGTGCTGGATCCTGCTGGAATTGTTGACGCGGCACATGCACCACTTCAATAGTTATGACGAAGTCTTTTTCGAAAAGACGTTAGTGGCTGCGGCGAAAGATGCCGTCAAGGGGGATGCTGAAGGTGTTGATGTCTCGTTGCGAGCCTCGTACGAACTCCTGCTTGAGGCTCGGGAACGTTTTTTTCCTGTCGACTGCTACCTTCTCGATTTTTGTCTGCTGGCCCCTGACATGGCCGGAGAAAAACTTGACGACCTGCTTCGTCAGGAAGCACCGGTCAACTACTTGCTTCGCGCATTAGATGCGCAGGAGATGGCTGAGAGTCATCCGGAAACCATTGAGTTGTTAAAGACAGCCTGGGACGAAGGACGCGCTGACGTCGCTGGCGGCGATCTTCAAGAACTGGCTGCTCCGCTGGTACCGCTTGAATCGGCCATCTTTGATCTCCAGCGTGGTCGGGCGACGTTTCGTGATATCTTTCAACGAGAGCCGACAACCTGGGGACGTCGGCGTTATGGTCTCTCGCCAATGTTGCCGCAGTTGCTGCAGAAGTTTGGCTTTTATTCCGGGCTGCATTTTCTGCTCGACGACGGCATCTATCCTGACAACGAACAGAGTCGCATGCGTTGGGAAGCGTGCGATAGCAGTTCGGTGGATGCGTACTCACGGATTCCGCTTGCAGCAGATTCAGCGACGACCTGGCTACGATTTCCGGAACGCATGGCTGAGACGATGGAGTCTGACCAGGTCGCTGCGCTTGCCATGGCTCGCTGGCCCGAGACCAAGTGTCCGTTTTTCCAGGACCTGCGTCTGATGCAGAAGTACGCGCCCGTGCTCGGCAGGTTTGTGACGTTCGAAGATTACTTTCTGCACAGCGACGATCATGGTGGCGGCTGGAATCACGACACGAAGCAGTACCTTTCTCCGTTCTTTGTTCAAGCGGTCGCTCGGCGTGAGGCTCGCCCGATTACTCGGTTCCGTGATCATCTTCAGCGAGTTTCCCGGTTCGAAACAGCAGCGTGGCAGTCGGGCCTGACCGACGCATTGATGGGGCGCCCCGTCAATGATCAAGCAGCATCGAGTATTCTTGCACAGCTTGAGAAGGCGGGCCCTGACGTCTACGAATCAGGTGATGAGGAAGCGAGCAAAGTCGTTGCCGAGGCAGAGCAGGTGCTTAGCAATTTTCAGTTCAAGGCTGGTGAGGATCTGAGCCGGATTATTATGCACGGCGCGGATGCTCAGTCGGGCTGGCTGTGTGTCAATCCACTGTCGTTTCCTCGACGAGTCGTCGTCGATCTTGAGTCGGGGGAAACGGAATACGCAGAAGCAGCGGAGTGTCTGAAGGTTCCGTCAATCAGTGGGCCGGTAAAGTCTCTGCAGTACGACGCGACGAGGAAGCAGGCGCTCGTTGAGATTCCTGCGGCCGGTTTTGCCTGGATTCCGGATGGAGAAAGTTCAACAGATTCTTCCAGGGGAATGTTGGCGGAAGGGTTGCGTCTGCAGAACGAGTTTTTCGAGGTTTACATCAATGAGACCACTGGCGGTTTGCAGCGTCTGAAGAATCACGGTCGCAGTCCGAACCGCCTGAGTCAGCAACTGGCTTTTCGGTTCTCTCGTGAATTGACGATTCAACGGCAGGACGGCGACGAGATCTCTGAAGAGAAGACATTCTATTCTGAGATGCGGTGCAAGTCTGTTGACGTGACCTGTTCCGGGCCGTCGTGCGGTGAGATTGTCACGACGGGTGAAATTATTGATCCGTCGAATCAGGCGGTACTTTCCGGCTTCAGGCAGACGTTTCGTGTGTGGCGAGGTCGGCCTGTCCTTGAATTGAAGATTGAACTGCTCGACGTACATATGAAGCCGGAAGGTGATCCATGGGGATGCTTCTACGGTGCTCGCTTCGCGTGGAACGATGGAACGGCTGCGATTTCACACTCAGTCTGCGGAGCTGCTCAACCGATCGAAATGGAGCGAATCGAAACACTTGACTTTGTTGAAATTGCTTCTGAGGATGCTCGCACGACGATCCTGCCAATGGGCCTGCCGTTTCATCGGAAGACTGGCCCGAGAATGATCGACTCATTGCTGGTCGCGGAAGGGGAGACGGAGAGGAAGTTCCAATTCGCGATCGCGGTTGATCAGAATTATCCGTTGCAGTCTGCACGTGATGTGCTGAACCCGGTTGTGCCCATTCGAACGGAAAATGGTCCACCTCGCGCCGGCCAGACGGGCTGGTTTTATCACATCGATTCTCGATGCGTGCAGGTGTCCCGGATTCTGGGACTGATGGCTGAGCCGCGTACAGTCGAATCCGAAGATGACGGCATGTCGGACGAGGTCGAAAGTGACAGTCGACGGCCGATTGAACTTACTCAAGCCGAAGCTCCTGCTGGAGCCGGTTTTGCCTTGAGGTTACAGGAGACCGAAGGGCAATATTCGAATGTGAACGTAGAGTTTTTCCGGAGCCCAACGTCAGCGCGGCTGCGGGACTTCCGCGGACAGACGATTGTGGTACTGCCAATCGAGGGCGACGGAGTTCGCATTGATCTAAGCCCGTTCACGATCGCCGACCTGGAAGTCCGGTTTGATTAATCTGTCTAATTGGGGTAGCTGGACTTCAATTGATGAAGGTCGTCGAAGTCCACTTCGGAGTCCTTCTTCTGTTTCAGTTTCGTCGCCCCAAGTGATTTTGTGGACAGTCTTTGAAATATTTTCATCTACTCATTATCTGGTGTGTTTTCCTTTGTTTTCATTGCTGGTGCGGAAAGCTGCCGTAGTTTTATTTATTGAGAGAACGCTTCAACCAACGGCCGGCGATACGCCGTACCGTTAAGTGGGTTGTTCGGCTGGGCCTATTACCAGTAGCCGGCGTCATGGCAGACGATGCCAGTCTCACGGTCGAAGTAGTAAGTCGCCCCGGCGGCACTCCGCTTACGCGGTCCTCCGTATCTTGTCGCGTTCTCCAGCGGTTTCCAAACGATGGGTTTGTCGAAAATGATTTCCGTTGATCGAACCCTCGGCTCGTAGCGTCCCACCGGAGAGCCTTTACGCGCTGCCGCGATA
>CALGTK010000077.1 GCA_937904325.1 uncultured Planctomyces sp.
CATCCTATGGCCCATTTTGAGATGGGTGTAACGATAGCGAAGTCGTTTCCTCGTTGCGACAATCCCGACTACGGCATATCCAGTGCCGGTGCTGAATTCGGTCAACGCTGGTTTACTGTTTACGGATTGGAAGCTGCATCGATGCAGCATTCTGACAGGAAAGGGATGAGGGTTTCGAGATGGAGCTGCTGGAAGCACTCAACAAACACTGGGGGTACGAGCAGTTTCGTCCGAATCAGCAGGAAGCCATGACCTGCGTGCTGGGCGATCAGGATTCAGTTGTCGTTCTTCCGACAGGCGGTGGGAAGTCACTTTGCTATCAGGCTCCCGCAGTCTGCCGCAGCGGTCTTGCCGTTGTGATTTCGCCGCTGATCTCGCTGATGAAGGATCAGGTCGACAGTTTAAAGACGTCCGGGATTTCGGCGGCGTTCATCAACAGTTCGCAAACTCATGTCGAGCGGCGATTGGTTGCTGATGCGGTCGGCGGCGGTCAGCTCGAACTTCTGTACATCGCTCCTGAGCGGCTGGTTCAGGAGCGGACCATCGAGTTTCTCAAACGGGCGAATGTTTCGTTTTTCGCGATTGACGAAGCGCATTGTATCAGCGAATGGGGCCACGATTTTCGCCCGGAGTACCGATCGCTGAAGAAGCTGAGAAAACACTTTCCGAGAGTTGCCCTGCACGCTTACACCGCAACGGCGACCGAGCAGGTTCGAGCGGACATCATCAAACAGCTGGGGCTTAAAAAATCTAAGATAATCGTCGGCTCGTTCGACCGGCCGAATCTTTTTTTCCGAGCCGAGCGAATGGACGACCGTATGGCTCAGGTTCGAGAAGTTCTGCGCCGGCACAAACGCGAGTCCGGCATCATCTACTGCACGAGCCGAAAGGCCGTAGACGAGCTTTCTGAACTACTCAATAAGCAGGGATTTCGGACGCTGCCTTATCACGCGGGGATGGCTGCTGAAGAGCGTAGTCAGAATCAGGAAGCCTTTATCCAGGAGTCCTGCGACACGATTGTGGCTACGGTGGCGTTCGGAATGGGGATCGACAAATCCAACGTGCGGTACGTTATTCACTGTGGCATGCCCAAGTCGCTGGAAAACTATCAACAGGAAAGCGGCAGAGCAGGGCGGGACGGCTTGGATGCCGACTGCGTCATGTTTTACTCAATGGGTGACTACTACCGATGGAAAGCGAATATCGAAGAGGGAGCGAAGAAAAACCGCGATTCTTCTTTTCGGACGCTGCGGGCCATGGTCGATTACTGCACTGGGATTCAGTGTCGGCATAGAAGCCTTGTCGAATATTTCGGGCAGAAATTTGATCCGGACTCCTGCAACGCGTGCGACGTCTGCAGTGGCGAACTGGATGTCGTCGATGGTGCGCAGGTTATCGGTCAGAAGATCCTCTCCAGCATCGTTCGGCAGGGGCAAAGATACGGTGGCGAGTACACAGCGATGGTTCTCAAAGGTTCACGAGACAAGCGTGTCCGCAGTAATGGTCACGATCGACTGACCACCTACGGTATTCTCGAAGATCAACGAGTCCAAACTATCCGTGATTGGATCGAGCAACTGGTGTCGCAGGGTTTTCTAATTCGAGAAGGTGAATATAGCGTACTTGCTCTCGGCACCCGCGGCGGAGAACTGCTTCGCGGCGAAGTGGCTCCGACACTGCTTAAGGGCAGCGATTCACAAACGAAGCTAAGTAAGCGAGTTACTCGCCAGACGACAAGCTGGGAAGGTGTCGACCGCAATTTCTTCGACGAACTTCGAACTTTGCGACACGACCTCGCATCTCAAGCCAGCGTTCCTGCATACATTGTCTTCACCGATGAAACGCTACGGCAGTTTGCGAGAATCAAGCCGACGACGTTAGCCGACATGCGAACGGTGCACGGTGTAGGAGATAAACGCCTGGCCGACTACGGCGAAGCATTCCTCGTGTGCATTACGAATCATACAGGGCAGCCAGCGAGTGATTCTGAAACCGACGAGTTGGATCTTAATTCGGCTTCTGCCGGTGAAGATCAACTTGCTGGCAAGCGTTAAACGAGGCCTTCACGAAGTGCCGCAGCAACGGCGCCGGCTCGATTATTGACGTGAAGTTTCTGGTAGATGTTGCGTAGGTGAGAGTCGACTGTGTGGCGGCTTAGATCCAGTTCTGCCGCAACTTCTTTCTTCGTCATCCCTCGCACGACGTGCCGCAGTACTTCGGTTTCCCTGTCCGTTAATGCTGGTCCACTTTGTTTCTCACGTTTGCCGGAAAAGACATCCAGAACTTTCCGGGCGATCTCGGGGTTCATCGACGCCCCGCCGCTGGCAACCTCCTGAATTGCTTCGCCGATTCGTTCGACCGTAGACGTTTTCAACAAGTAGCCATCAGCGCCAGCGCACACCGCTCGAAAGACTTTGTCGTGATCGTCAAAAACGGTCAGGATTACAATTCTCGTGCCGGGCGCAGCGGCTCTTAATGATGGCAACGCAGAGATTCCATCCATGCCGGGCAAACCGATATCAAGCAGCAGGACGTCTGGCGTCCCAGCTTCAGCGATGCGGCTCAGCGTGTCCTCGACGGAACCCAGTGACTGATCACAGTTCAGGCCTTCGATCTGGTTAATCGCCGAGCACAATGTTCGCCGGAATCGTTCGTTGTCTTCACACAGCCATACCGTAGTCGACTGATTATCTGTATCTGCAGGAGCTTCAGACATTTGAGATTATTTTCGATTTCGGAATGAAGTGAGGTGTGAAAGTTGTTTTCGGAAGGCGGTCAGTCGTCGCCACAACCGCGGAATATATCGCAACTGATGAAAAGGAGCTTCGAGGACAACACTGGTCCCTTCGCCGGGTGTTGAATCAAACCTGACAGCACCCCCTAGCTGGCCCATTCTTCTTGTTACGCTGGCGACTCCGAGCCCGTCTCTGCGCTGTTCAAAGTCAAACCCTACTCCATTGTCTGTGATTGTGATTTTAAGACGCTCGTCATCAATGTTGATTCTAACCGTGATCGAAGTGGCCTCGCTGTGTCGAGCAGCGTTATGAAGCGACTCTTTGAATGAAAGAAAAACATTTCTTCGCCAACTCAGAACGATCGCGGTGTCGGGTAATTCCTGGGGGCTGATGAAGTGAGTTTCGCAATTTAACATTAATCGATTTGCTGTGATTCTAAGCCGACCGATAAACTCTTCGAGTTGCGACGTCGGCGTACGGATGAGCCATAGGATGTCACGCATGGCGTCACTTGTTTCGAGTGCCACTTCACGCATTTCTTCCAGGTCAGGTTTCAGCTCCGCGGGAATTCCTGCACGATGGTTCATGGTCTGACAGAGCAGTGCGATCATCCCCAGATTGCTTCCAATGTCGTCGTGCAGGTCGCTCGCAATTTGAGTCCGCAGCAACTCCGTTTGAATCTTCGGCTGTAAACCTTGCCGCCAGTTGATCCATGCCAGCATCGTGATGCAAACGAAGACCGCTGCCGCTGATCCTCCACCGAACTTTACCCAGACTCTGGTTACTTCCTGATCCAGTTCGGTTGTCAGTTCAATCAATCGAAGTTCCATTGATCGTCTGGTTTCGAGTTTGTCGAGCCACGACGGGTATTCCAGCAGTCGTGTCCGGCTGGTGAATTCGTCAACCAGGAAATCAGGGCTCCAGCGTTTGCCGGCTTTCTTGTCGGCCGGGTTGGAAGCGGTGACGGTTGCCTCGAACGCGACGTTAGCATCGCCGGCGTAAACCTGGATCTCGGCGAGCGCCAGATAGTGTGGCTCGATTCTCGGATCGAGTCGTGTTGCTGTCAGTCGAACATAACGCCCAGTGATTGGCGCAGATGGATAGTTTTCAGGTTCTGCCTCCCATCGTCTACCGATTCCTTTCTGTGAAAATATTTCGCGAGTTTCTGCAGGTATGACGAGTGGCCGATCCGTCCAGTGCTGGACCTCGACTTCTGAGAAATCGCAGTAGGTGACAGCGTCGTTCAGGTCGGAGTGTGATGCGACTTCGACTCGAAAGTTCGAAGGGAAACCCCACCCCGGAATGTCTGCCTGGTCGGGAGGCCGTGAAGGCACCAGTCGGATTTCGTCGATCTCAATTTGTTTTCCGAGATCGACCTGAACCCATTGAGACGTCTTTGGAGACGAAGACGGCTTTGAAAGGAAACCATAAGTTTCACTGGGAAAGACCAGCTTTCCGGACACGCCCATCGGCAATGGAAGGATTGAAACTTCGTCTACGAGGTATTCACGAGACCATCGGCCAGCACGTTCGACTGATTTGGTGGCCCGGACAGGTCGCCATGCGGCGACGTTTCGATTGCCCGACAAGACGATCAACTCCCCGAGTGCAAAGAATGCCTGGCCGCCTTTTGTAGAATGACCTGTTACTGTGATGCGAACGTAGCGTCCAGTAAGTTCGAGCGCTGGAAACTGCACCGGATATCGACCCGGGTTGGGATAGTCGCTGCTTGTGTGGTCGGCGACGAGATCCGAATCGTTGAAGTCAGGATTGTTTGAAACCTGTACGCGAAACCGGACAGGGAACCCGTAGCCCTCAACGATCTCGTTCTCAAGTTGCACGGCAGTTGGCACCATCACAATTCGCGAGATCCGATACTGCCGCCCCAGATCAACCTGCACCCATTGAATTTCGTTGGCTGTCGCGACAAATCGACTGTGAAAACCGGCGTGAATCTTCGACTGGGTCGCGTACGGGGGTGCTGACTTCAGACGGAGTTCGAAAAAACTCCTGTCATCATCGATCTGCCGGACTTTTTCGCTAAGTGCCTTAGGAACATCGTTAATGCCCCACGGAAAATCGAACAGACCTGCCGCAATGGGGACGCCGGTTTTAAAGGCAGTTGCGGCTGCAGATCGAACGGGCAACGGAGCTGCGTTGCAAGTCTGCGGGGCCAGTATGGAGTAAACCCAAAGCATCAATAGAAAAATGACACCAACGGAGCATCGGCAAGGTGCCGGGTAGCAAGCATCCAATGTTGCCAGCAAAGCAGGTGTGCGATCAAATGCAGGCTTGCTGCGTGACAAGAATGTTTCTCCTGACGCGTGAGTAGAGGCAGATAGCGAGTCTAAGAATATCGTACAGCAGCGACACCTTCGCTTGTAGCCGCGATTTGTGGTGTTACGAAGCTTGCTTTGGAAGTACACAACACACGGTTCGCCCTTCAGCATTTCGACCGTAAACCTGGCCGTTGAGCAGAACCGGAGCTGTCCAGCAGCGTCCCTTAAGAAATTTTGATCTTGCGATTTCTTTGAAGCCGTCGGGTGAGGCATCGGCGAGAACCAGGTCTCCGCGATCACTAAGAATCAGCAGGTGGCCGTTCGCGATGATTAACGCGCCGCAGCCCAGACCGGCCTGCTTCCAGTTAATTTCACCTGTTTCGAAATCCATGCAGGTCAGACGGACGACGCGGCCAAGGTTTGAGTTTCCGTCGAAGCCGTACAGGTTCCCTTTGTAGAGGATGCTGTTGTTGAAGTGGTTCCTCATGTTTCGGTGAGAGTACTGCTGCTCCAATCGGCCGTTGGTCAGTCGGAACATTACGCTGCCAACGTTATATCCGGTTGAGACAAAGATCCGATCCTTCACGACGATCGGCGTTGTCGAGTTTGTTCCGAATGGCGACGGCCAGGGCGAGAATGCGACTTCTGAGCCATCATTCGACTGGCTGATTCTCAGACCTTCACAATCAAGCGAAGCCAGCAGCTTTTTGCCATTGAGTTCGAACGGTCGCACTGATCCATAACCGGCGCGATGCCGAGGTGACTGCCAGAGTTTTTGCCCCGTTTTCCAGTTGAATGAAACAACGCGGCCGCATTCAAGCAGAAGCTGGTTTCCCAGAATGTAAGGCGACGCGTTGAATCCCCATTCGTGCATGCCGACTTCTAATTCTTTCTGAAGGTCGACTTCCCAGGCGATCTCGCCCGTCTTACGCCTGAAGCCGATCAGTCGACCGTCAATGCTCAATGTGAAGACCATATTACTGTGCACCGTTGGCGTCGAACCAGGTCCGCCTTCGTAAAGGTTAGGATTCAAAACAGCGGGGTAACTGTGCGACCAGATTTTCCGGCCACTCTCAGCATCCAGACACCACACTGTTTCTTTGCCATCCGAATGCCCCATCGAATACGCAAGACCGTCGACGACGCTGAAAGAACTGAATCCGGTTCCCAGATCCGCAGTCCATTTCACTGTCAAACCATCTTCGGGCCACGCCGAGGACCAACCTGCCTCCGTCGAAATTCCGTCATGCATAGGCCCCATCCAGTTCGGCCAGTTCGAAGTCCGATCACCTTTTGATGATGGAGCGATGCTGGAAGCGGCTTCCTGCCCCCATGCATTTGCTGAACCCAGCGCAGTCATGACACCCAGGAAACATAAAATGAGATGGCGGGTGGCTTGCATCGAAATTCCATCTACAGCGAAAAAATTAGTAAACACGAGGAAGTCTGTCCGCGGACGAAACATCCGTCGTTTCGATGAATAATTTCTCACGAGTGTCGCAAAAATTTTGCGTGACTGGCCAGCTTGAATGTCCAGAGTCTCTCGCCGACGTCACGATCAGTGATGATACTCGCAGATTGAGTTCTCGGAAGAGAGTAGTACTTGAATTATGCCAGCGAACAAGGACATTCCGTGGCACAATATCGAACACTCGGCTTGTTCTTAACTGCCGATAAGACTGGCCCATGCCTGGAGCAGGCCGTAGCGGGCGAAGAGGCGATTTTTCTGGTTGCAGGCAGCGATCCATTCAAGCTGATTTCGCTGTTCGCCGGTTGAATCGGTATGTCTCTACCAGCTGATAACGGCGTCTTTTAAATATCACTGTCAGATTTACAGGCAGACGTTCTCGAAGACCCGAGTTGCCAAGACCCGGTTTTGTTCCAGTTACTCATCGTGACGATGTAACGGAGACAAGCTGTACATTGACTGGGAAGCTTCGCATTGTGATGTCATCACACATCGCAACGATTCCGTCCGGCATTCTCCGTCGATACAACCTGCTGAGGAGTCTCCGAGAGCAGGGCTGGCTTGTCTGGAAAGACCAGTCTTCACCAGCCGCAATTCTTACTCTGCGGCAGGCCTGTCAGGAAAACAGCACGTCCATCACCTTGCCCTGGTTCAGGCGAACGGGACGTCCGAGTCGGTCGTGAATGTCCGAGTCTGGATTGATACCCAGAGAGTTGTAGACTGTCGCGCCGATGTCGCTGGGGGTCCACGGAATAGTTACAGGGTAGCTACCTGTCGCGTCTGTTTTGCCGATGAATTGTCCACCTCGCACGCCGGCGCCAGCAAACACAGCAGTGTATCCGTGAGCCCAATGGTGACGACCGGGCACCGTTTGTCCGGCAAGCGGTGAGATTATTGGTGTTCGGCCAAATTCACCCACAACAACGACCAGCGTCTGATCCAGAAGGCCGCGACCGACAAGGTCATCGAGCAGCGCGCTTACGCCCGCGTCAGTTTGCGGAAGCAAATCATTCTTCAGGCGTGGGAAATGTTGAACGTGCGTGTCCCATGATTGGACGATGCCCATGTTGCACTGAATGACCGGCACTTCAGCTTCAACCATTCGCCGAGCCAGCAGTAGTGTCTGACCGAGTCGGTTTCGTCCGTATCTTTCACGGGTTTTGTCAGATTCTTCGTTAATACGAAACGCCTTTTTCAGACGCCCCGATGTCAGCATCGAGTAAGCCGTTTCGAACTGGCTGGACAAGCGACGGCCCGATGCGGAGGCAGCAAGAGTCTGCTCGCTCGGGGATGTCTGATCGAGAAGAGATCGACGCTTAACGACTCGGTCGGTGTCAAGGCCTTCGATCAGACTCAAGCCGTTGACTTTGAAATCTTCTTTGTTCGGATCGTCCTTAAGTACAAACGGATCAAATCGCGTTCCCAGAAATCCCGAATGCTGACCTGGCCAGACCAACGTTCCTTCGATCAGTGAATGGGGCAACGTCACGTGACCAGGCAGTCCGTCAGCCGCGGGGCGAAGATAGTCAATCGCCGATCCGTAGCACGGCCAGTCACCACGGTTAAGCGATTTATCCTGATTCGAATCACCACGAAACTTCTGAATCGAACCAGTCAGCGTATTGTGAGTTCCCGAGAGGTGCCGGTTGTCCTTGTGCGACATCGATCGGACGACGGATAGCAGATTCGCGCGGTCGGCGAGCCCCGTCATCAACTCGCCAAACTCCATCCCTGGAACGCGAGTCTGGATCGGGTCAAACTCGCCTTTGACTTCGGGCGAATCGGGCTTTGGATCGAACATGTCGATGTGACTTCCACCGCCGGTCAAAAAGACGAGCACGACAGACTTTGCCCGCTGTTCGATGTTCGCGCCGGATGCCGCCACGGTCGCCTGTCGTTCAAGCAGTCCGGTCAGGCCGACGCCGAAGAACGACGAGCAACCAACCTGCAGCATTTCACGGCGATGAATCATCCGCGACACCCCTTGATATCAGTGAGAGCTTTTCGACAATCAGATTTCGGTATCAGGCAGGTACTTCGTCAACGACGCGTCCGCAGACGTCGGTGAGTCGGAAGTCGCGACCGACGTAGCTGTACACCAGTTTGGATGTTCAAGGCACCATTAGGTTCAAAATCGTGGCGTGTAGATCGTGGCGTGTAGATCGTGAACGTGGACTCGGCCATCGACTGCCGCGTACCCGAGTTCATCAGTTGCACCGTACTTTGTTCCGCCGTCAGCCAGCAACATTGTGTAACCGTTCGGGTTGCGATCGCGTCCGTCGAGATCTTTCTTCGCAGTGTCCGGCGTACGGCCGAATTTGCCGCCCTGAACGACCAGCGTATCTTCCAGAATTATTCGTTGCTATCAGCTCGCCCAGCATAGTTCCGATCGCCTGGTCGGTCGAGGCCGCTCAGGATTCGTGACCTTTCACCAGTGCGCTGTGCTGATCCCGGAATTCGTCGCAGACTTCGACATGCCGAACTCCGGATTCGATCAGAGTTACTTTAGAAAGTTGTGTTTGAGCAGATAGTGAACGCGGCGGCGTGTTTCGAGATGAATTGGTTGTTCAACAAGATTTCCAGGTCATCCAGGATGTAATTGGCAACCCGGAACGGAACATGACAATTGCGTGAACGCGAGTTGTGGCGGAGTGTTTTCCGAATCCTGCGTAGCCAGTCACAATCGGAGTACGGTTGCCGTTATGATGTTAAGCCGTGGACGCATTGCATCACAATCCGAACTTGCTGGCAGTGACCTGCCCCCTTAACCGCGACCAGTTCCAGAGTAGCCGCTCACGACCACCGATTTTCTCACCAGAGATGGTTCAGGAAATGGAAGCAGGTGACACAAAGCAAATCACCACTTAACGAGTGGTACCATTCGCGGGGGCAGGTCAGTTTTTATCGATCGGCGTTTTCCGCGTCGCGCAGGCTGGCCGCGGCGACGGCATCGTCCGGGCGAATGCGGAGCACCTCGCGAAACTGCTGTGCCGCCTCGTCGTTGTGGCCAGCCTGCATCAACATCACGCCGAGGTTGTTGTGGGCGTCGGCGTCATTCGGGTTCAGTTCGACGGCGCGGAAGTAGTGCTTGATGGCTTTTGTACGACGACCGAGATGGCTCAGCGCGTTAGCCAGGTTGTAGTGGATGTTGGCATCTCCGGGGCGCAGGACCAGGGCCGTCTCGAAATTTGGCAGAGCTTCTTCAAACCGCTGCTGCTCGGTGTGGATGGCTCCGATCATCTGCCAGGTGTGGGCGTCGTCTTTGCGGAGTTGTGTCAGTTCCGAGAAGTGGACGAGGGCCCCGTCCAGCTCGCCGCGCTCGACAAGCAACTGTCCCACCAGCTGATGAGCCATTTCCAGGTCCGGCCGGTGATGCAGAGCCCGGCGGTAGTGCTCGATGGCCTGCTCGACTCGGTACGTCTCGGCCAGGTACGCCGCCGAAAGCACCAGGCATTCCGGGTCTTCGGGCAACTGTTGTACGGCCCGCATGGCAAGTGACCCCGCTTCCAGATGCTTGCCTGCCCAGTTAAGTACCTTGGCGAGGTTCCGCAACGCGATCGCATGCTGCCGGGAGTCGATACGGGACTCGATCAGATCGCCGACCTCGGCGAGCAGTTTCCTGTTTTTGTTCGGCGAGGAGCCGGCCTTGAGAATGTGCGAATCGATCATCTGCTCGACGATCGCCTGGGCCAGCAGGCCGTTTGTTTCGATCGTGGGATGGACATGGTCGAGGAAAAAATCTTCGCCGAGCACCGTATGCCCGTGCTGCTGCCGGCACTGCTCCTCGACAAGCTGCTCAAAGTCGACGAGCGGCACGTTCAATCGCTCGGCCGTGCGGCGGACGATTTGCGGAATTTCACTGACGGCCCGCAGCGGGCAGACGTCTTCGTCGACGGCCCTTACGAACGCGGTCTGAGCCTGGTCGAACCGCTTCAGCTTCAGCAGCACGCGACCGGTTCGCCAGTGGAGTTCCGCAAACAGCGGATCCATTTTTGTGACTTGTTCATAAGCCGCCAGAGCGTCTTCGAGTTTTCTGTCCCGGTCAAGTTCCCGCGCCTGCTCGAAGAGCTGCGTCCACTCGCGAAGCTTCACGCCGGACAATTCGTCGGCGTGCTGGCTCTTGAAGGGCGAGCAGTCTTTCCGGTTGGACGCCGGTGTCACCAGGACGACCCGCGCTCCGGCACCGCGCGCGTGCTCGACGATCCTCGCGAGGTTGGCCTTGAAGTGCTCGAGAATCCGCCCGCGCTGATCCGGATCGCGGTAGTAGCTTGTCGGGCCGACCGTATGGTCGAGGACTGTGTCGACGTCGTCCGGGAGGTAAAAACGGTCGTCCTGCGGTTCAGGCTGATCGATCAGAAGTCGCTGAGCCAGCGCGGCGGTCCGCGTTTGAGTCAGCGCGGCGAGTACTCCCTGCCGAACCGGCGAGGCGCATTTGATCTTACCGAAGGAGCGTTCTTCGAGAAATTCGTTCTGTCCGGTGTAGACGATGAAAACGTCGGGTTCGTACTGCGTCAGTTCGTCAGCCAGCCGGGCGAGGCGGTAGCTGGCGTAGCTGATCCCTCCGGCATTGATGACCTCCCACTTAGTCTGCGGCGCGATTCGCGGAAGCAGTTCGCGGAGCCAGCCGGGAAAGGATGTGGTGTCGTCGTACGGTCGGCCATAAGTCGTTGAGCCTCCCAGACAGAAGATCCGCTGCGTTCCGGTCGTTTTTTTTCGGGAGAAGGACTGCCGGTTGAACCAGGCGAGCTTGTTCTGTGAGGTGACCATCCGTGAGGGGTCGTCCGAGTCGGCGTCCCGCACAAACAGCGGCGAGCTGCCGTCGAACCCGAAAAACGGATCGCGCAGGTCAATCGCCGGTCCGACCCCCAGCAGCGTGAGTACGCCCTCCAGCAGGACGAAAAACAGGACCGTTGCTATGAGAGAGAACGCGAGTTTTTTTCGCCTTAATAATCGGCGGGATGAATCCGGGTTGTCTGGGGAGTCGCTCATTTGCGTTCTGCCGATGGGCACGCGGTTAGACATCGTCGGGCTTACTTTGCTCCCAGACAGATTACTCGCCCATCCTGCGTCGAAACGTAAAGCCGTCCGCCGGCGACCGCGAGGCAGTCGTGGACCAGGCCGCCCTCGATGGCGTGCTCGGCGAGCCGCTCGCCACTGCCCAGGTCGTAGACGCGGACGCCGCTGTTGGCTCCCTTGCCTGTTTCATCTTCATAAAGAACGCCGGCCACGTAGAGCCGATCGCCGGCCAGAACCATACCGCGCATGCGAGCCGTGTTGGGCATCTTGACCAGCCAGTCTTTTCCCGCAGCCAGCTTTGCGAACAGCACCGCGTTGCCGGACATCTCTCCGTTGCCGGTGCTGATCTTGCCGCAGGCCATATAGCCACACGTGGCCCGTTTGTTGAAGGTGAGCATCTGGCCGGTCGGACGATCGCCGACTTTCCATTCGGATAGATTGCGGCGGATGGCGATCGGGCGTTTCGTCCACGCAGCGTTCAGCAGACCCAGTCGTCCTCCACGGAGGCGATCCTCACCGGCCTTTTTCGGCTTGCCGGTTTTCGCGTCGATTTCCCACGACCCCAACTGGATCGTGCCTTTGCCGGCAGTCAGGACGTCGGGCACTCCATCGTGCCCCTGGACGTGCTCGGCCCAGACGAGTGTTCCCGTCAGTGGGTTCACTGCCTGCACAAGCAACCCGCCGTCCGAGGCGCTGTGCCGGCCCGCGACGAAATATGCCAGGCCATCGTACACGAGAACGCCGCCGAGTACCGGTTGAGCGGATTCGATCTGACCGTACGCAACGATGCGGCGCTCACGTGGCGCGGCGCGGAACCGCCACAGCAGTTCTCCCTGGCTCACAGTGATGCAGTAAACCCAGCCGTCGTGCGACCCGAACAGACACCGGCCGTCGTCTATCGTCGGCGGGCAGTCGATCCGGCCGCCGGTTGTGTAGCTCCACCGTGGCTCGCCGGTTTTTGCGTCGAGGGCTACCAGGCGGTGGTGATCGCTGCTCGCGGCGAACGCCAGACCGTCGGCCACGACCGGACTGGTGAGCCGATCGGCGTCTTTCGAGTCCCACTCCAGCGCCACGGATTTCGGAATACGGTCAGCGATCCGGCGATCCCACAGGCGACCCAGTTGTGTCGGGCCTGCATGAGTCGTGCTGCCGCTTCGCGCGACATCACGACGGTACGTCGGCCAGTCCGACGGTGAAGACGCTTCACGAAGATTTTTTGCGCCGTGTCCGGGTCCGGTTTCCAGACGCTCGTCGTCGGGCAGCGGGTCCGTCTGCGGGCTCGTCTCCAGCGCAATGAAACCGCGGAGCATCACGTAACAGCCGCACGCATGAGGGAACGTATAAATCAGCCCGTTAGCCGGCACCAGGCCCGCCGTTCGGCAGGACGTGCGACTGGCTCCGAAGTGGCTGTATTTGCCGGTTTCCAGATCGGCGAAGTCCATCGAGCCGCACAGAAAAAACTGCTCGGTTGCAACGTCGTAACTGCAGCGGTGCTTGTAGGTAAATTCTTTGGGCTGCAGCAGGGTCTTCCTGATCTCGCCCGTTTTCGGGTCGAGGCCCTCCCAGGCGTACTGTTTTGTGCCTTTCGAATTTGCGGTGTGAATCCAGACGAGCCCGTCGGAGTACATCACTTTTTCAAAGCTGCCGCCGTGACCGATTTTGTCGTAGGTGTATTCCCACAGGTGGGAACCATCCTTGGCCGAGACCGCGTGGTTTGCGTCTTTCGTGGCGGCGACGAGAACTCCGTCACTGTAAAAAATCAACGTGAACGCGGCTTCCTTCGCCCACGACTTTGTCGAGGCGTTCCAATCCTGTTCACCGGTCTTCAACTTAAAACAGATGAGCTGCGAATCGGTGCCGCGGCGTGAGTTGTCGACGTGGACGAACAGCCGCCCGTCGCCGGCACGCATTCGCGTCGACGCGATCGATTCCGACCAGACCCTCTTTCCGGTTTCCGGGTCGAATGCGTTGATGCTGTTCGAGTTTGCCACGACGAGCAACCCGTCGCTAAGTAGAAACTCGCCAGGTGATGCGACCTCAAACCTGCGATCCACCTCGCCGGTCTCCCCGTTGAGGGACACGAGCTTGTCGTCGACCTTCGTGTAAATCCGACCCCCGGCCGAAATGAGTTCCAGTGAGTCCGCCTTGCGTCGCCACAGCCGGAGTCCGTTGTAAACGTCCCGGACGATCAGCGAGTTTTCTTTACTCATTCCTTTTGCGGTTTTGACCTCATCCTGAAAAACGACGGCCAGATGCCGGTCCGACGCGACGGCCGCGGGGGTTGAGGCTTTGCGGTCTCCGGTCGGCCAGTTGGGCCCGGCCACCCAGCGCACGCCCGTCGGCACTCCGATCTGTCTGTCGCTCGAAACCGGGTTGCCGTTCGCATCACCGCGGGGGTGAGTCCACTCGTCCATGCTCTTCGGTCGAGACTTTCGCAAACGAACCCAGCCGCCGTCTTCTTCCAGTGCGACGGTCCCCGGTCCCTCGAAGAATTCCTGCAACCGTTCTTCGGAGACTTTTCTTCCGTCGGTGTTCCAGTTGCCCAGCCACACGACCCCGCCCGGCCGCAGGATTCGCTGCACCTCTTGCAACTGAAGCCCGTTTTCGAGTGCCCCTCCGGTGTTTTCGATGACCACGAGGTTGACAATATTGTCCGAGTAAGGCAGCTGTTTGACCGATCCGGTCTCTACTGAAACAACGCCGCGCAGCTCGGCCTTGGCGATCACCTGCCGGACCCTCGCGACGGCTTCGCGGTTCGTGCAAAGGCCGTGGACGAGGTACTGTCCGTCGCGCGACAGTTCGACCATCAGTCGGCCGTCTTCAGTGCCCAGAACCACACACAGTCCCTTTTTGCTGCCGATCGACCGGTGCATTTCCGTCGCGAGCCCGGTCGGCTGATCCTGTGCCTCTGCCGAGTGTACATAACCGGAGGAGACAAGGATCGTCAGCAGGGCGAGAGTCAGGCTGGTGCGTCGTAGTTCACATCGCAACATGGCGCGGTGCTCCGTTTGTTTGTGTTGGCAGAACGAGCAGCGCCAGTTTCCACTGGCACTGGCCCGTCGTGAGAATTCTATCAGACCGACCCTCACGCAAAGAACCGGGGCATCTGCTACTAATTCGCAGTCATCCTTATCGTCTGGCCGTTGAGTCTCTGGTTTGATCTGCCGCCGTGAATGGTACCACTTGTTAAGTGGTGATTTGTTTGCTTTGAATGGTCGTGAAAACAGCCTCTGGAGCCGGTGAACTGTCGCCAGGTGAGCAGTGCAGTCGCACGGCATTGTCGAGTTGCGGCGACACACGAAGTCTACATCCCCTGCTTGTCCCCCTGAAACCATGCCGCGTGCATCGGCAACGACGCCGTTCTGAGTGGTGAAATTATCACTTCCGCAGCCTGCTGGCACAGTTCGGGCTGGCTTCGATGAGGCGGGTGAGACGGTGGATGCGTTGTGAGGATCTCCTTCATTTACGGGTCGGCGTATTTTTTGACCTTACGACGCTCCGATTTTCATCCGACGGCCACATCCCGCCTGACGCTTCGTTTTCTGACTGGCGTCTACAATCGAACCCGTGAAAGCAGAGATCGAAGTCGAGCGACTCAGAAAATTCAACGAATAGTCGCTTTACGGTTGCCAGTGAGCCACCGTCCCCGATATCGCTAATCGTGATCGAGTCGCCGACGACAATGGGAAGAGAGCAAAGATCAGGTTCGATGAATTCAACTTTTGCATCCATCGCCATGATGCCTTCACGAGAGTAGTAATTCAGCAACGCCTGCTTCTTGAGCAGTTCGGGGTGCATTTCGCTGAACTCTTCAGATGACTCGTGCGGTCCGGTCTGTAAGTTTGCAGCAAACACCAGCCTCACGTATGCCTGAGTGATAGTCTCGTGATAACTATTGTCAATCGCCTCAGGTGTGTCGGTGGCTTTGTTGTATGCCTTGATAGCCGCCCGCATTAAATCGATATAGCACCATAACGCATAAGGTTGGCCCTGTCCGGTGACTCTTAGACGGGACGTGTCGTCGGAGCGTGCTACAAAAATTAACAATGCACCGACGATTGGTGGTTATCGGTCAATCTCTCCCATAACGATGTCGAGGGAACCGACAACGGCGGGGATATCAGCCAGCAGGAAGCCTTCGCAGAGCGGAGCGGTTGGGGCAAGATTGCAGAAGCAGGAACTTTTCGCTCGGGCTCGCAGTGGGTTAACTTCGCCGTTTCCGACAAAGTAGAAGCCCATCGCTCCGCGTGGGCATTCTGTCTCAAGGTAGCATTCGTCCTTTGGAAGCTTGGTGGCCATCTTATGAGGAACGCGATGGGCACCTTCGGCCGTTGGATATTTCTCGATGGCCTGTCGAACAAGACGAATTGCCTGAGCGACTTCCATCATTCGAACGTAGAAGCGGCACCAGTTGTCGCCGAGAACGGCCTCTCTCGGAGCGTCGCTGAACGGTGCAACTGGAACGTCGAAGTCGAAGCCTTCGTACATCTTTGTGTAAATTGGATCGCCATCCCGCCGCAGGTCCCAATCAACGCCGCTGCCGCGAAGAACCGGGCCCGTGCAGCCGAAATCGATCGCGTCCTCGCGGCTGAGGATACCCAGGCCGGCAGTTCTCTTGATGAAGATGTGGTTTCGGGTGAGGAGCGTGTGGTATTCCTTGATCCTTGGCTCAAGCCAGTCGAGGAACATTGAAACGGCTTCCAGCCACGACAGCTTCAGATTGGGACTGCGATGTGTCAGCGATGCCAGGCCTGGTGGAATCGGGATCGTTGTCGGCAGATCGTGAGTGGCTCCACCGACTGTTAAATAACTGTACGTGAGGCGTGCACCGCATGCTTCTTCGAAGAGGTCGAGAATGATTTCTCGTTCACGGAACGCGTAGAGGAACGGGCTGAATGTTCCAAGATCGAGTCCGTACGCGCCCATACCGACCAGGTGGCTTGCGATTCGGTTCAGTTCGGCGATCAGAACCCGGAGCACAACCGCTTTTTCGGGTAGTTCCATGCCGATCAACTTCTCGACAGCCAGAGACATGCCCAGATTCATGTTCATGCCGGCGAGATAGTCCATCCGGTCCGTGTAAGGGATCCACTGGACCGGACTCAGATTCTCACCAATTTTCTCAGCACAACGGTGCAGATAGCCAAGATGTGGGGTGACTTCGTTGACGATTTCACCGTCGGTCCGCAGGAGTAAACGAAGCACGCCATGAGTACTCGGATGCTGCGGTCCCATATTGACGAGCATTTCGTCAGTACGAACGTCGAACTCAACAATTCTTGGGTCTTCGAGTGTGACGCTCATGATTCATCCCGTAGCCGTGAGTCAGGCATGCCCGACGAAGTGAAACACCAATTGAGTAGTGTTAATCCAGTTTAATAATTCGTTCTGACGCCAATGTTCAACACAACCATTTTCAGGGAGCAGACTCTGGCTGCGAGCTATTTGCCGCGAATCCCGTGGTATTCCAAGGGAAACTCGTAGTCCTTGCGAAGCGGGTGTCCGACCCAGTCTTCGGCACACAGGATTCGGTTTAGATTTGGATGTCCGACAAAGTTGATGCCAACCAGGTCGAAGGCTTCCCGCTCGTGCCAATCAGCAATCTTCCATACTGTTGAGACTGTCGGAACGTCCGGAAGTTCACCTTCCTTATCGTCCTTCCATCTCGGTACGCAGACTTTGATTGTGATCTTGTGTCGTAGCGAATAACTCGTCAGGTGGTAGACAACTTCGACGTGTGGTTCGTGACCGAACTTGGCTTTCTTCTTTTCATCCACTTCAAAGTAGTCAGCACCACAGAGATTGTTCAAATGGTCAAACTGCAGTCGATCATCAGTCTTTAGGAATCGGCTAACTTCTTCGATAGCTACGGCCGAGACCTCGACCCAGGGATCGGTCGATGCGAGATTACTTCCAGTAATTTTTTCGCTACCGAACTCGTCGACGAGCAGGTTTAGAATCTCTTCTTCGTTCATATCTACACCTGAAATGCCACTGCGGCCATTGGCAGCCTGTGAGATTGGATTTTGACAGACATCCGGCTAAGCCTGTTATGCGACGGGCAATTGGTCGGCCATGTGTGAGTTCGGATACTCGATGAGTTGAGTTTACGGATCCGGGATGGTTCTCTGGCCCGATGTACTGATTGCTGCGCGGACCCATTCGAGATCACCGCGTTTCCAGACGTATGCGAAACCGACCAGAAGTACGCCAAAGAAAACCAGGATGTCCGAAAATGCCAGAAGGCCCAATTGAATCGCTTCGCCAGAGGCAATGGATTCTCCAGAGGCGGCACTGGTTCCCGGAACCTGGTTCAATAGTTTGTCAGTGAGGTCGAATCGCGATGGAGCATCGAGCTGAGAATCAGCCAACTGCATGGTTCCCCCGTACAACGTTGCCCAAGGAAAGAAGAACGCGACTTCTACGTCGAACACGATGAAGAGCAACGCAATTGTATAGAATCGAAGGTCCCACTGAATGAAGCTTGATCCGATGGTCGGTTCACCACATTCGTAGATGGCGTCTTTCTCATCCGTTGGTAGATTCGGACGCACGAGGCGACCAATCAAAAGCGGCGCCATCACGAGGACTGTGCCTGCGATGGTGAAAAGAACCATATGAAATACGAGATCAGACATTCAATCTTGCCCTGCAGGCGATCCTGGTGTACTGGTCTAACGAAACTTAAAAATCGTCAGGACCGTGGGTCTTCTTCTTTTGGACCAGTCGGTCCGCCGGAAACTGTTTCAGCAAGTAGCAACTGGCGGCCTGAGAATCCTGCGTCTAATTCATGCCAGAACTGGAC
Organism: uncultured Planctomyces sp.; assembly: GCA_937904325.1. Taxonomy (GTDB): domain Bacteria; phylum Planctomycetota; class Planctomycetia; order Planctomycetales; family Planctomycetaceae; genus JABMPE01. Next base: position 18,304 of record CALGTK010000077.1, read on the forward strand.
TTCCGGTTCGCCAAGTTTCCAGCAAAGTTGAACGACTCTGTCGTCCATCTGGGCGGGGAAATCCACGAGTCCAAGGATTGGATCCTTGAACTCAACGCCGAGTTCAGCCAATTCGCGAACAAACTCGGCAAGTCTTTCTTCGTCTCTTTGAATCTCTTCTTCGACCTGGTCTGTCTCTTCAGAATGGAAGCGACTGGAAGAAGTGCCTTGTCCTCGAAGCTGTTTGACACTGGCGATTCGTTCTCGCCGCTGTTGCAGATCCTTAAAGAGGTCTACAATGTCCTGGACAATTGCACGAACAAGCGGAAGCCGTTGATTTGCTTCTTTCACGGTGAACAGACGTCTCACGGCATTATCAGCATTCATCGATCTGCTCCGCCTAAACTTCAAATGGACTTGGCTCGCCCTTCACCCAGACTGGTTCGTACAGAACTTTGGATTCCGCAACAGCCGTAGGGTTTATGGTTGCACGTCCCCATGCAACCTGCAGTGGAAGTTTAGCGTAATCAACGATACAGCCGTCGCGGCTGTAACAGCTTAAGTCGTAATTCGACCCCATAAAAATACAGTCAACCGGACATGGATCGACACACAAAGCACAGAACATGCATTTCGTATAGTCAACCGCGAATCCCTCGATTTTGAATCCTTTGCCGACCGGGCTCTTTACTTTATCGATGTAGATACAGTCAACCGGGCAGGCGACAGCACATTTTTCGCAGCCGATACAGGTCGTCAGATCAAAGCGATGGAAACCTCGGTATCGCGCCTTCACTGGGACAGGAGATTCCGGATACTCGTAAGTTTCCGCAAAAGTCTGCCGGCGATAGGTGCGAACCATCGTCCAGATGGTCACGCGCATGCCGCTAAGCACGGTGTAAACGGCTCGGAAGACGTTCAGAAACCACCCGAACATTGTGACCTCAAATGCAGTTGTGACCCTGCAGTGAATTTAGCGGAGTTATGTGACTGACGAACGCTCAGACATCACCCATGACGTGCGAACTGGTGCGGGATTATATGGGGGCGACTTTGCAAAGCAAGGCACTCAAACCGCTATCGCCAGACTGGATTGCCGCTGGCAGGAATGGTGATTCCCAAGTTTTGGCCGAAGCATATTTGCTGGGCTAGTTACGGCCAGGGGCACTTCGTTTTCCACGCGGGGCATCGGGATCTTCGATCTGTCTTTCCTGGACAACGTCTTCTCGGAATTCGTCGATTTTCTGCTTATCAAGGTGAATCCCCGCAATTTTCAGGACCGCAGCTCCAAGTTTCTTGATCCGTCCTTTCGAGTTTCGGTCTCGTCGTTTGTCAGCTTTTTTGATCGCTGGGTACTGGATTTCGGAAACCAGCGTTTCGAAGTTTTCGATCGTTGGCAATTCGTCGAGTTCCTGAAGTGATTCGTCAACCTTCTTCCACTCACGTTTTTTCAAGCGGTTCGTGATCATCGCTTTGACCATTGCCTGTTTGGCGATGGTGTCGACCAGGTGGCTTTGCAGTAGAACAATCTGTCCTTCCACGTCGAGACGAATTGTGTCGTCGGGGCACTCAACGGTCATTTGCCGTTCTGCGCCCGCTACTAACGGGAATTTGGCAAGTAACGCGCTGCCGCTACGAATAAAAATCCATTGCAGAGGCTTGTTCGGGTCGACAGGTATCGTCACGTTACCAAAGCGATCGCTTCTATAGATGTCAGGTTTCTCACGCTCTGGAGCATCTTGCTTTGGCTCCTCGCCTGGTTTTGGCAGCGGCGGCGGGAGTTCGTCATAAACTGCGACGAGGTAGCCAACCAGTGGGCGTGTACGATTGCGTTTTGGGACCAGCGTTAACGTGGTTTGATCGGTGTAAGGTTTTAACTCGAGAGCTCTGAGTTCCATCCGGCGGCGTTTGAAGCTGCCGAGTGGTGTTTTAACTCCTGTGCTTAGTTCACAGTTCGCTCGAATTCGTTCGACGTTTGTCGCTGTGATGTATGACCAGGGCAGGAACTGCAGTTTCTGCATGACTTTGCTTCGGTCCATATATCGAAAGAAGGGGACATACATTGCGTCCTTCTTTGCCAGCTTGAATGCAGGATCACCAGGTGGAAACTCGCCAGCTTTGTATCGGATTCTGGCTGTTAGTGGCGTTGCTTCGTCGATAAGTGTGACTGGCCGAAAAACTTCACCGAGCAGCCGTAGGATTTGCGATGCGATTGTTCGTTGGTCGATCGTTGTTCGCGTTCTTACTGTTGTCAGCAGTTCGGATTCGCGATCCCATTCTCGGACGCTGACGATGTAGTTAGCACCTTTGACTTCTACAGTGACTGGAAAGATTTTGTCGACTGTGACGGGCGCCGGCGTTAAGTACAGGTAAACTACCTCGCTGACCGTTGCGACTTTTTCTGCGTCGACTTTGCCGTCGGCGATCTTTGTTACGAAATCGGTAACGGCAGGTTCCAGAACTTCGTTTTCGGTAATTGCCAGAAGGTGCCGAATTTCGGAACGCATTTCGGCTGACGGTGGCGATTCGGCTTCAATGGGAAACTTACCTTTGGTGTACTCAGATAATTGCTCTCTAACGGCCTGAGCAAATCGAAGCTCGACGGAACGCGTCTTAAGCCATTCCGATGTCAGTCGCTCGAGACCGGTCCTGTTGCGGGGTGTGATCCAGTCTGGCTCCTCGATTTTCAGGTTCCACATCGGACCAACACTGCGGTCAATCAGTGCTCGCAGTTCGCTGATCACTGCTGCTCGGACGGCAGGTCCGAGTTTGGCTGAGGGATTGAAGACGATGGGGAGTTCGACGTCGTACTTCTGCAGTTCGAACGGAATCTTCGGTCCGGTCTTTGGTGGTGGTGGAGGGAGTTTTACTTGAGGTGGCTCATCGGGCGTGGCCGTCGCGTCGGCTGCTTGAGTTTCTTGTGTTGGCGTGTCCGCTATCGAGGAAGATTGTTTAGTTGACGCGGCCGTCGCAGTCACCTTGTTGACTGCGTCACCAGCTTTTTCGCTCGATGATTCATCGGCATCCTGGGACGAGACGTCTCTGATGAGAAACGCAGTCGCAAGGAGTGCGACTGTCATTCGAAGTAAGAAGTGCGAGGCATTTTGGTGAAGCAACATGAATGTACTCAAAGCTGGTCGTTGGGATACCAGGGCTGAACAATCCACCGCTCGACGTTCTGATATGGATGGACCATGCCGGCGGGGAAGCCCTGGATGTTATTGCGAATTACAATGACGTCGTCGATTTCCCAAAGAGGGACAATGTGGACAAGCTCATTGAGCCGGTAGTGCAGTCGCTGAAGCATTTCGACCGATGAATTGAAGTCGACCGCCTGCTCCAGTTCGATCAGTTGTTGCCTGAGCCAGTCCGGAAGGTGTTCAAGGTCTTCGACGCGAGCGTCCTGCTTCATCGTCAGGAATGGCCAGAGTTCTGTTACTGGCTCGGTCATTCGCACTGTTCGATAGACGATGTCCCACTCTTCTGGCAGCTTTTCATCCTGGCCGACTATCCGCACTGTGATTCCGATCCGGTCCCATTGTGCGACCAGTGCTTCTGCAGCAGCTGCAATGACTTCTCCCGGTTCGCAGACCATGGTCAATTCGGGAACTTCGCCCCCGAATTTCTTTTTGGAGACGGTCTTCAATGAGTAGGCGAGGTAGAGGTCGTAGGGTCTTGGTTTTGTTTGTGCGCGGTAGGCATAGCTGGTTGACGGGAACGGTGCAGAAACGATCCGCCCACGTTTCATTTCCGGGTCACGTAATACGTTTTCGGAAAGGATTTTTTTGCGATTGATAACGTAGGCGAGCGCGCGGCGGAATTCAGCGTTCTTAAGGGCTGAACTTTCCGGGTTAAACTGCAACACGTGCGTTGTCGGAACGCCATAGGGTTCGGTGAAGAATCGGTCTTCGGCTTCAAACTGATCCACCATCCACACCGGGACGTCTGGGAGTACCGAAACATCTCCCGTAAGCAGTCCCTTGATTGCTTCCAGGTGATCTTCGTATCGATGCTCGACGATCTCTGCCACACGGTAACGCGAAAGGTTTTTTCCCTGAGGCACGACGCGACGGTATGAAACCTTGTTTTCGGACTCTTTATGGATTTTGAATCGCTTCGACAGGATTCTCTGGACGTCACCTGTTGTTGCCGTTGAAGATTCTGTTTCAGATGCAGAGGTTGCCGCTGACTCGGTTAGCTGTTTCGCAGAGGTCGGCGCTGGCTGTCTTACTGGAAATCGGAAGATTGCCTGCGGTCGCACCGGGACTGTTGAAAAGCGAATCGAAAACTCATGCGGCGAGTTGACCTGCAGCGACTCGACGAATGTTGACATTCGCTCGTCGTAGTAAAGTGAGTTCGGGTTGAGACGATCCTGAATGGCTCGGACAACGTCCGGAGCGATCAGCATTGGATTGGATTCCCAGATTGCTCGCCTTGGTCGCAGCGAGAATACTATTTTTCGTCCCAGATCGGTCGGTGTCCATTCTTCGAAACATCTAGACTCATAAAACGCCGCGCGGTCGACTTTTCGAACTTCAAACAGTTGTGTTGAAAGCAGAGACTGGCGTCGACGGTCGGCTGCTGTGGGCAGGAAGAAGGGCGTTTTCTCACCAGAAAAACGATAGACGCCCATGCTGAGAATCTGAAATCTGGATGCGGTCGCTCTGAATATGCTGCGCAGATCTGGATGTTTAGGCCAGACTTTTGTTGCATGCAAAGTCTCAGCCAGCGCGACGTCGTGTTTTTCCTCGGATTGTGCTGCTTGAGCCAGTTTCAGCAGTCCGTCCGCCCTTGCCAGAAACTCTTCGGAAAGCTTCGTGACTGTTGGATGGTCGGGGTCTATTTTGCCAAGCCGGCTGATGTAGTATCGAGCTTCACGCAGTCTTTCGTTTGAGACTGAGCGTGCCACCAAAGCTTCAATTGTCGAACCGATTCCGTTTCGCAGGCCTCCGTAACCGGGGGCCAGTTCGTAAAGCTCTTCAAAGAAAGCTAAGGCAGCCTCAAGGTCGCCGTTACGGAGTCGCGTTTTTGCTTCTTCAAAGACGAGACGGTTTCGGCGTTCAGTATAACCGGGCCAGTCAGGCTCGCGACGCTGCAGCACCAGCAGCATTTCAAATGCTTTTTCCAACTCGCCTTCATTCATCTGAATGTCGGCCCGTTGAAGCATCAGATCCTCGTGGTGGATGACGCGTGCGATATTTCTCTTCGCGTTAAGCGTGTATTCGTCAGCGCCGTCAGATCGATTTGCGGCGACGACATCGGGCAATGCGACAACCAGGTTTTCAGATTCATCGAGAAGTTGGTCGATGCGTTCGCGGTATTCGTTTGCTCCTTCGCCGGCTTTTCGTTCAGGACGAGTCGCAGCGCTTTTCAGTTTTTCCTGTTTGGCTGCCATTTGTGCGAGCGTGTCTGGCCTTGGTAGAACGGGTCGAACAATCAGCACTCGATTGTCCGGTTTTAGAATCAGCCAGTCGACTGGTTGCTCCGTCAGTAGTTGTGCTGTTGTCGGTACACTCATTTCTTCAAAAAGCGGGAGCGGTTCATCTTCATTGTCGTCATTCTGCGCGAAGGCGATCGGGCTGCAGTACAGAATGAATAACAAACCGCCCAATAGTCGAACAGTCAATGTCGGCTGAGCACTCGAGCTCAGTTTCTGAACTGGCAATGGTTCGGAATCATTTTGAATCAGTTGGCGGTTCACTGATTCCCTCCAATGATCGAATCGATCCGGTAGAAACTGCCATCGATCGAGGTGACCACTATCTCGCCTGCGACGTTGACTGGCCCGTGTTCAAGGAACTGATCCAGTTCAAGCGATTTCGTAGTTTCGCCGGTCTCAGCATTAATCGACATGACCTTGCCGTTCATTGTTGCAATTACCACCTGGTCATTGTCGACCAGAGGTGTACCTGTCAGGTGGTCGCCCTCAAGGGGGATTGACCAGATTTTTGAGAGTTTGTCGTCAGTCTTGAGGCACTGAAGCTCGCCTTGTGAAGTTTCAACAAGTAGAAGGTTGCCGGCGAGTCCCATCACGCCAACGGCTGGTGCACCCAGATCCGCAATTGCCTGCTGCTCAAATGCGACAACATCGAGCATCTGTACTTTGCCACCTGCGTCTGCAACAAACAGGCGTCCCTGATCGACGATTGGTGTAACGTCGATTGGTTGTCCAATACTGATACTGTCAACTTGCTGAAGATGTGCGGAAGGGCTGGTTCGGTACTGAAGCCGGGAAATCTTACCCTCACGATCGATGGCGAAAATGTGATTCTCGTCATGTGGCAACAGTGCTGACCATCTGACAGTTGCTTTTTTATCAACCGTACCGAGGAAGTCTTCGACTCGAGCTGACTTCGTACCGAAGATACTTAGCTTCGTTGGCAGTGCGACGACGGCACCTCCAGCGATCGGTACTGGATCGGCGACTGGCGCTGCATCGAGTGGGTACTGCTGTCGAACATTGCCTGCCTGATCGACGATCCACAGTCGTGGTTGTGCTTCTTCGTCTGAGAGAGCAATGCCTGCTACTGCGATCTGTTTATTGGGCAGTAACGTGGAGCGAAGCGGGGCAGAAACGGTTACTGGTATTTGCAGCGAAGATTCGGAACGAAACAGAAATCCGCCTGCGGCAATACTGGAGTCACTGATTTGGAATACGTCGCCGGAACGTGTTACGCACACGGCGGTGTCAGCTGAAACTGCTGAGATTGCGAGCACTCCGCTGCCGAGCACCGTTCGCCAATCCGCTTCAATTTCGTCGCCGTCGTACTGAGCAAGTGAGACGGAATCGCTGTGTAACTGTCGTCTGCCAACAAAAAGATTGCGGCCGATACTTTGAATAGGCTGCGCTGATGCACCGATGGCTTCTGCCTTTGTGGGGTCTTCCAGCAACGCGTCCTGGGTCAGTTGGTACTTACGCAGAAAGTCGCTTGCCGACCAGAACAATCCGTCAGCTCCAGCACGCAAATGCACAGGGCCATTGTAGGTCGTCGACAGTCCCGGTGGTTTGGCGATGGTTGAAAGCGGCTCCTTGTCAGGTTCGTCAGAGACCGTGAAGACATTGAATTGCTCACCCTCAGCAGGGACGTACAGCCGGTTACCTCTCAAAATTGGACTGTCTCGAACATGGCTTCCAAGCCTGACAGAAGCTACTTCCGGCAATCCGCTTTCACAATCGCTGGCGTCAAGTACGCGCAGCGTCGCTTGGCCTGATTGGTCATTTTCTGACATCAGGACCAGTTCGCCCATTGAGAGCATTGGAGTGTTCATCGAGCCGGGCTTCTGTTTTGTGAATGAAACTCGCCGGCATGCCAGGGGGCGATTTGTCAGTGTGTAGGAGACGGCTTCATTGCCAGCAACGATCAAATGCAGTCCGTCTCGTGTCAAAACAGGTGGCGAGAAAACTGCCTGAGAAAACGTCAACCGAGTTGTGACGAGGCCGGACTCCAGGTCAATCTTATATAAATGGTTACCGAGCGTAGGCACGTAAAGCTGGCCCTCGTGCTCAAGTATCGAACCCGAAACTGCCTCGCCCAGCGGTTGCCGCCAGACGAACTCACCGGTGAGGCGATTCAACAGAATCAGCTCCTGGTGGGTGGTATCGAAGAGGATGAGCCCAGGTATTGTGGTATCGACGCTGATCGGAAAGAACGGTGTGTTCAGGCCGATTGGTCGTCGCCATACCAAGTCCCCAGTCACAGTGTCGACACCCCAGCAACATCCTTGTGCAATGGCGAAGACAGTTCGGTCTTCGCTGCTCTCTTCGTTCACAGCACGCGTGCGTAGAGCGAGCGTCAGTGGTTGCGGAACAGGTAATTCTCGGTCTTCGGTCGAGGCTGGACGATCAATCTCTTCGGATGACACGAGGCCGCGTTCGGTTTCGAGCGTTTTTTCGAGCAAACTGGCGAGTTTGCCGTCGTTGATCAAATCAGGATACCGGTCGATGAGCGCTCGTCGTGACTTCAGTGCATCGATCGGGCGTTTGGCTTCGAGGTACGTCTCAATTTCTTTGTAGGTGGCCTGTGTGGTTTCGTACTTCCGGATCGCATTGATTGCTTTTTCGCGAGCCAGTTTAATTTTCTCGTGGATTTCGACTGGAAGGTTGTCCTGATCGCTGAATTGATCGATCTTTGGTTCCGCTTCTTCAGAGATGTCCAGAAGTTTGCGGTTTTTTGTTTTACCTGCCGTATCCAGTGCACCAAGCGAAATTGTTTCGGCGGTTTCAACGAGCATTGGGTACTGCTCTACGTAACTTTCGAAGTCGCGACAGTCGTCAATGTACTGGTTGACCTGCTGCAGACCTTTTTCCCAATCAGGAGCCGAGCCACCGATTTGTTCATCGATTCTCGTCTTGGCCAGTTTAAGTGTGGCCATTTCAGTGTAGCTGTCTCGTCCGTGGTTGAGGAGAAATTCCTCAAGCATTGAGATCGCCTGGTTGTATCGTTGTTCTGCAATGGCTTCATCGACGAGTGTCATCTGTTTCGTGACAGTGTCTCGGCCAATGATGAACCAGAAAGCGCCAGCAGACACGATTAGAATGGCAGCTCCCGCAGCCAGCGTCAGCACAAACGGAGACTTCATAATCTCCTGTTCGCCTGGACGCTTCTGGCGAGCGGCGAGTCGTGCGGCCAGCGACTGTTTCTTTTCGCTGTCGTCGGAATCATCGTCGTTGCTGCTCGTAGCTTTATTGTCTGGCTTTTTACGGTCGACCTTGCGGGAATCTTTGCGCGAAGGCTTCGCCGGAGATTCGTCATCTTCTTCAAAGATGTCGCCTTCGTCGTCGTCGAAGAGGTCATCTTCGTCGAGCCAGTCCGGGCCTTTCTTTGCCATCTTCCAGTCTTCCTCAAATTAGCCGTTTGCGTGTCAGGCTGCCGCTCGATGCGAGGCTGATCAAGTCTTTGTCAGTCAGTGTTATCTTTGTTTGTGGTCCGGATGTGTCGTCGATGAACCAGATTATACAGTGGTGGTTCAGTCGTTTCCTTTGACGATTCCGACACGAATCTTCTGCATGCCAGTTTCATTCGAGGCGTCAATTACCTTCGCCAGAGTGTCATGCAGCGAGTTCTCGTGAGCCGTAATCAAGACTTCGGTCATCCGCTTTGATCTCATAATGTCTGCTAAGCGAGTTGGGTCGCTGAGCGGTTCGTCGTCAACGGAGATCACATCTCGAGAATCGATATGGACGAGAATCGAGTTCTCTTCCATATCTTTGATCGTCTGAGACTGGGATGCGCCGCTTTCATCGGGATTCGGAGGTGGGACTTCAAGCGTTTTCTGGATGCTGAAAGATGCGGTGATCATGAAGAAAACCAGCAACAGGAAGGTGACGTCCACCATCGGCGTCAGGTCCATTTCTTCGTCATCGCCGGCACGTCCACCGCCCCAGGTGTCATCTTCATCTTCGTCGTCATCTTCCGCGAACAATTCATCTGGCAGTGGTACTGTGGGAACTGGTGCTGATTCGTCTTCTTCGAGAGCTTGTTCAAACTCAAGGACGGACGCGAGGTCATCTTCATCGTTGTCCCTCGAATTGAAATCTTCTTCTTCGTTTATTACCGATGATTTTTCGTCTGCTTTGGGCTCTACTTCGGGGATTCGCATTTTGGCATCGCACTTCTGACAGCGCAGCGACGTTCCTGCTTTCTTGCTGGCAATGCTGTATGCCTGACGGCACTTTGGGCATCGAAACTTAATTGGCATCCGAATCGTTCCCTACTGTGGATTTTGGACGCCAATGGCGAATTTCAAACCGTCGATGTCAGCCAGAACTTTCAGGACTTCCTGGACTCTTCCTTCTTTTACGTCGCGTTCAGCCTTAATGATGACGAGCTCTTTACCCTCGTTGAATCCAGCTTGCACGTGTCGGCGCACGAGATCGAGGTTCACAATTTCTTCGCCGCCTGGATCGTCTCCCAGAATGACGCGACCAGTTCCACCGGCCTCGTCTGCAACAACTGACACAATCGTGGCCTTGTTTGTATCCACGCCGACACCGTGCTCGACTGGCGGGACGTTTGCCGCCTTCTGGTCATCCATCGTTGATGTAACCATGAAAAAGATCAGCAGAAGAAACACGACATCGATCATCGGAGTGATGTCGAGGTCGGCGTCTTCGTTCTTCTTTTTCTTGATACCGGCGTTACCGCCCAGCGAACCTTTCGCCATGCTCAGCGTCTCCCGGTTTTGGCAACAGCAGCTTCAAGGTCTTCCAGGAAAACACCGAGGTACTGTTGCACTTCGTCCTGTAGTTTGCCGATCCGAACGTTGATCCATGCGCCTCCCATGACCAACGGAATTGCGATGATCAGTCCCATTGCTGTAGTGAAGAGTGCGAAACTGATGTCGCCGGCCAGAGCGCTCGGGTCGGTTCCGCCTTTTGCTGCTCCAGCAATTTTCCCGAACGCCTGGATCATGCCTGTCACTGTGCCAAGGAGCCCCAGCATCGGAGCCGTTTTTACGACGGTATTGATCCACGACATGCGGTAGTCGAGGTCGGCCTGAATTTCTCGGTCGAAGTGTTCACCCATCGTCTTGCGAATCTTGTTAACCGGTCGCTGACGATTCGCCAATCCAACCATGATCAACTGTGGGATGGCCTTTGCCCAGTAACCTGGGGAGTCGCAGAGATCTGCAGCTTCCTCGAAATTCTGACTATTCATGCTGTCGCGAATTCCGTCCAGGAATTCTTCAGCGGCGGCGGGGCCTTTGAATCGCTTCTGGCCGATTCGCCGAGCGAGCAGAATAACGGTAAAAACACCATAAAGAGCAACGCCCGCCATAGAGGCGTAAATTCCGTTGCCGATCCAACCAAGAATTTGAGTTAGTTCCATTTCGGTCCATCAATACTGCTGTAACTGAATACGGCTGATGCAAATTTCCAGGCGAAGGAATGCCTGGCTTCGATCAGCGGGAAAGGTACGACTGACTGGTGACGACAAACTTGTATCCGGGGCCGTCTTTCCTGACCGCGAAATACGTGCTTCGGATTTCTGTCGACTTGCGGTTTCGATAAGCCACTTCGGTGCGAGCAAGTAACTGCTCGGTTTCGGAAGCGTAAAAATGCATCAGCATTGCTGTTTCGGGATTGGCAACGCCTGACTTCTTAAAGAGAGAAGCGTCGGCCTTCTTTCGTGAACCACCCCGCCACGTCATGTAAAGGCGATCTTCGCCTTTGCCAGTCTGGACGACTCGCTGAGCAGGTCGTGGTTTCGACATCTCTTTGATGAATACTAAGCGTCCATCTTTGAACAAAGCCCCCAGCTCAATATTGAAGAAGTCGAGCTGCTTGGCGTAAGTCTCAAGGTCTCCGTCATCAAACTTGATCCGCCAGCGTTGCTCGCGGCCGATTCCACCCTTTCCGCCCCCCCCCATTCCGAGCGGCCGCCCTCCAGTTCCGGATGCACTGCCAACCTGTCCTGAGTTAGCAGACTGATCAGACTTAATCGTCTCAACTTCCTGGCTGGCTGAATCGGAGAGTTCGACGATAGTTTCCAGCATCTCCTGAATCTGGGTCTCCTCTTCCACAGATTCGGCGATCGCCGGGTCAGGAACCTCTTCTTCGGGAGATTCCAGCTCAATCGTCTCGTCGGGGCTGCCGTCTTCGAAGCCGCCGGGCATCTCGACAATTTCGAAAGGCACTGGTTCTGGGGGGGCCGGAATCCGGTTTGTGAACCAGACTGCGACCAACAGCGCCGTCAGCCCGAGCAAACCTGCGACAGCAGCAATCATCCCAGCCGACGCTTTGTCGTACTGAGTGGTCCCCATCACCGGCTGTGGAGGGGCGTCAACTGTCGGAGGCGCTTGAGACATGGACCGTGCAGACTCCAGTGGCAGGTGTCACGAACGTTGTGCGTTACTCATTATTTTTAAAAGCATACTCTGGACAGAATTCTGATCAACAGCACAAAGTCTGCTGGCAAGAAATGCCGAACATCCAGGTTTTGGCCAATCGGAGATGATTTAGCTGAGAGCTGGGAATTCGCGAGTTCCAAAGATCGGTCAGCTCTCGGAACCAGTCTTTCCTGAACGGAAAGAAAATATCAGACAAGGTCGAACATCGTATTTCTCCAATTTGCCCCTGTCAACGACCGCTGAACGGACGAAACATCCGAACTCTGAAAGCGGTCCTCTACTGAAAGCTGCGACTCCAGATTCTCGATAGTGAGTGTTCATTAGCTGGGCGTCATGACTTCAGTGGCGCTTGTGATCGATTGTTCAATTTCGTGAATTCAAGACCGGTGACGATAAACGACTTGTGGGTTAATCTCGCGTCGCTGTTGAGATCAACCTGAGAATTGTTAAGACCAGGCTCCAAAGCAATCACTCTGGCCAGAGCTGTATTTGCCTTCCGTTTTTCTGCTGCTTGCGTGACCGAAAATTTCAATGCTCCGTCATGCTCACTGGCGATGCCGTTTTTTCTGGCACCAGCTTGCGCTTTGACGAGTAGCAGGATACCCTCGTCGGTCTGCACCGGAGTGATCACGAAAGACCATGCTCCAGTAAGAACTCAAGTTACGTTTTATTGAGAGATCGAGGTGACTGACTCAATCAATTGCCAGCAGATTGTCGCGGTGCCGACCGCGACGCAGTAGTACGAGAACCAATACAGTCGGCCTTTGGCAATTAGAGCAACCAGCCATCGAAGAGTCAGTAAACCCACGACGAACGCAGTAATTCCGCCGACAACCAGTGGCACTGGATCACCGATGATCAGGTCACCGAAAATGACATCCTTTGCTTCAAGCAGCACCGCGCCACCGATGACTGGAACGGCCATCAAAAATGAAAACGCAGCAGCAGCTTCTCGCTTCAGTCCCAGCGCCAGTCCGCTCGAAATTGTACTTCCCGACCGAGAAATTCCAGGCACCAAAGCCGCCGCCTGAAAACAGCCGATCGCCAGTGCTTTGCCAAACGAAAGCTGGTTATAGTCCAGTTCGTTTCGTTCGAGCTTCTGCCCGCCGACCAGCAGGGCTGCTGTCACAAAAAGGGCGATGCCCGCGATAAGTGGAGTTGCAAACACTTCGGCAAACAGGTCTTTTGCAAATACGCCAAGCAGTCCAGCTGGTACAGAAGCCAGCACAATTAACAGACAGACTCTGGGCTGCAGACGAAGTTTTAGAAGCTCGTTCCGATAGACGATCAAAATCGAAAACAACGTGCCCGCATGCAGCACGACGTTCATCAACAGTTTGCTCGCGGCGTCGCTTTCCGTGCCGGCAGACTGATCGAGTATTGCTCCGACAATTACAAGATGCCCCGACGAGCTGATCGGCAGAAATTCGCCGACCCCCTGCACGATGCCGAGAATGATTGCTTGTAGGATTTCCATATCCGAGCGTCCATCCGTGATCGATTTAACTGATGGTCTGCGATGCAGTCTTTGAGAACCCAGCAGTCATCCCTGGCCGGCTATTGATATGAATGTCGCAAGACATTCCCGCCGTGCAATAACAAATACTAGTCGTTCGAAAGTCGCGCGACCAGTTGCCCGGCCGCGTGGCGAGGATTCTGCGACCGACAAAGGGCACCACTGATCGCGACGCGCGACCCGCCGGCTTCGATAACGGCGTCGAGATTCGAAACATCGATTCCCCCGATCGGAAACCATGGGAGTTGAATTTCCGCAGCGACTTTTCGAACGAAGTCGAGTCCTGCAAGTTGGTCGAACGTCTTCGTTCCGGAATTAAAGACTGGGCCGACGCCGATGTAACTCGCCCCGTCAAGTACAGCATCGCGTGCCTGCTCAATCGAATGCGTCGACACACCAATCAGACAATCAGGGCCAACGATTCTGCGGACGTCGTGAACCCGCAACTCATCCTGTCCAACGTGGACACCGTCGGCGTCGCTCAGAACTGCGATATCCGGTCGATCATTCATGATCAGCATCACGCCGGCGTCTCGAGTGATGCTGCGGACGCGTCGAGCGTACTGAAGAAGTTCCTGGTCAGGCATCGATTTTTCCCGAATCTGCACAATTCGGACTGCGCCCGCAATGGCTTCCTTTAAGACATGCTCGACGTCGCCTTCGCACTGATCAGAGCTGAGCAGTAAATAGACGTTCCGGTTCTTAAAGTGCTTTCGCGAACTGATAGTTGTAAGAACCGCCTTCTCGATCGTGTACAGTTTGTAGCGAAGCTGTTCGAGTTGTTGCGGTACGTTGGGTTGAGCTGTCGCCGCGTTCGAAGTCAGTAGCACTTTTGAATATTCCTCAAGAGTGCGAGTTGCCTCCTGAACTCGTTTCAGGCTTGCCTTAGCAACGGACAGTGCATCGGAACGAACCATCTCGGCCGCGGTCGCAATTTGAGTGCCGACATCTGCTCGCGTGTTTCGTGATCCGACCAGAGACTCGCTGTTGATATCCTGCAATGCCGCACGCAATTGATGACGCGCCGATTTCAACAGCTCGGAAAGATGGCCGTCGTCCAGAGCGAAGCGGACATAATCTTCGACAACTCTTAGACCTTCTTTCGCTCGATTGGCTGATGCGTCGAGAATGCGCAGCACGGTTGCTCGTTCTCTCGATGTCTCGGCCTGCAGATTGATTTCGAACGAAACGGGCATAGGCTCAGCAAGCAACGTTGGTTGGTTGGGACCAGGTTTGAACGACTCTGTCGAGACGCCAAACTCAAAGAGGAACGCCGAAATGTTTTTGTCTGTGGCGACGATTGCAGCCAGAAAATGCAGACTGGAAGTCTCTACGTCTCGACCTTCCATGCGAGCGGCCTGTCGGGCATGTTGATGCACTTCGTCCAGTAATTCGTTTTCTGGTAGAGCATCGCCCTCTCTTGGAGTATTGCCGGCATTTGCGTGTTCGAATACTGCGGCCACATCACGAGTTAAAGCGGCGATCGGGTCATCGGCAGACTTGTTGCTTGCCGATCCCTTTGCTTCAGTCTCGGTCGATTTGGAGTCGCAACGCTGTTTCCTGGGAGTCTCGCCGTTCCAGATGTCACGCTGTTCGATATGCAACTGAGTGACGCCGGCAAGTTCGAGCAACTCAAACGCTTTTGACTCTTCTTCAAGCAGTGCCCACAGCAGATGAGCAGGCAGCACTTCCGAGTGTCCCCACGTCGTGGCTTGCTGTCTTGCAACTTCGACGGCTCGACGGCTGCCTTCAGTCAGACTCGTGCCCTGCATGATGTTTCCTGGCTCACCAGATGTGATTTGTGAATGTTTAAGAGCGAGGGGTATTGGCTGCCGCCAGTATCAGTCCCTGGAGCGGCAGATACGGGCAGGGTGTCGCGTTTGCAAAGTAAGGGATCAGTAGTCGAGATCCGCCTCCGGTCAGCAGGATTTTCGGAGGAGCCTCGTTACCGCCGTTCGATTTCCGATGATCAGGCAGACGGTTGATCAATTCTCTAACCGCTCCGACCTGTCCCCAGAAGACGCCGCTCATGATGGCTGCCTGAGTATTAGTTCCGAGGGCCGTGTGGCAGTCTTCGCTCGGCGGCAGATCGAACAACTCGTTCATCGAAATCAGAGGCAGAACTTCCGTGTACTGATTCAGTGCTCGGGCACAGAGTGTGAAACCGGGGAGAATCGCGCCCCCGCAGAAAACCCCGGATGAAGATACCAGATCGACAGTTGTCGCGGTTCCGCAGTCAACGATAATTGCCTCTTCGGCAGGCCTGCGAACGTTATCCGCCGCGACTGCATTCAGCAGTCGGTCCAGGCCGACTCGCTGCGGTTCGTCAACGTCAACAGTGATTGGGAAGGATTCCGAGTTTCGAATTACGACAGGCTTCTGAAGCCAGTTCGGCCAGTCACTGACAACCTGGTCAACACCGCGCTGGTTGGATCCAACGATGACACCTTTGGAACTCGATCCTGTGGACTGGTCATCAAATAATTCGTCCCACGGAACAGGCCTCTTGAGCGGCACAGAACGAAAATTGACACAACGAGGAAGCCCGGGCATGTTCAAGTGCTCGGGCTTCGGTGCAATCTTCTCAGAAGTTGTGCGCGAGTAAGCGGTCATCTCGAACAGCCCAACTTTGATGCGGCTGTTCCCAACGTCGACCGCCAGCCATGAAGTGTCTGATTCTGTGGTCAATGACGTGCTCGCTTGCCTGCTCAATGTCGCTGTTTAAGAGTCTGGAATACTGATCTTCGCAAATAATCGCTGATTGGAAAATCGTATTGATTAGCGAAAGTTAGCGTTCAGTCCAGTTTTTTTCGTGACCCGGGAGTTGCTTAGCGGCGTTTGTTCGTTGCCGTGATTTCAACGCCAGAAATTAAAGCCTTACCTTCTTTGGCAACGAAGCGAATTCGCAACTGGTCGTCAATCATTACGTTTTCAATTGAGTGTACCGCGCCTCTGTTGGATGTGTCGCCGTCTGGATCGAGGGTAACGTCACTCAGGACCAGTTTTTCCTGAAGATAGACATCAAATATGCTGCGTTTGAGTCCCACCTGCGGAGGACTCCCAAAGAACAACTGAACGTAATGTGTAGTCGCTGGATCGCGGGGTGGTTCGGAAACTCGGTCGTCTGTTTCAATCACAAGCCGAGGCGCGAGCTTACCATCTTTTCCATAAGCTTCTGCGACACGCTTGCCAGAGCCATTGATCAGAAAGGCCAGTGAGTTTCCAGATTTCCAGTCGGGAAGAGACACGACTTCTCTGATCATCCCGGCGAGGTCCGGAGTGCGTTGGGCATCGCCTACCGCTCCGGCTGTCGGCCACGCTGCGGGTTGCCATGCCGCTTCGGCAGCAGTTCGGGATCGAGATGACAGGTCATGGTCGTCGGTGCTGAATCGTTCTGCGTTAGCCGATTTTTCTGCGGCTATGATTAACGACGTTTTCTTTTTAGATACTTCATCAACAGTAAACTGAATAAAGGCCCGTCGGATAGCGGCGTTGCGGGGCACGTTCACCTTGTTAAACCGGATTCCGACAAGTTGAGTTTCCGACTCTTCAACGAGTTCCAGGTCGCTGCTTTGCAACTCGACTACCCCTTTGTCATTTTCCTCAGCATCGTCGCTGTCGTGTTCGATTGGAATTCCTGAAGCAAGTTTAGAACCTCTGGGCTGTTTCAATCCGATTGTGATCTCATTCACGCCCTCGACGCCTGACGCCAGAACCCAGGGAAGTTCATGGTCGTCCATCGTCGATCCGTGACGGCGGAAATAATTCCCATTCGGGTCCACCTTGATCGCCAGCGGCGGAGAATCACCAGCAACAGCAGGGTGCTCCAGCCAGAGCAGGCCCCTGGGATCTCTTCGGTCCCCCGGCGCACCGAAGTTGATGCCAAGTTTATTCACCGGCTTATCGGACGAATTTACGGCGGCCTGGGCTGCCGCGATGTTGACCGTCCACATCTCCATTTTCGGCATGTGGACCAGAGCGAGCGATGTTTGATTCTGATAAGCACAACTGCACGTACGTGTATAGTCAGGTGCGTTCAGGACGCCGTTCGCGACGACGAGATTTGAGGTGCAGCCCGATTTGAATCCGCCGAGATTGCCCGTTCCGGAATCCGTTAACATGTCATAGAAGCCTGCGGCGCCCGACCTGAAAGTCAGCAGATTCTCGCTCGCGATGATGCTGTTGCATCCGTAGGCGCGAGTGATTTTCCAGGGTTGAAGTTCGCCAGTCAGTGGATTGGCGATCAGCTTTTGCCTGCCGTTGTCGATGTTGAAAGCTCCGGCCGATTCTTTGTACGAGTTTGCGTTTGTGATGATTAAATCGTTGTGCAGAATGCACGGCCCGGAGTAACTCAACGAGTTGTTCTGCCAGCGGACGTTGCCATCGGCGCCAGAGTAAACAGCCATGCCTGTTCCGGACTCGTCGGAAAGACGATCGCTGGCCGAGGCTCCTGCCTGAAGTAAAGCGTCTTTGGCTTCTGAATAGCCGAGCCACGTTCCAAAAATATTTTCGGCCTTTTCCCAAAGCGTTGAACCGCTGCGATGATTGATCGCAAGAATTCTATAGGTGTCAGGAGAAGATTTGCCTCGCCGTTTGAGAGCTTCTTCGACTCGCTTGGGGTTCCGGTCAAGGCAATAGATTCGACCATTGCCTGCAACAATTCCGTTGTGCCAGAAGCTGTGGATCGCGTCGACTTTCCAAAGTTGCTTTCCAGAGTGTCTGTCGAATCCAGTCAGAGCCATGCTGGCTGCGCGATCGAGACTCTTACTGCCGAACCCCTTTTTGTTCTTAGACAGATTATTGTCAGCATCGAACTTGAGGTCACTGCGTGATCGATAATTTGCAAAGCCAGTTCCGCCGATCAGGACATCTTTATAGACGCCCAGGTAGCCCCACTCTTTGCGGTCGCCGGACTTGTCGGTGGGAAGACGGATATCGAGCAGCGTTTTGCCGGTCGCCGGATCGAGGGCATGACAGGTGTCGCCTTCGACAATGTAGACGCGGTCGCTGGCGACGACGTAGTTGGTGCCTCGGCCGTTGGCACCAGGAATGTGGACCTGGTTATATGCCGAATCAAGTGGCGTGTTCTTGTAAGTCGCGTCGTAGTAAACGTCGAAGGTTTCCAGATTTTTGAACTCACGTTTCCAGAGCACTCGGCCGGTGTAAACGTCTCGAGCACTCAGGCTGTTCATACCTTGAATAAACAGTCGGCCACCGACGACCTGTTCGGTCGGACCGTGGCCATGCCGAGGCAGCACGTCCATGTTGCTGCTGCCGCCAAACCAGAGGACTCCCAGCGGCAGTTTCACGCGGCTGTCATTCGATTTGATCGTGTTTCCGATGTCACCATACTGGTGAGTCCAGTCGGCCGATCCGGGCAACGCTCCAGCACGGCGAATAACGACTCCGTGATCAGTTTCGGTGACTTCGGCTTGTTCAAGGTTCAGCTCCTTGAGCTTCTTGGAGATCTTTGATCGATAATCGCTTCCAAGCAGGTACAGCACTCCACCATACGGACGCACGGCCTCGTACATTTTCGCAATGGCTGCTGAGTCGACTGTTGCCGTCAGGTCCCGCCCAACGAAAACCATGTGCGCGACATTCTGCGGTGGCATGAAATCCGCAGGTCCCGAGTGGTGTGCCGTCACGCGTCCGTAGAGTTTTGCATCGTCGATCTTTTGCCGCAGGCGGTCGACTCGGTCTTTGTTTTCATCCACGACTGCCATCTGAACGAACGGCGAATCCGCGGCCAGCGTGTTCAGTATTTCGTCGAAGGCTGAGCCATACCAGAAGGCGTACCCTTCGGCATCGCCAGCGGAAAGTATCTGTGCAACGATCTCCGCTACCTCAGGCTGGAACACGATTGACTGCGGTTTTTGTTTGGCATGAATCGACGGATTCTCTGTTGAATCAGCGTTCGAACCGAAGCACAGGATGTTACCTTCAAGCGTGACCGCGAAGAGTTTTCCATTGGCGGCCAGTAACCTCTGCACGTTTCCTTCAGCAGGAAGTGTCCAGTCGATCTGCGGAGTCTTACTTTTTCCACTTTGCGGAAGACTGATGGCCGTGATCGCTTGCTCGCCTGCGGCGAAGAGATGTTTGTCGCAGCGAATCAGGTCGCCAGTGCCGTCGGCGCGGATCTCCCACAGAGCCTTCTGACCAGGACCGTAAGCTCGGACCAGTGGTTTACTGTTGTCTCCGACCGAAGCGTAAACCATGCCGTCGGAAAGCACAGGCTCGTTCACCATGAACGCCGTCTTCGCTCCATCCTTCAGGTCGAAAGCACGCGTGCCTTTGAGTCGAGTATGTACATAGTAGTTCTTGTCGTCGGCTGCCAGAAAAGACCCGCCTGTTCCTTTTCCGCCTTCATTGAATTTGAAGTAACGAAACTTGCCCGTGCTTCTGTCGAATGCTGCCGGGACGGAACGGCCACCGGGTACCAGAAGCATTTCATCGGTCGCAACCAGAACTCCCTGCGGCGCGACGCCTGCGAATGACGGCGCACTGTGCGGCTGTTTGATGTACTGCGATCCGGTGCTGTCGTTGACCCATTGAACATCTCCGGATTCCGCGTCGACGGCGTAGATGAAGGTGCCCATGAACGGCCAGATGCTGGCTGCGAAATAGACCGTCTCATCACGAATAACCGGCCCGCCTCGCGCAACCCACGCGGAAACGATTCGCTGATTTCCGATGGCGTGCTGAGCGCTCGGACCGCCACGGAACTTCCATTGGAGTTTACCAGTTTCGGCGTCGACGCAGTACAGAAACCCGTCGTCGCTGCAGAAGTAGACGCGGCCGTTGTAACCTGCCGGCGGAACTCGCACCGGGCCTTCAGTGAAGAACGACCAAAGCTCTTCGCCAGTCTGAGCGTCCAGTGCGACCAGTTTGTCCTGATCGTTGAAGCCGATGAAGAGTCGCCCATCCATCACAATCGGTTCAAAGATCCGATCATAAGTCATCAAGTCATGATTGAGCGGATCGTCCCACGCCTGCTTTCGTGGGCCGTATTCGCGGGTCCAGAGCAGCTTCATTCCAGACGGCAGCGTGTCGCTGGACGATGCCGTCCTTTGAGCATCAAAACGCCACATCGGCCAGTCATCGGCGACACATGTCTCGCGGATGCCAAGTACGGTCGCCACGAATGCCAGCAGTTGAATCGCCCGGCTCATGTCGGCAGTTCCTGTCCAGGAAAGGCCGACTGCTTCCGATCAACAGAAGCCGGCCTTAAAAAATGAATTGACGATCGGATTATTTGTGAACGTCGGCTGTCAGGCCGGGCCAATCGTCCGATCGGAACGGAGTGACTGGCAAGCCTTCGCGGCTTTGCAGATTGCAGACGGGATTGTCGGCCCATGCATAGCGAACGGCGACCGGGTTGGCGACGTCGGCACTCGAGACTTCAATTTTGTCCTTGCCGAGAACCTTTCCTTCCGCCCACCTGAAGACTTTGTCTTCGCCAGCCACGGCCAGCCCGACCGGTCGTCGAACATCGAACGTATCCAGGCCTCCGCCAACGTGGTCCATCGTCACGATGATCTTGTTGCCATTCACTTCGAACGATTTGAATTCGGGACTGCGGTAAGGAATGTTGATTCCGTAGTCTTTCGCCAGCGCCCAGCGAGCCAGACGTTTGGCGACGTTCTGTTTGTTTTTTGGGTGAATGTCGTGAGCTTCGCCGAGGTCTGTGATGACGGCCTGTCCGGTGTTTGGAAGTTTGGTCAGCGTCATTGTCTGAGCTTCGCGAAGTTCTGCCCATCCAGTTTCCTGAGGATCGGCGGACTCATCGCGGAAGTCGGCGAGCTGTACGAAGTAGAACGGAAAATCGCCCTGCTTCCACTCGTCACGCCAGCTTTGAATCATCAGTGGAAAGAGGTGCCGGTACTGGTAGGCTCGACCAGCGTTTGATTCACCCTGGTACCATACCGTGCCGCGGATGCCGTATCCGATGATTGGTTTCAGGACTCCGTTGTAGAGGTTTGCCGGACGATGCTGGCCGGCAAGAAGGTTACGTGGTGCTCGAGGTGCGTTGGGAATCGGCTTCCTGGCAGCTCGGGCTTCCTTCACTTTAGCCTGCCAGGCTTCTCGTTCTGCTTGATAGGTGGCGATGGCTTTGTTGTGATTGTAAGTCTTCTCGGTGTCGACCCATTTGGCGAGCAGTTCGCTGTAGCGATCGTCAGCTTTAAGGATGTCTCGGCGAACCCACGCTTCACAAGCAGAGCCGCCCCACGAGTTGTCGATCAGGCCGATCGGAATATCGAGCGTTTGATGAAGCTGCCGTCCGAAGAAGTATCCCACTGCCGAAAACTGGCCAACGTTTTCCGGTGCACATTCCTGCCAGCCTTCTCCTCCGAAATTGTTCTGCGGTTCCTGTGTGCCGATTTGCGGCACGGTAATCAGTCGAAGGTTCGGAAACTTTGCCGTCAGTTTTTCGATGTCCGCGTCGTCGGCTGCGTCGACCGGCCACTGCATATTGGACTGACCGGAGCAGACCCAGACTTCCCCAATCATAACGTTTTCGAGTGAGATGGAATTCTTGCCTGAGATCGTGACTGTGCGAGGGCCGCCCGCTTTTTGAGCGGGAAGTTCGACGTCCCAGCGTTTGTTGTTGCCGGCTTTGGCGGTTGCGGAATGGTCGCCAATTTTCACGGTGACTTCTTCTCCCGGCTCGGCCCAGCCCCAGACCGGAATTTTCATGCCGCGCTGCAGGACCATGTTCGAGCCGAAAATCTTCGCCAGTGAGACGTCCGCAAGGGCTGTTTTAGTGGTCGCCAGACACGCGACAGCAACCAGTCCGGGAATCGCCCACTTCAGCACTCGATCAGGCAGCATCTGGTTGTCCTTCAGGGATCAGGTGGGATGTTGAGGGAAGAGCCAGCGTGGCTTGGCTGTTTGATAGGGGCAAAGCATCGCGGCATCAACTGACGCCGTTCCAACACACGTATTGCTGATATTTTCGCACCGCTTGTACAATCCGGCCCATCAAAGCCAGCGGCGGAGCCCGTTTTTTCTGCTGGGTCTGTCAAGTATAGACAGAATAGTGATAATGTAGTTACTTATGGACATATTCGGAGCGCCCGTGCCGGGGCATTTTCCGCAGTCACAACTTTGTCGGTCGAGGCTGTTTCGGCCTCAATTGCTGATCCAGTATGCGTTTGTATTGCTGGCTGCGTTGACGTTGCGCTCGATGGTTTCTGCGCAGGAAAAAAAAATTCCGGATACGACCGGTGCAATTCGTATTTCGGCTGACATTTCTCATCAGTGGCGAGCGACCAATTCGCTGGTTTCGGTCATGCGGGGCAATTGCCTTGTTGAGCAAGGTGAGACATCAATTGTTGGTCGCCAAATGGTCGTCTGGCAGTCAAAGGTCAACGGTCGCGATCGTGTCGAGCTGTACCTTGAAGACGACATCCGCGTCAGCCGTCCAGGTAGCACTCGCAGCTTTTCGCGGCAGTATGTTGATCTCTGGAGTCAGTCCGGGGTGACCTGTAAGGCTCGCTGGCTTCGTGAATCTTCCGAACCACTCGTTGATCCGCTGATTGGTCGAGCGACCGCTCATCGAAAAGAGTCATCGAAAACTCTGATTCAGCAGGCACAACTTCTGGAACTTCCCCCGCCCGGATTCAATTACAGCAGTTTCCGGCTGGAAGAAGGCAACGCCCCGGTGCGGCGAATTCGACTTTACGCTCGTACTGGCCAGCCATTCTCGTTTAAGACGGAACGCTCGACGCAAGTCACGCCTGCCGAACAAATCGCGTTAATTTCCGGTGGTATCAAGCTGAACGTCGACTCGCCTTCGCAGGACGGGTCACCGGATCCCAAGGCGATGGAACTGGCTGCGGACAGTATGGTCATCTGGACAGAGGCTACCGACCTGACCGATTTGCCTTCTGGCAGGGAAAAACTTCAAACCCGAGACATGCCGCTGCAAATTTATCTTGAAGGCAACATTGTCATTCGCCAGAACGGCAAGACGCTGCGAGCTGACCGCGCCTACTATGACGCACGTAACGACCGAGCGTTACTGCTTGATGCTGAATTGAGCGTCTACGTCCCGCAGGCTCAAAGCCGATTGCGAGTCCGAGCGACTCGAATTCGGCAGCTTACCGAAGGCTCGTTCCATGCTCAGGAAGCGTGGATGTCTGCCAGCTATTTTGGTCGGCCAGGGTATCGACTGGAATCAAGCGACATCTTCTTCGAGCCGCGTGTGATTAACCCGTGGGTTCATTCTCAGGGCGGATGGATCGACCCCATTACGGGCGAAGTCGACGACGGAGAAATCAACTGGCTGACGACGCTCAACAATCGCTTCATCGTGGGTGACACCCCAATTTTTGCTTCGCCTTATCTGTCAGGGCCGGCGGAAGATCCTCACCTCCCAATTAAGAAGGCTGCAGTCAGGTCCGACCGAATTTTCGGCACGCAAATCAGGACGGCGTGGGATCCGTTCCACCTTCTTACACAGGACGCGCCGGAAGAGTTGTCGTCGAGTCTGCTGTTGGACTGGTACTCTCGGCGAGGTCTCGGAGCCGGGCTGGAAGGTGCCTACGACGGCGAAGACCTGCTTGGTATCGTGGGAAAGTACCAGGGAGAATTTCACAGTTACTACATTAGCGATCACGGTCGAGACAATCTTGGACTTGGCCGAAACGGTCTGCAACCAGAAGGTGATAATCGCGGGCGAGTTCAAATTCGGCACCGGCACGACCTACCGAACAACCTGTCGCTGTTCGGCGAGGCTGGATTTATCAGCGATCGAAATTTTCTTGAGCAGTGGTACGAAGACGAGTTTGACCGAAAGAAGGACAACGAAACTCGGTTGATGCTCGAGCAGAAGTTTGACAATGTTGCGTGGAGCATCCTCGCACAACCGCAGCTCAACGATTTTGAGAACTCGACCGAGTGGTACCCGAAGGGCGACATCTTCGCGCTGGCTGAACCAGTCTTCGGCAGCCCGATTACCTGGACGTCTCATTCGTCAGCGGGCTATGCCAATCTGCACCGAGCCGACACTCCGTCTGATCCTGCCGACATTTTCACTCCACTGCCGTACTACGGAAATGTTAACGGCGAAGTCGTCATGACTCGCAGCGAAGTTACGCTTCCGTTTACCGCCGGGCCGTTTGTTGTGGCGCCGTTTGCAATGGGTGAGATCGCTCATTGGGGAGAGGATCTGACGGGGAATTCGCTCGATCGGTTTGTCGGTTCAGCCGGGGTTCGCAGCAGCCTGACGATGTCGCGAATTTTTCCGTACGTGCAGAGCCGCATTTTTAATCTCAACGGTCTGGCACACCGTATGGTGTTTGATCTGGAGTATTCCTACACGGATTCGTCGGACAGCATTACGAACGTCGCTCAGTACAACGCGTTTGACGACAATGCTCAGGAGCGATTTCAGCAACGTTTCCCCGGACACACTTTTGGTGGAGCGATTCCGACGCAATTCGACGCTCGGCGTTACGCCATTCGATCTGGAGCCGGCTCGCCGGTCACGTCATCCTGGCACGAACTGGTCGACGATCTGCACGTTCTGCGAGCCGGCTGGCACCATCGTCTGCAAACGAAAGTCGGCCCACCGGACCGTCAGCGCATCCGAGACTGGATGACGCTTGATCTGGACGGCTCGTGGTTTCCAGGAGCCGGTGGTCAGAATCCAGCTGGAAGAGAATTTTCCGAAGACTTCGGACTGTTGTCCGCGCGGTACAAATGGCTGCTTAGCGAACGGACCGCTTTGCTGGCAGGTGGGTTGTACGACACATTCGACGGTGGTCAGCAACTTTGGGATGTTGGTTTGCTCAGTCAGCGAAGTGCTCGCGGCAGCGTTTACGCCGGCGTTCGAGAAATTAAAGGTCAGGGCGTCGATAGCCAGATCGCCACGGGTAGTATGAGCTACCTCTTCAGCGAAAAATGGGCGGGCACAGCCAGCACCGCTTATGACTTGTCAGAAGGGCAGAACCGGGGCGAGTCGCTTTCCCTGACGAGAATCGGAGCCGACTTCCTTTTCCACTGCGGATTCAGTTACGACCAGAGTAAAGACAGCATCGGAGTTGCCATCGCTCTGGAACCAAGATTTGGACCACGCACACCGTACTCGTCTCAGATGGACAACCTGCTTCAGGTTCAGTGATCACGGCCGAGCATCGTCGGTTGACTTTCTTCCGCAAAGTCGTTTCTTATGAATGACCGAATCCGCAAACTGGTACCAGCGATGATCGCCTGCAGCGTGTTCGCTATCGTTTCGGGCTGCGTCCATCGCCGGGCAACTATACGCACTGATCCGCCCGGAGCGTTGATTTCAGTCGGCGATCGAGAGATTGGCCACTCACCCGCGTCGTTTGATTTTACCTGGTACGGCACGGAAGAAGTCACTATCCGCCGCGACGGCTACGAAATGGAGTCTCACTACATAAAACTCCGTCGCCCCTGGTACCAGATCCCGCCGCTCGACTTGATCACCGATAACCTGCTCCCCGGTCGAGTCCAGGACCGTCAGGAATTCAACTTCCAACTTCGTCCCCGAGCCGTCGTCCCCGGCACCGAACTTCTCGAGCGGGGCAACGCCTTGCGCTCGGAAGCCGAGCTTGGTCAGTAAACGGGTATTTCTAATGTCGGATGGGGATTCAGGGCCGGCCTGATTTTGCTTCGCCGTTAGATACATGCGCATTGTTACGGCGATCCTGTAGTTTCAAGTTTGGCTGATGCTTCCTGCTGTTAACGTGGTACCTGCATATAATGGTGAGCTGCCAGAACTACTATGGCTGGAATCGGCCGGTCGCTCTCAGTGGTAGCAAGTGTACCGGGTGCGTTTTCACAATCCCGTTTTCGAAGTAAGCCCAGGCATCTCGCGTTTGCAGGGATGGGACTTGCAATGCTGAACTGCTTCCTGTCTGTGTTTTTCGTCTTGGCATTCTGGTAGACGGATCACGATATGTTTCCGTCAACGTCCAGTCAGGGAGCTAGATTGAAGCGAGGTTTGCGGCTGCGGATTAGCTCGGATTCGTAGGCGCGGCGCATTGGTTTCAGACGGGCGGGCGAATCTTTCTCGAAGGCGTGCAGTTCCAGAGTCACGCCTTTGACTCCGTTAGTGGCAAGGTAGTTGGCCAGTGATTGCCGGTCGGAGCGGTCGAGGTGGTTTTTGATTCGGTTGTGCAGGTTGGATGACTCGCCGATGTAGAGGTAGCCAGTGGCGTCTCGGAAAATGTAGACGCCCGGTTGCTCCGGAACTTTGCCAGCATCCTGCTCCGCATCAGCGGCTGGCATCGCGATGATGTCCTTCTTCCAGTCGGCGACTCGGAGCACTAGTTCTGGCTGAAGACGACGTGACTTTCTTAGTGTGAGGCTGGCTTTTCGCAGCAGGTATGGTTCGACTTTTGGAGCGATCTTCTTTGCTTCTCTGTCGTACTCGGCGCGAAGCTTTGGATCGCACAGGACGCGGTCGGTGTTGACCGAATAACGGTCTTCCAGAAACCTCGCAGCGATCTCAGCGGCGTGCAGGTAAGCGTCCGAGTTATCTCTCCGTTGCTTCGAGGCTGAGATGTCTCGCAGGCCTCCGGCCTTACGAAGATTGAGCAGCGTCCAGTTGAAATCGAAACTCAGAATGTCTGGCATCCGGCGTCGACATTCGGCAAGGAACAGATCGTTGAGTTTCGTCTGAAGAAGAACTTCGTCCGAACTCCAGCCGTTGTAGACTTTGAGGTAAGCCAGCCTGACGACGTCTTTGACTTCTCGCCGAGTCTGAGGGTCGAGGTCGGCAGGATGGCCGGGTGTCGCCGAGCCTTGATGGTCCGCCGGTCTGTCTTTCGCTGAAAAATTCTGAGAGGTATTGCCCAATAAGAGTAGAACGAGGCATAACGCGATCGCTGATGTCCTGAGAATCTGCGTGGCCCGCATGAGATTCCTCTTTATCCAGGGTGACTCTTTCAGGCCGGAACTTGTTCCGGTCTGGGATTCTGCCGACCTGTAATTTCAAATGAGCGATTGCCATTTGGTGGTCGACAGATACTTCGTCAGGGGGAGCCTGACCTATCCGAACAGCTCTCTGATTGGCTTGCCGCCGTCGGTGATGGGGACGGGGCGGTCTCCGGCGTAGAGTTCTTCGGCCGGGTTGATTCCCATCGACCAGTGAATCGTCGCAAAAAGGTCGGGGACGGAAACGGGTTGTTTGACGATCGACTTTCCAAGCTCGTCAGTTTCACCGATGACCCTACCGGTCTGCAGTCCTCCTCCAGCGAGAACGACCGAAAAGGCTTTGGACTGATGCCCTCGTCCGCCTCCGCCGTCGAATTCGGGCGGGCGACCAAACTCGGTGGAGACGACGATCAGCGTACGGTCGAGGAGTTTCTTTTCTTCCAGATCTAGCACCAGCGTCGAGATAGCGCTGTCGAGTTCCTGAATCAGGAGATGCTGGTTGAGCTGCCCTTCGTTGTGAGTATCCCAGCCGGTTCCGTTGACAAAATTGAGATTGTGCGAGCACTCGATAAACCGCACGCCCCTTTCGATCAGACGCCGAGAAAGCAAACATCGCTGCCCGAATTCGCCGCCATATCGAGCTCGCAGTTCGGCCGGTTCTCGATCCAGTTCGAACGCTTTCGTGAATTCCGGACCGGACAATCGCAGAGCGTCTTCAATCGTCGAGTCGTAGTCAGCGATCCGTTTGTCGCCGGCTGTGCGTTTTCGATAGATGTCTCGCACTCGGCTGAGCAACCTTTCTCGCCGATTCTGCCGTTCATCGTTGATGCCTGGAAACCGGCTTAGGCCATTCGGACCTTCGTTTGTGCTGGTCAGGTAAACGTAGCCAGCCTTCGCTCCTAGAAATCCAGGCCCGCGTGTGACGTTTGGATAACCAATCAGCACGTAAGCCGGTGCGTTGTCTGAAGCCGCTCCTCTCTGGTTGGCAACGATCGACCCGATGGATGGGTACTCGATCGTGCCGCTTGTCGATCGCCCGGTGTGCATTCGATAGGTTGCGGCCGCGTGCTCATTTATGACTTCGTGATGAACGGATCGCAGCGGATTAAAGCGATCCAGGATGCCTGCGCATTTCGGAAGGTGCTCGCAAATCTGCACACCGTCGATCGCGGTGTCGATCGAGTCATAGTACGAGCCAGCCTTTTTTGCCTTCGCATCACCCTTCTTTTTCGGATCCCAGGTGTCGATGTGGCAGGCGCCTCCGCCCAGCCAGATCATGACGCAGTGATCGACTTTTCCTTTCGGAAAGTCGATGGCGTGAGTGTTTTCAGACTCCGCGATGACAAGTTTGTTCGATGCCAGAGTCGCTCCAGCAGTCGCACCAGCAACCTGCAGAAAGTCACGGCGCGTTGTGTGAGGCCGATAAAAATTGAACACGACGGTAGCTCCGTTGGTAATTGGCGTTTTCAAGGAACCAGCGTACCGGGAAACGGGCGCGATCGACAAACCTCTGCCCTGATTTTAGATGTCTTTTTACATTTGAGCCCAGACGACGACTTCGACGGCTGCGTTCAACGGGAGTTCGTTGACACCGACGGCGATTCGAGTGTGTCGTCCTGCTTCACCGAAGATTTCTGCGAGCAGGTTGGATGCTCCATTTAGAACCTGGGGCTGCGAATGAAAGCCGTCTGCTGAATTTACGAAGCCTTCAACGCGAACGATTCGAGTCACCTTATCTATCGAGCCGACACAGCTTCGAATTTGAGCCACGCAGTTCAACGCTGCCACGCGAGCGGCCGCGGCTCCTTCTTTGACGGTAAGGTCCGCACCGATTTTTCCCGTGGCCGTCATAGCACCGTCCAGCATTGGCAACTGACCGCTGGTGATAACCATGTCTCCAAACTGGACGACCGGGATGTAATCGCCGACTGCCGCGGGAGCTTCTGGGAATTTGATGCCCATTTCGGCAAGACGTGCTTCAGCATTGGTGGTCATGAAAGTGGCTCCGGCGGGTTATCTGCCGTTGTGCGGTATCGCCCTGCTGGGAACAAACTGTTGAGTCGCAACGGGGTGGACGTTGTCGTTTTATTTACGAGTGGCGATCAGGCCTGGCGAACGCCGACTGTTAACAACAGGTTCGCCCACAGAGCTTGCTCGGCCGTTTGGATCGTCAGGACAAGGTCTCGCGAAGCAACCGCGTCGTAGAAGTCCCACTTCTGAATTGGCTGAAGTTCGATGTCCAGGTCGCTGTCTTTGAGGATCGTGCGGTACTCATTCCAGATCGGAGGATCCTCGCCTGTGTTGTATGGGTCGTCGTCGGGGATGCCCATTGTGTTACAGGCTTCGATCGGAATCGCTGAAAGCAGTGCCTGCAACGTTTGAATGCAACTGACCAGGCCGGGCATCAGGTTCAAGCTGACGAGTTCGGCGTTGGGGCCAAGCGTCGACGATGCCGGATAGTTTCCATCGGCGATCAGAATCTTCGAGTGGTGACCGCAGCGGCCAAGGACTTCGTTGATTTTCGGGTGGATCAGCTGGTGCTTAAGCATTCGTCAGTTCTTTCACGGGGATTTCGTTGTGTTAGTGACAAGGCTGCCGCCGTCGTATTTCTTGCCTGTGCGGTAGGGATTTCGAGGAGTCGCTGGCTTAACAACATCGAAGTCAGCAGCTGGCCTGACAATCGTGAGTGGTCCTTATTCATCCCATCCGCAGATGTAGAAAAGCCGCCTGCCGGCGAAATGTTCATGCCTTCTCTTTAAAGACCGACAAAGAACTGAATTCGATGGCTGTAATTCGCTGTGCTTCCCACGGCAGTTGGTTTGTCAGCCTCTTAGAGCAGGGCAACAGATAGCATGGTGCTGAGCCCCATCATGATTGTCAAATACGGCGTTCTGGTAGTCCATTCGGCCGCCTGTCACCTTCGACGTGATGCTGCAATCTACTTTGCTGCAAGTGCTGCAACGCTCCTGCGAACTTTGGCGGCTTGAGTTTTATTGAGATAGTCCCAGCAGGCCATGCCGTTTCCGACAAGTTCAAACTCGTTGTATTCCCAGGTCACTTTGCGATCTTTGTCAAGTTCGAATATCTGCGGACTGTCCGGACCAGCGTGGCAGTTGCCGATCAGCAGGTGTCCATTCGGGAGTTCCTTCAGACAGGTGGTCCACTTGAGTGCGATATCGGTATCGGGGACCTGGCTTTTTACCTGCCAGATAACCTTCTTTTCAGGCGACACTTCAACGACAGAATTTCCGGACCCGGAACAGATCACGGTGTTGCCATTCTTCAGGCGAATCGCTCCGTAGACGCGAGTCTTGATTTCATACTCCCAGACGATGTCGCCCTTTTTGTTGTATTCGGTGACGGTGCCCGGTCCTTCGGCACATACAAGATAGTTGCCGTTTGACAGAACTTCAGCCTGGCGAGTGCTACCTCGACCGTCTTTACCTAGCGGCGTGGCGCTGACCACTTTTCCGGCTTTGTTCACGAGCAGAATACGGCCACTGCCGGATTCAGCGATCATTGTGTTTCCATCCGCCAGTCGAGTGAAGGCGTGGACGTTGGAGCTTTTGTGACTCCAGACGACCGTACCATCGAGCTTCATTTCCTTGACCGTATCCCAATCGTCATGAAACAGGATGTTGCCGTTATCGAGCATCTGTATTTCATGATGGCCCGTGTGTCCGCGCTTCGGTCCACCTGTTTTGAATTGCCACAGCACACTGCCGTCCCGTTCACAAAGTGCGATCACGTTTTTTCCGTACGAGGCACTGACCAGAAACAAATCCTGCGCCTGCGCGGCTGAAGCAACGAGCACAGAAATCAGCAACGCAACGGAGAAGTACAGTCGTCTCATGACGTGTTCCCTGATCGGAAAATTGAAAGAAAGAGCCACAGCAAGACTGTTTTTTTACAGACTTGATCACTGAATGTCATCCAGCGGCCAGGTGATGTCGTATTCCAGTGTCGTTCTGCGAGAACCATGAAGCGAACGTATTCAATAATTTACCCGGATTAAGAGGACACAATCAGGACTGCTGTCTCAGCGTGAGCGCGGCTCTGGCATAGACAGGCGGTCTGGTTTCAGCCATTTCGTCGTGACGATTGGGTACGTGTCCCCAATAACTTCCTGATCGTGGCACGACACGCCGTGGCATCAGCCTATGCCAGGCGGACGCAACGGAGCCGAGTATCACGGAAAACGAGAACTCATTTTGCACACACTTCTTAGTTGGACTGTTCGTTGTGGTTCCAGCGGGCGCTGACCTCTTCCAGCCAGGCCCGCGCGATCAGCTCGTGACCTTGCGGCAGTGGATGAACTCCGTCCCAAATCCAGTGCTCTGGAGAGACGGCATCGGCTGCGGCGTCAAAGACATCCTGCGTTTTAACGTGGACAGCTTCGTAGTCGACGGCAAGCTGTTTGACGATCGGAATCAGCCCTTCAATCTGATCACGCCACTGCTTGAACGCACTGGGATTTTCCAGTCGACCGGACGCCAGGACAAAAGGGTCCAGCAGGACCAGTCGCAACCTGGGGTTGGCCTTGCGGCTGGCATCAAGAATGAAGCGATAGTCGGCTTCCCACTTGTCGGCGTCTACACCGTTCAGATTTCGGCCAACGTCGTTGACGCCGATGAGAATGCTCAGCAGGTCGGGCTTCATTTCGACAGCATCCTTCTGCCATCGGCCACGCAGGTCGGCGACTTTGTGGCCGCTCATTCCGCGATTGTAGATGTCCAGTTGAGCCTTCGGCAGGTCAACGCCGAGTCGGGCAGCGATCAGATAGACGTAGCTGTGGCCGAGATAGTGATTGCGGTCATTCTGATTGCGGCCCCATTTCATATCCGTGATGGAGTCGCCCTGAAAAAGAAGTCGGCTGCCCTTCGTGAAGCCAGGCAGGCGATAATTGTAGCCGCCGACTCCTGAGTGACTGTCGGTGGAATTCCGTGCTTCGGCGCTGTCGCCTGTGCACAGAGTTGCCACACCGGTTGTCGCGACTGTGGCTTTGAGGAACGCTCTTCGAGCAAACATAGAACTCTTTCGTCCGGGAACTGAAAGGGGCAGCGTTAGCGATTACGGTCAGCAACGGCGGAGCCCGCGGTCGGCTTCGACTTCAGGCCGACGGTATTCACGGTGATGACTCGGTAGATGTGCTGTTTACCGGGCTCGGTTTTTGTGTCAGTGAACTGCATCGGTACGAGCGGTTGAGTGGGCGTGTCGCTGTACTGCAGATTCTGGAAGATGGGGCGGCCGAAGCGGTTCTTTCCGTGCTCCGGCACGTTCGCGAGAAACCTGCCATCCCGCTGGATGATGAAATGGGCGATGCCGCTTTCGAGATCGGCTTCGGCAGCCCAGTTCAGCTTGTTGCCTTGCACATTCAGGTACGTCGGTGCTGGTGGCGGTGTGTTGTCTTTGATGGCTGTGTCCTTGACGTATTGCATCCAGCCTCGCGCGACGGATTCGTTTGGTAGCCACGCTGCCTTCAGAGGATCACCGTCATACTCCGCAGCAGGGACAGCTTTGAAACCGGTCGGACTAGCCAGCCACGCGCTGTCAGTCGGCATTGCATTGAGCGCGTCGCCTCTGTCTTTCGGAAGTCGAATCTTTAAGCAGACATCGAGCCAGGGGATTGCCAAGTATCGCTGGTTGCCACATTCATGTGCCGTCAGCGGATCCACGGACACGCCGATGAGACCGCCTTTTCCTCGAACACCATTAAAGAAGAGTTCATTCGCTGGCCATACGCTTGCAAATCGCCCATCTTTAACGGTCACGCCTTCCTGCGTGCCGGGATTACACATGACGGGTACTTTGAGTGCTGCCGCAGGCAACGCGTGAGCCTTGATTTCGGGACGATCCGGATTGGACGCCAGCAGCGGCACGCCAGAGCGAAGCCACGCGGCCGCAATCCGTTCCGGATGCAGCAGCACCATTCCACCGGCCCAGTGTCCGCCGCCACTGTGCCCCCAAAGAGCCCACGGTACGCTGGCCAGTTCGGAATGTCCCGACTTCTCACCCAGGGCGATCAGACATCTTTGAAACGCGGCGTCCGATCCATTTCGCGGATCGCACCACATCTGGCAGTCGGCTCCCTGTGGCTGCTCGTAAGATGGAGCAAGCAGGGCGCAGTCGTGCTTTTTCGCCAGCGCCTGCCAGTGCAGGTCGTAAGCGCCCGTCAAACCGGACTTGCACGATCCCTCACCGCAACCATGTTGATGCACAACGACGCCACGCAGCGTTTCTACGCCGTTTGGAATCCAGACGGTGTAGTTAACCGGAAAGGTCAACTTGCCAGGCTCAGTCGAAGCGTTGTAACGCACTCGATAATAAGGTGAGTCTGCCGGTGGGAAAATGTCGTACGGTGCGTTCTGAGCAGACAACACTGTCGGGAGCAGGAAGAGAGTAACCACTGTAAGTTTGCCGCATGAAGACTTGAGCGTTCGTGGAAGCATGATTAACGTGTCCTGAAGAAAATCCGGATGCAGACGACTAACCAAAGTGTAGCGCCCCTGGCGGGAATTCGTAGTCGTTTCACTGGTTGAGCGTCTGACGTGACTCCGCACGTGATTAAGCCTGGCCACGTATCACACTCAATTTGCTCCACAACGCCAGTTACATCGCGTTGATCATGTAGTTGAGCTTGCCTTGAACATTCGACGGGGTTGTCAGACGGGGTTGAGATTCTTGCAACGACTATGTGTCGAAACGGTTTATACAATCGGTGGATCGCGACTTTGATTGCTCCGTCAGACATGCAGAGCGACTTCGATGGCGGCGTCGTGACTGGAGGGCGTGACCAGCCATTGCTGAAGAACTTCAAATTTTGCGAGATCGCGATTTAACTCTGCTTCGGCGCAAAGCGTGTCGATTGCCTGTTTGACCACGGCGAGGGCCCATTGGTGATCGAAGTACGCGTCCGGCGGAAATCCACTGGGATCGAAGACTTATGCAACGGCATTCGGGCGATCGCCGTTGCATGCCGTGCCTGGTCCGATCAACGAATGAATGTCCAGCCCACCGCCGCGTTTCAGGGCCAGTGAGCGGTCGCGACCGTCTGCCGAGGAACTGTTTGGCCGCTTGCTGCGCCGCATCGAGGGCGAGTTGGTCTCAAAGCTGCTTCGTTAACCGAAGTTCAGTCACGATGTTCCACGCCTCAAGTCAGACATTGTACAGCGAAAACTACGCTATCTGATTCTCTGAGGTAATATCGGCCGGCTGGTTACACGCAATTCGCCTGCCAGAGCCAGAATTGCAGCTAACTTTCTGCCGAATCGACATGAGAGATGACGATAACTGACTATGTTAAAACGAGTTGTGTAGTTTTGGAGTGTTCGGGACGTGTCCGTTTCGGCGATTTTTCTTCGCTGATACAATAAATTCGCAGCCCCAAGCATCTATCCCGGATAGCCGGCTTTCGTTTATTCGCCACGGAGATTAACAGAGCAATGATCAATCGCAGAAATATGCTTCAGGGAATGGCGGCCGGCGTCGGTGCTGCAGTTGGTGCGTCGATGCTTCCGAATCAGGCTTCTGCCGCTTCGTCTGCCAGGGGCGGTCCGAAGCGAATTATTTTCTTCATGCAGAATCAGGGCTTTGATCCGGCGACCTGTATTCCGAAAGGGATGACGAGTAACAGCTCGCTGGCGAAAGCCAAACTTCCTGAGCCGATTGAGGCACTCGAGCCTTACAAAGAACGACTTCATATCATCAACGGGCTGCACGGCGTGCACACCAGCCCCTCGCACAGTGCCTTCTTCGGCGCGCTCGGCGGCTATCGCGGCAGTGACGGAGTACCGCCCAGCGCTTCGACGATTGATTATGAGCTAAGCAAGGCTCTGCCACAGACGCTGCTTCCGCATCTGTGTATCGGCATGGACTCGATCGAGAACATGACGACCAAGCCGACCATCGCCAACCTGTCGGCGAGCGGTGCCGGGCAGCCGATCTTTATGCATTCGAATCCGAATCATCTTTATCAGATGCTCTACGGTGGCATTTCGTCTGGCGACATCCGGCTCCAGCACGAAGCCCGGTCGAACGTGATGAATCAGATCGAGAAGCTGGCTGCGGCAAAGGGGTATGCGCTCCCGAGCACCGACCAGCAGCGTTATGACCAGTTCGTTCAAGGGTTCAAAGATACGAATGGTCTGCGCGAGCGGCTCGATACGGTTTCGGGTCACCTCCGGAAGTTTGCGCCGGAAGTAGATGAGCGTTACACCAAGCCTGAATTTGAAACCGACTGGCACGATGTCCTGCTGGATCTGGGCGTTTCGGCGATCACGTCAGGAATCACCAATACTCTGACCATTGGTTCGGGGCGTGGCGAAATCTTTGGTGCCTGGAAGGGGCTGGGCATCGAGCAGCAGGGCCACAATCTTGGCCACATGAAACAGCCGGATAATCCGATCTGGATTAAGATTCGCCAGTACAACAGTCGCATGCTGGTGCGGATTATGGAAACACTGGACAGCGTGCCGGAGGGCAGCGGTTCCATGATGGACAACACGTTGATCGTCTACACAAGTAACAACGCCAACGCACAACACACTAACGGCGCCAACTGGCCGGTTATGCTGCTGGGCAACTGCGGAGGAATCTTCAAGACCGGTTGCTTCACACAATTGGACGGCAAGCGACCGATCAACGCGTTGTATACGACGCTTCTACAGACTGCCGGGCAGAACATCGATCGCTTCAATATGAACGACAAGTTGGCGAAGAAGTTCGACGCCGGTAATGGTCCACTCGCGGAAGTGCTGGCGTAAGCGTCGCAGCTGGAATTAAAGCAGAGAGCCGAAGTCGTGAGACTTCGGCTTTTTGCGCAAAGAGATATGCAACGCTTCCTGGTTTCAGGGTCTGTGAGAGCCAGGAGAGTCTGATATTGACGATGTCTTTTCCCGCGTGTGTGAAGTCTTGAGACTTCAGTTGCATGGTTTGGGTAACGCCTGGGGTGAATACAGTGAGAATTGTTTCAGCATTATTGATCTCGTTGTGTCTGCTTTCCGTGGCAAGCGCCGAGACTTACACACCCGGCCAGAAGGTCAGCAAGAGCTTCGGCAAATTTGCTCAGCAGTTTCTCGCCAGCCACTGTGTGGACTGTCACGGGACGGAAGAACCTGAGGGTAATCTGTCGCTCGATAAGTTGGGGCGTGTTGACGAAGTCAATGCTGCTATCTGGACAGCGGTGTGGGCGCAGGTCACGTTGAAGGAGATGCCGCCGCAGGATGCCGACCAGCCGAAGGTCATTGAGCGGCTACAGTTTGCGGATTGGATCGTCGGAGAACTGACTCGCGTCATGCGGGACAAAGGCGGGTTCCAAGCTCATCTCGATCCGAACAAAGGCAACTTTGTCGATCACGACCTGCTCTTCGGTCCGCTGCCCGATGGTATCAAGCTCGAACCAACGTCGTCTCCGGGACGTCTCTGGCGAGTAACGCCGCAGGAGCACGTCACACGCCTGAACGAACTGATCAATCGCGAGCCGGACTATGATCCCGAAAAACCAGGCCTTCGCACACGCGGCGATGTCGTGCCCACAAATCACGGCGGCGAACTCAAGATTTACTTCGGCACGGATCGCATTATTAAGTGGCAAGGCGGGACAGTTGCCTATGCCACGTCCGTTAAGAGTATGCCTGCGATTCTGTCGTCAGCTCGTAAACACGGCCTTGAGAATTACCCCGACTTCTACACGGTCAACAGTGCGGAAGCGACGCAGATCATGAGCCTTGCCGGCGACATCCTTCGCTACATGGCGTACGGCCCGCTGAGTATTGCCAATCCGGAACAGATAACTGACGACCCAAACACCTACAAGATCGAAGGCGATCTCCGCGGACTGCCCACGGCGCTGGTCTACAGCAAAAAGATCAAACGTCCTCTGACACCGGTCTATGACCTGATGAAGGAAGAGGGCGTTTCCGAGGAAAGTTTACGCGCTGCGGTCGATTACCTCTTTGAAGCACTCACCTTCCGCCGGCCGAGTGAAAAGGAATCGGACAACTATCTTGAAATTGTCCAGCAGTCCGTTGATAAGCTCGGCAAAGAGGACGGAGCCGTTCTTGGCCTGTCATCAATCTTTCTCGATCGCGACGCACTCTTCAGGCCTGAACTGACCGACAATGGAAAACCGGATCAGCACGGTCGAGTAATGCTTCAGGACTGGGAACTGGGCCTGGCGGTCAACCACGCACTGCGATACATCCAGCCGGATGATGAACTGCGGACTTCAATCGTCGAAGGCCGCATGCGGACGAAGGTGGATGTTAAACGCGAAGTCGAACGGATGCTCGCCGACGCCAGCGTCCGCAAACCGCGAATCCTGCGTTTCTTCCGTGATTACTTCGACTACGACCTTGGTGGCTATATCTGCAAGGACTCAAGAGCCCTGGGCGAAACGGGGGCAAGCAACCGGGGAACATCGCACTACCGTGCCATGTTCGATGCCACTGCCAGCACTGACCGACTGGTCGAACTCATTCTGGAAGAAGACAAGGATGTGCTTAAGCAGTTGCTGACGACTGACAAAGTCGTGGTTACTAGATCAGACAATGTCTACTTTGGCAGAAAACGCACAAAGGAAGAAGTCGCGGAGTCCGTAGCTGCAGTGAAGAGGGCAGAGGCTGAAGCCTCTAAAGCTGAAGCCGCTGAGCTTGAGGCGGCAGAGAAGGCACTGGCTGATCTTGAAGAATTGCTGAAAGCGAATCCGGACGAGGCCAGGAGGAAAAAGAAAGAACTCACTGATGCAAAGAGAGCGGTTACGGCGGCACAAAAGAAGTTGGCGGCGGCGAAAAAGAAGAAACGGTCGAACGTCAATCACAACGTCTCAGTCGCCAGCCTGAATGGACCAAAGATTTTTGCACGCGTGAGCCGCCGGAGTTTCGGTAACGGTTCCATGAAACCGGACCGAATTCTCGCCAAAGCCCCCGAAGACCAGCGTCTGGGGATACTGACTCATCCGAGCTGGCTCGTTTCGCATTCCGATGCTATGGACAATCATGCCATCCTGCGTGGTCGATGGATTCGCGAACGACTACTCGGCGGCGGCATTCCCGATGTACCGATCACAGTAGACGCCATGCTTCCTGACGAGCCAAAAAACACACTCCGGGAACGCATGCGGGTGACCAGGGAGACTTATTGCTGGACCTGCCACCAGAAGATGGACCCACTTGGCCTTCCATTTGAAATGTTCAACCACGCAGGTCTGTATCGGGAAACTGAACTGGATAAACCTGTCGATACAACGGGTGAGATTATTGATTCTGGTGATTCTACGATTGACGGCGAAGTCAGCAATGCCCTTGAGTTAATTGACCGGCTGGCCCACAGCACACGAGTTGAGCAGGTCTTCGTTCGCCATGCCTTCCGCTTCTGGATGGGGCGCAACGAAACAATCAACGACGCTCCAGTTCTCCAGGCTGCTCATAAGGCCTACCGGGACAACGGAGGCAGCATGAAGGCACTTCTCACATCGCTGCTCACGTCCGATGCATTTATCTACCGAAGAGTTGAACACAGGTAGAGAACTTTTGCGGGTTTTGAGTTAAGGGCGGACTTTGCAAGGCGTCTGACAACGTGTCGGATGCTGCGGGACGTTGCCTCAGAAGGAAAAAGTACTGAGCAGAATGACGATCGATGAGGTGTCATAACGCTCGTTATTTTATTCATCGATGCAACAGCAACCCTGACGATCGAGAGTGAAAACGTCAGCTTCGGTATCGGACGGGCCGTTGATTCACGACGTTCAAACCGGAAAATACACCGCCGCGCATGTGACCCTGATTGATCGCGAAGCGATGCTCGAACTGCTTCGATGCCGGGAAGTAAACGTCACTGCACGCCTGATTTCCGCTTTTGTTCCCAACGACCTGCTGGTTGACGACTTGGGGACTACGAAGAATTGCTGGTTTCGATTTGCACGATCATCGACCGAAACAAATTAGATATGATGAAATATGGGCATATACGGTTAAATCGAGACGTCCAATACCAGTATTTTCTGCAATGGGTAAGCCTCAAGCCGCCATGGGCGATCAGAATTGCATTACTCAAGGGGATCCTAAAGTCGCTAATTTGACTGT
The DNA here is from genome assembly GCA_937904325.1 of uncultured Planctomyces sp. Lineage (GTDB taxonomy): Bacteria > Planctomycetota > Planctomycetia > Planctomycetales > Planctomycetaceae > JABMPE01. The sequence goes on from CALGTK010000077.1 coordinate 57,637, forward strand.
GGTCCTGTAAATTACCTTGATTAACCGATGCAATCGCTATTATCGTTAGAATTAAAATTTCGAGAGTCCTGAACTGGTGGGCTCGCTGTGAACCCTGCGATGAGGAGATAAATGATGGTATCCAGGTCTTTTGTGTTCTTCTGTTGTGCAGCGATATTTTGTAATGGCTCGATCACACTGGCTGCGAACAAAGCGTCGCGAGTTCGGAAGCCGCGTGTGTCAGATTCTTCGTCCTCGTCCCGTGCAAAGAATCTCGATGGGCGAGGGAGCAAGGTCGAATCTTCTGCGGATGATCTCGTGAAGTCAAAACGGCCATCCAAAGACATGCAGCATAAGTCCAAAGCTAAGGACGACATCAATAATCTTCAGGCACTTGTTCAACGCATGGAAGCCGCGTTGGATCGATTGGAGCAGGAAGCCGATTCGCGAGTATTACGTCTGCGTAGAACCACATTAAGTGGCAACAATCGAAATGGTTCTGGAACTTCCGTGCTATCCAGCTCCAGTAGTGAAGCATCGAATGCTGGTGTGTGGATGGTTGTGCGACGTAACGCCGCTCTTGTACCTCTCAGCTCACTCAGCACTTTGAGCAGACCTGTTGCTTCGGGTCAGGTTGTGCAGAATGTCGTCCCAGCACTCGGGAATGCATCGATTTTGAGTAGTGGCAATGCGGTGTCCACTTTCAGAAATGGTCCAACTTCCTTTTCCGGAACTCGGGTTTTCACAAGTTCACCCTACCCAACCTTGCATTACAGAGGAGTGGCGTCACCTTTCATCACGCCATCTGCGGGTTACCCGTATGCAACGTTCACGGGAGCTACTCAGGCTACTGTGTCATCGAGTGAGACAGTAGTTCCCTCGCCACTGATTATAAGTGGTTCAACGATCTACAGCGTCCCCTCTGTTCAGGCGAACTGCATTCCGTAAGCTGCGACAACGTATACCAAATGAGACTTCAAGCGGGGCTCTTAACGCATGCAGCCAATCGCTTGAAGTCTACAGCGGGCTCTCTGAAGTCAGACAGGTTGTCTCAGGCAATGTCGGTGACCCACTTCAGGTTACGAGCGTTTACAGTGAAGGCCCGATCCGGAATGTTCATCGCCGGAATGTCTGAAGTAAAATACATGTAGGGTGGTGTGAACTTCTGCGAGATTTGGCTGTTCAGCTGCAATTTTTCGTGGTAGTTTTCTAAACGCCGCCAGTTCGTCGAACCCGGCGTTCGCTTCGTCCAGCTCTCTCACCACAGCCAATCAGGGGAGCATCGGGACGACTGGGCCTTCGATCTGTACGAAGACCGGCCAGCTTGTAGACGCCGGTCAGAAAACGTAGCGCCGGGCGATGAGTGGCGGCCGGATGAAAAGCGTAGCGCCCAGATGATCACTTGTAGCTGCCATTTCAGACTTTCGGAGAATCCGAAATCGTTTGAATTGGCGTGCTATGGGGGACAAGGGTGTACACCGATATGGAGCAGTGGATTGAGATTCGCCG